>JAGQPY010000087.1 GCA_020426485.1 Planctomycetaceae bacterium
TCGGCGATCAATTGTCAGCAGAATCCAGAGCGGCGACAAGTGTCCGCACTCCAGGGTGGCGATGTTCAGCTAGACTTTGCTGAGCACCGTTTCGTCCAGAGCGGCGTCTTTGGATGCGGCTTCGTTGGCTGATTCAGGATCAGCCCCCAGTTCCTCCACGCAGCCTTCCGGGCTGGCCAGGCATTTGGGAAAGTGCGTCTTCCACCAGATTTCCGCGTCCGTGCGGCTCCAGCTTCTGGAAACCGGAACGTCATCCAAAGCGCGCAGCATCTCGTCCGGAGTCTGGAATCGGTCCCGCGGATCTTTTTCCAGACACTTCATCACGATGGCTTCCAGCGCCGGTGACACGCTGACACCAATTTCGCCAAATCCGGGCGGCTGTTTGGTCGCATGAGCGATCACCAGCTGCAGTGGGTTTTGAAGTTCAAACGGCGGCCGACCGCTCAACAGAAAATAGGCGACTGCTCCCAGAGAATACAGATCGCCGCGAGTGTCGGGTGACTGTCCCTGAGCCTGTTCAGGGCACATGTACCGAGGCGAACCTTTGATTTCGTTGGCGCCGGAAAGTTCCAGGTCGTCGATCGTGGACAGTGGACTCACCAGGCCGAAGTCCAGCAGCTTGACGACGTCAAAACGTTCGCCCGCCGCTGCCAAAAAGACGTTGCTGGGCTTGATATCGCGATGCACAAGGCCTCGCCGACTGGCTTCGCGCAGAGCATCGCAGACCTGACTGAGAATGAACACGACTCGCGTTTCGTTCATCGGGCCGGTTTCGGTGACCACCTGTTTCAGGTTTTTGCCGTGCAGGTGTTCCATCACATAGAAGAAGGTTCCTTCGGCTGTCTGACCGTAGTCGAAGACCTGAACGGTGTTCCAGTGCGTCAATGCGGCGGTGGCCTGGACTTCACGTTCAAAGCGTTTCAGGACAACGGGGTTGCGAGACAGGTCTTCTCGAATCAGTTTCACGGCACACAGTCGTTTGAGCAACGTGTGTTCGGCCAGAAAAACATCGCCCATCCCGCCGCTGCCCAGTTTGCGTCGCAGTCGATACTGTCCCAGTTGTTCGGCTTCCAGAGCTCGGGTTCGCCAGCGATTGACGATGGCCGTTCCGTACATCACGACGCCCGCTCCCACAGCAAGGGCCAGCAGGTTGCCGGAAAACAGGCCATTGGACGTCATGTTCAGATCACGCAGCCGCCGAAAGGTTTCCGGCGAGGTATCGTTCATGGCAATGACGATGCCGGGAATGACGGCCATCAGCAGAACCATCACGGCCGCTCGAAACGCGGTGTTGGGAATGAACATGCCGTAGATCATCATCATGCCGAATGTGGCAATGATCTGATCCTTCACGGCGACGACCAGTCCGATGGTGGACAGCGACAAACCTTCGGCGGTCGAACGATCAATCGAACTGTAGTACTGCAGGTCGCCGTGCAGACGAAAACCAAATTCGGCCGACATGCCCAGAAAGATCATGCTTTCGATAGTTCGCAGACAAAGCAACGGAGCGTTGCGAGGGCTGTACAGCCAGACCGAGGCCAAGAACAGCAGCAGCAGCGTGATGGCATCCACAGCACCGGCGTCGCCCGTCAGTACCAGACTGCGAGTCGTGAACGCCAGCTTGGCCACGAACAGCACCAGCGCGCTGGCTCGGATGCGTCGGCGCAGCATCGTTTGATCGGCGGTTTCTGTGACACTGGTGTCACTTTCCTGAAACCGGATTCGAGGCAAACTGGTTCGGTAATTGAGCAGCTCCGCGAAGGAGCGTTGAAGGCGGGGCCACAGCCCGCTGGAAGGTTTCATCAGTCGACTCGGAAAACAAATGCAAAGCCCGAAAACCGCCACTGATGAACACGTCGCGCTTCATCAGATGCCGTTTCCTGTCGGACAAAAGGTGCTCGGGACTGGTTCAGTTTAGGCAAAAGCGGTCTCAGAACCTGCAGAAATCTGAAATTTCAACGTAGTGACACACTTCGGAAGTTCGGATTTCGCTGCAGATTTTGGAACGATTTCCGGATCTGAGCGACCGAGATCCCGGTTCAGAGAAGCCCGTCAAACACCTGGTCGCGAAGGCGGAGCATTGCGTCACGGTGCATCTGTGACAGGCGCAGCTTCGAGAGGCAGTTCGGGCGGCAGCATCTGAGACGGCGGGAAAGTCCAGTAAGGAACAGGGCGATCGATCTGACGCGGTTCCAGATCTCTTTCCGGCGGTGACAGATTGGAGGCCAGAATTTTTCCGACATCACGAATCAGTGGCAGGCAGCTTCCGTAATACGAATGTCCCAGCAGCTCCGTATCCATGTGGCTGGCATCGACCGTGTCAAGCCCGTCGCTGGTGATCAGATGTTCGTCCCGTGAATCACCCGCTCGTCGACTGTCGTTGAAGTGGTAGGAAGCGTACAGAGCCCAGTCGTTGCTGGAACAATAAAGCGTTGTTCGCCGCGCGCGGGGTTTCATTTTGGGCAGCAGCTGATGTTCAAAAACATCGGCATCGATATCCGGTGCCGCCAGAATCACTTGTTCAAAGACGCGGCCTTCTCCATCCAGTTCGGCGATTGCCTGACAGACGGCGTCGGCTCCCATGCTGTGAGCAATCACATGCACCTTCTTCGCGCCGGCTCGCTGAGCCACATCCTGCAGGAATTCGCGAATGGCCTGACGACTGACCAGAATTTCGTTTCGATCAGAAAAGTAGTGCCGAAAACTGGCTCGTGACGGCCAGCTGAAGAACAGAGGAACCCCACGAAACTTCAGGTCGTAGTGAATCTGCGCTGTACGGCGAGCGGCGCTGTCGAAGTCGACGTTGTAGCCGTGCACAAAGACAAAGCATTCGCCATCCGTTTGAACGTCGGCCAGCAGAGCACGCACGTCATCAAAGAAGGCTCGATCTTCCTGCACTTCTGTCTGAGTCAGCACGACGTGAACTCGTTCGTCTTCGGCTCCCAGCAAAGGACGTTCCACCTCCCCGACTTCATGCGTTGGCGGAATGGAAATATCACAATGCCCATAACGCACTCGACTGTCCGGTGAACGGCGGATTCCAAACTGCGCTCCCTGGTTGGCGGCGTAGTATTGTTGCCAGCCGAAGTTCACTTCCCGCAGGCCCCATGCGGCGGCCATGATCAACAGGAAAGGCAGCAGAATTCGACGAGCAACTCCGGGAGCGTGACTGGCCTCACTGGAACCTCGTCGATAGCCCAGCCGAAATGCCAGCATCAGGATCGCTCCCACCACGATCACTGATCCATTGAACAGCCGAGGTTCGGCCGATTCAGGTTCCCGGAGGAGCTCGCGGTTGGTGCCAAAGAACACACGGACCTTCGTGGGCGAGCCTTTCTCCGGTTCTCGAACGGTCGTCTCAGCAGAAACTTCCATTGGCGCTTTGGCGGGCAGCGATTCTGCGGCCGCTCCGACAATGGCTTCCAGTTGATATGTTTCCGGGATTTCTTCTGCCGCACGCAGAATTCGTCCCAGCATCCTTGCTGCGGGGCGAGCGTAGGCCGTGTCGGTCAGAAGCAGAACAAGTTCGGAAACGGCGGGCGATCCAATCGCTTCCAACTGGGTCTCCGCCGCAAAACGTTCTGTGATCTCTTCCGACACCAGTTGAAGAATCAGCCTGCGGATGTACCCGATTTCCGTGACCTGAGCGGGAGTGTCTGTTTGATCAGGTATTTCGGCCTGAGCCAGTTTGAAGGACATTTCGGCCATCGGGCCGGCGTCCTGGACGAGCTGAAGCACGGCGTCAGACAGGATATTCAGCCGTTCCAGTTGGTCCACCGCCTGCCGTCGCACGACGGGTGATTTGTGCCGCAGAGCATCGGTCAGAAACGTCTGCTGCTGGTCATCGCTGAGACCGGTGGCTCGAACGAAGTGCCGTTCAATCACGGTGTTCTGTCGCTGCGGATCGTTCAGGCCAGCCGTCAGATCTTCCAGCGTGATGACATCCTTCTGAAACAAGGGATCTGCGGCGATCTCTTCCAGCGACGGCTCCTGCGCTGCGACTTCGGACATTTGTGGAAATCCGGTCGCTGTTGCAATGGCCATGATGAGGTACGCGGCAAGGAAACGGCCCGGGCGGCCACAGCACTCTTTCCAACGTGACATGATGCAGAAATTCCGGCGAAAACTTCGAGTGTCTTCAGGCAAACGCAACGACGCACTCACTGTCGCATGAATGTGGGTTCGATACAAACGTCCGTGCCAACGGAAGATGGCTTTCAGCCATGTCGCGATCGTGTTCAGTACCGCAGCTGCATCAGATATTCCGCATTCTGACGTTGATCTTCGTCGGCCACTCGCAGCCGCAACAGTGGTGGTGATTCGCGAACGGCTGCCATGAGATCGGCTGCCGAACGAATGGGCGTGCCGTTGGCTTCCACAATCAGTTGCCCCGGTTGCAGAGAAGTGTACCGCTTTCCGGAAACATCAAAGGCGTGAGCCGCCGGAGATTCCGGCTGAACGTTTGTGATCAGGGCTCCTGACTGACGAAAATCACGAACCAGAAGTCCGGTGCGAGGTCCGGAATTCTGTGGTTTGCCGGGATATTCAAACGCATAGACATTCTGAACAGACTGAATGGGCTGCCCCTTTGCCGGCGCTGCGCCCTGAGGATAGTTTTTCTGAAACAGCAGATGCACATCGATACTGCATTCGCGAACAAGATCGTCCCAGCTCAACGGCAGCTCACGTCTTTTCCTGAAGAAATCCGTCAATGCAATCGTGAACAGCGACCCCGGCATCTGATCAGGCTCGAAACCAATGGGTTCACCTTCCGGGATATTTCTGAAGAACGCGCCCTGCCCTGGTGAGCTGGAGTTGATGTCGACCCAGCCACTGCTCTTCAGGAACAGCGATTCAAACAACGGCGTGGGACTTTTCGGCGAATCACCACCGATATTCGGCGCAAAGTAGCCCTGACCATCACCCCGCACATTGCAGCAGTCAGTCAGCAGAACATTCAGGCGAGCACCTCTCTGCTGCATGGCCTGCCTCAGGTCTGACCGATGCAGTTTACCCTTTGCCAGTTGCAGATAGTGGCCCTGATCATCGGCCGCTCCATGCCCCGTGAAATAGACAACCAGTGTATCTTGTGGCTGCAGGGAAACGTCAGCAATCTGTTTCAGAACATTGTCCGGAGTTGACCAGTCATCGGCCTCCAGTGAAAGTGGATAGACCCGCAGTCGATCGTCGGGAAGGTGTTGCATCACTGTCGAAAACATCAACGTGGTGTCCATCGTCAAATGGACCGCATGTCTTCCCCACTGAGCGGCTGGTGAAGTGTCCGAAATGATCACAACATGAACGTTCGGCTCATCACCAATCGCTGAAGTGTGCGAAAGTGACCACAGCAGACAGAACACCACCCGGATTGCTGACGGGACCAGTCGAGACATCATGCAGGAATCTCCGGAGTCATGAGCGAACGTTCTGAAGGTTGTTGTCACGAATCATCACGTACGACATCTGTGCGTCGACGCGCGCACTATGCTGATGTTTTCGCACCGGAAATCAACGCAGCAAACCGCATTCCACCGAGGAACGCGGTTGATGTGTCGTGAACTGTTGTAGAGTACCGGGAAAGATCGCCGAAGGCCCGTCTTCCAGCGAACTGTGGAAGGATGAGTCGCAGCCGTCATGGCTGTGCTCAGGGATAGCTGATCGTCAGGCCACCGGAAGGTTGGGGCGGAACGTCTGTTCCATTTGTGCTGACGACCCGTGGCTTCAAAGGCGGGATGAACATGATGGTTCTGATTTTGGTAAAGCTGTTATCTCGGAGTCTGATCTTCAGAGCAGTTCGCGGGAGCGTTTCCGAGCGGTAGCTCGAATGGGGTTTGAGTACTGCCCGCGTTGAGGTGGAAGAATCGGTTGCTTCGAAAGTTGTGCTTTTGACGATCAGCGAGCAGCGACCTTCACATCGCGTTCAAGCTGTGCACGCTGAGTGTGTCGTGACAGAATGCGAGCCAGGTCATCGGCGTTGCGGAACCCTTCGACTCGATCGACGATGCGCAGGTCCGGAGCGATCACCAGAACGGTTGGCAGCGTCCTGACACCCATCTGCTCTACCAGCGACCGATTTGCATCAGCATTCAGATCGATGGAGACGAATTCTGCAGCGTCCTGAATGATGCGACTGTCCGTGAACGTTTCCTGCTTCATCTGCTGACAATAGTTGCACCAGTCCGCGGTGACTCGTACCAGCATCGGTCGTCCGGTCTGGCGAGCCGCCTGCAGCCCGGTGTCGAAGGTCGACTGCCAGTTGATGGAAGCAGATCCGGGATTCAGGCGATTGGTGACCGTCGGCATATAGTTCGATGATGTTCCGGAACGGTTCCAGAGGTTGGGATCTCCGAAGGGGCGATTGTCGTTAGGGTAGTTGCTGCGATAATCATTTCCGGTCAGCTGACGTCGATCATTCGGCCACGACAGGTTTCCATTCAAACCCTGATCCGAGTTTCGATATCGATCTCGTCTGGTCAGATAACCAGAGCCATCGTTCGGGCCCCTTCGATGCATGCCTTCTCCGCCCCATCCTTCCATGCAGCGTCCGCCGGAACACTGTCCGTCGGCACAGCCCTGTCCGCCGTTCGGTCCGCAGCAACCGTCCTTACAGATGGAGTTGGGGCCATCGTTTCCGCCGAATTGATCGATCGATGGCTGCAGGCTCGCAGGAATTCGGTTTTCATCGAATGGCGAGTACGGTGACTGCGCGTTTGGGTTCCAGGGAGAAGGATCATATCCGGTTCTCTGCACACTGTAGTTGTCGTAGTTGTTGTAACCTGTGTTGTGTTGCAGTCGACAGGAACCGTCTGAACATGTCTGAGCAGAAAGGTGGCCGGCAAACGCGGTGGCAACCAACGCAACGCTGAACAAAGTCTTGACCATTGTCTTGTCTCCAAAAGAGAGTTTTCAGGCATTTTGAGGTGATCGTTCAAAGTGACGATCGATGCTTTCAGAGATTTGCATTCCCCGTGCCGGTGCTCAAATGGAGACAGAAATTGAAATCCTTACAATGATTGCAGGCCATTTGTAACAAGCAGGGAGATTTGAGAAGACTTTGACGTCTGATGCCGCTTGTTCGCTGGACGGAATTACAATTCCACAGTGTCTCACTTCAGTTTGAAGTCGACATCAAATGGAACACAAAACGAAGGTGCTCAGCAGGAATCTCCGCTGGTCATCGACCTGAGTCGCCGAGTCAGGTTCCGTGGCGTGGCGAATGTGGAGTCTCCGGTTCCCCGTGTTGAAACCGATGGTCTGAACGTGATTCAATCGTGGTTGACGATTCCCGGTCTGTGATGTGCGCTTCTATGAACTTCCAGCCAGACATTTTGAAACAATGCTGGTTTTTGGCCGGACCCACAGCCGTCGGCAAGTCAAAGGTGTCTCTGGAGCTGGCTCAGCGTCTGAACGCCGAAGTCATTTCGATGGACTCCATGGCGATTTATCGCCGGATGGACGTGGGCACGGCAAAGCCGTCTGCTGCGGAGCAGGCCGTTGTTCGGCATCATCTGATTGACGTGATTGACCCCGATCAGGAATACAGCGTTGCTGATTATGTCGATCACGCGCGCAGCGCCGCCGAGGACATTCTCGCGAGGCAGAAGGTTCCTTTGTTTGTGGGGGGGACGGGGCTGTATCTGCGGTCTATTCTGCGGGGCGTGTTTCAGGGGCCGGAAGCCGATTGGGATCTTCGGCGTGATCTGGAACGCGTGATTTCCGAGCGTGGTGTGAATTTTCTGCACGACGAACTTCGCTCCATCGATCCGGTGACTGCTGAGCGACTGCATCCCAATGATACTCGACGCGTGATTCGCGCGATGGAGGTCTTTCGAGTCACCGGGCAGCCTCTGTCGACTTTGCATGGCGAACAGGCATTGCCTGCGAAAGAACGTCCGGACAAAGTTTTCTGGCTGGAACCGCAGAGAGACTGGTTGCACCAGCGTGTGAATCAGCGAGTTGATCAGATGATGAGTGACGGGCTGCTGGAAGAAACACGACAGCTGTTGCAGCAGGTGCCTCCGCCCGGCCGAACAGCTCGCCAGGCGATTGGCTATCGCGAACTCATCGAGCATCTGGAGCGCAATCTTCCGCTGGTTGAGGCGATTGAACAGATCAAGACCGTCACTCGGCAGTTTGCGAAGCGACAGCACACCTGGTTTCGAAATCTGGAAGAATGCCGGGCGGTGTCGGTGTGTCCCGATGATTCTGCTACGGTGATCGTGGAAAAGCTGATTCAGGCCGGCTGCACCGGACGCCACTCGTAAACACGACGTCCGCTGGAAACGGTGGCCGTTCGTCCAACGATCACTCTTTCGACGTGGGCAGATGGCGAGCAATGTGCGCGGTGGCGTCCGCGACGGATGCGTTCAGGCCGGCAGTGACCCGTCCCAGTACCATCAAACCCAGCAATGCGTCTTCTGTGGACGTTGTCAAACGAAATTCGCCGCCCAGTCGATCCATGATCAGACTGCGAAGCAGTGCCGACTTCTGGGCGATCCCGCCGGCGAAAACGACGCGACGATTTTCTGAACCGCTGACGATGCGCGACGTCAGTTCTGAATAATAATCTGCCATCTGTGTGAGTGCAGATCGAGCAATGCTGCCGACATTAAGGTTGTCTTCGCGAAGATTGCGGATCGAACCGGGACCTGCGATTGCGCCCGGGAAGAAGGCCAGATTGACTTCGACATCAGAGGTGCGGGTTGTGTCTGCCTGACGAAAGAAGTAATCCCAGGCATCCCCCGTTTCCGTGCCGTCACGTCCGGGGATCTCCGTCAGAAGTCGAATGATGGCTGTGAGTGCTCGACCGGCCGGGATGTTGGTGATTGTCTTCAGGTACTGCCGGTCAAAATAAGGGCGCAGCTGAAAACTGCCGACTTCGGAATCACTGGTCAGAACGGCGACCTGCGAACCAGTCGCGATGTTGATGGAAAGCTCAACCGGTGTCAGCAGAGTTCCGGCTACCGAACACTGATGGTCACCAACGGGCGCATAGACCGGTACCGACTGTCCGTTGATTTGGCAGGTTCCCACCGCCTGATGAAAGTCGACCAGTTCGGGCCACTGCAGATGGCTCAAGTGAAGCCGGTCGGCAAGATCCAAAGGAAACGTTCCGGTGGAAACGTCCAGCAGGCTGGTTGCCAGAGTACGTTCCATCACGGGAGTGGCGTGGCACAGGGTGGCGGCTACAAAATCAGGCAGTGTCAGCGGAACGAAGGGCTCCGACGGAAGGCGATTGTTTTGGCGAAGCCAGAAGAGAATCGGCAGCGGCAGACCCGGACGAAATTCGTTCCCCAGCCGTTGAGCGGTTGCGGATCCGCCGACATCATCTGCAAAGTGATCAAACCATGTTCCGTCGCCGGACGAGTGAGGTGCTGTCAGACGACCGTCCGTCCATGAAATATAGGAACTCAAAGCGGTTCCATCGGGACGCGTCAGAATGAGTCCGCCCATTTGACCACACAGCAGGATTCCCTGACAGGGCTGACAGAACTTCAGGAGTTCGCTGATAAGTTGACGTACACCGTGAACAACGGCTTCCGCGTTCAATTCATGAATCAGAGCTGATTCTGCGGGAAGCAGTGCCGGAGCGGGGCCGCGTCGAATCTGTGTCAGCGTCAATTGCTCAACGTCAACGACAGCACCTTTGAGATACGACGTTCCGAGATCGATGGCGATGTACGGCATGAAGCGCAGGGCTCACTGAAGAATGGAAGGCGAACGCCGTGGAATGACGGCGTTCGCTATTCTTTCAGATTCAGTGACACAGCGATATTGACGAGCGGCTGAAACGCCTTTTCGAAAGATCAAGGCGGGCCGCAGCGGAGAGATTTCAACTGCTGCGAGAGGTGACTTCCAGCAGGTGGTAGCCAAATTGAGTTTTGACCGGGCCATGAACGGTATTCAGTTCTTCGTTGAAAACGACTTTGTCGAATTCAGGGACCATCTGGCCCTGACGAAAGGTGCCCAGGTCGCCACCCTGAGCTCCGGACGGACACTGACTGTGCTGTTTAGCCAGAGCTGCAAAATCCGCACCCTCTTCGATCTGCTTTTTCAGGTCCAGGCATGTTGCTTCATCAGAGACGAGAATGTGGCGAGCGGAAGCGCTTGGCATCAGATTATTCTTCCTTCAAACAAGAGCCGTCCGGAAATCGCTGTCGGAGCAGCGGAGAGACGGCGGGGTTGAGCAGATGATCGTCAAGTAACAGGCCGGGAACCTGTGTGGTACAAAAACAACTCCGACCTGAAGGACTGCGTTAGGTGTCACCTCAGGTCGTGAAGACTATCAAACAGCGCAACGAACTTCGACCGTCCCAAGTCTGGAAGAAACTCTTTTTCGGAACGGATCTTCTGCTGTGGTAGTGGATAATCAGGTCTCCATATGTCCGGCAATCATTGGTCTTCAAAGTGGAGAGTGCTTGCAAAGCAGGACTCCCGGCATGAAGATCCAGAGATACCTCGACGATTGAGTTGGCAGCGATAAACTTTTATAGATGTCGTTTCACCGCAGTGTGTCTTACGAGGAGACTTTCTAAACATTGGAAAGTCAATTTGTCGTTGATGACGGCAATTCATAGTTCAATGACAGGTGATCAGTCTTATGAATCCAATTCGAACCCACATGCTGGAAGAAACGCGTCGCCACTTCTTCGCTCGAGGTGCCCTGGGGCTGGGCACAGCGGCTCTGGCCACGCTGGATTCTGAATCGGTGGCCAGCGCTGCAGCAACGGAAGTTCCGGCAGCTCTGCAGCACTTTGCTCCGAAAGCGCGTCGAGCCGTGTGGCTGTTCATGGCTGGAGCACCGTGTCAGCAGGATACGTTTGATTACAAACCCGTCATGAACGACTGGTTTGACAAGGATTTGCCGGAATCGGTGCGAAATGGCCAGCGGTTGACAACAATGACCAGCGGCCAGAAACGGTTTCCGATCGCACCTTCGAAGTTCAAGTTTACTCAGCATGGACAGTCCGGAGCCTGGCTCAGCGAACTGCTGCCGCACACTGCGAAAATGGTGGATGACATCTGCATCGTACGATCGATGCACACAGAAGCCATCAACCATGATCCGGCCATCACTTATATCTGCACGGGCCATCAACTGCCGGGACGACCCAGTCTGGGGGCATGGCTCAGTTATGGACTTGGTTCCGAGAACCGTGAACTTCCGGCATTCATGGTCATGACGCCCACCTGGACCGGTCGCCAGCAGGCTCAGGCGCTGTACAACCGTCTGTGGGGCGCCGGTTTTCTGCCCAGTCGATATTCAGGGGTTTCATTGAGACGACAGGGAGATCCGGTGCTCTTTCTTTCGAACCCCGAAGGTGTTTCGCCGGCCATGCGGCGTCGGATGCTGGATCGACTGGAAGAAATGAATCAGCAAACTCTGGCCACCTATGGCGACCCGGAAACTCGCGCGAGGATTGCTCAGTACGAAATGGCGTATCGAATGCAGTCCTCCATGCCGGATCTGGTGAGCCTCAATGACGAACCGCAGCATGTCCTGGACATGTATGGCCCGGACGTCACGAAGCCCGGTACTTATGCGGCCAGTTGCCTGCTGGCTCGCCGCATGCTGGAACGCGATGTTCGTTTCGTTCAGATCTTTCATCGCGGCTGGGATCAACATGGCAACGTGGCCAATGACCTGCCCAATCAGTGCCGGGATATCGATCAGCCTTCGTGGGCACTGGTTCAGGATTTGAAGTCTCGTGGTCTGCTGGAAGACACTCTTGTGATCTGGGGCGGCGAATTCGGCCGAACGATTTACAGCCAGGGGAAACTCAGCCGTGACAACTATGGACGGGATCATCATCCCAGATGTTTCAGCATCTGGCTGGCTGGAGGCGGAATCAGGCCGGGAACGGTCTACGGTGCCACCGACGACTTCAGCTACAACATCACGGAAAATCCCGTACACATTCACGATCTGAACGCCACCATTCTGAATCAGCTGGGGATCAATCACGAACGGCTGTCGTTCCGTTTTCAGGGGCGTGATTTCCGGCTGACAGATGTCCACGGAAAGATCGTCAGCGGCATCCTGTCCTGACAAGACTTCGCTCAACGCCGTGAGAAGTTTTGAGCCGGAAAACGCTGAGGGGCAATCTCAGCGGACGCGCTGTTGTTTCAGTTTTGTCGGGCAGCGCAGATGACATGTTTAACCCGATGCCGCAGGCGAGGCTGACAGTAGGCTGGATGGGTCTCGCCCGCGGCATCGGGTTAAACAATGAGAAACTCTTCACGGTGCCGGGCTGACTCTTTCGACCCAACCTGCATGTATTCGTTCGATCGGTCCGCGGCGATGGTTGATCAGACGATGTCGTCGCTGCTTGCCTGATTCTGCGGCGTTTGAGCGGGTGCAGTGACTGCAGCGGCCGTATCCGTTGCGGCAGATTCATTGATGATGACGATCTTCTGCCAGATCTTTCGACTCAATCCGTTCGTCAGTGTTTCAATATCGTTGACGGCGCCTACGACAACAGGGTCCGGAAGGCTTTGAGCATACAGGGCGGCGATCTTGCCAATCAGCGACAGCAGCTCACTGCAGTAATCCAGATATCGAGTCAGCTGGAAAGGTGTCAGGACTCTTCGCGGAGAAGACGGCGTGGGCGCCGATGCAGCGTTCAGAATTCGGCTGGGGTCTTTCGTCAGCTGGTGCATGTCAATCACATGTGAGACCGCTCGCAGATCATGCAGCATTCGCAGTGCACGAGTTCGTTTGACTCGAACTTCCAGACTGAACAGGAACAGCAGTGCGGCCCCGATCACGATGACTTCATTGGTGGCGGATTCCAGCATGCCGATTCCTTCGGACAGCGAGATCCGACCTTCGTGTTCGCTCAGCAGTTGATTGAATCCGAATGCAGCCACTGCGATTCCGATCAGCACGACCGCCAGAACGGCAACTCGCAGTCCCAGATGAGGACGGTCGATCCACGCGACACGGGCTCGAGCTTCGCGGGCAATGTCGCTGAGTTCGCGAGCCACTTTACACAGGCTGGATCCGTCAAAGCGTTCCTGAATACGCCGCTCCAGAATGTCCAGAGTCTCAATGGTTTTTTCTGCGTTCAGCTGGCGATATGTCATGGTGTTTGCTGATGAATGGAATGAGATGTGTCGAGACCAGCCAGTCGCTGAACGTCGATGCCCGGCATCTCCGTGGTCAGCTTTGGCCCTTCGAAGTCGAGCAGTTCACTGGTCTGCACAACATCCACCGCGCTCTGCGGTGACGGTTGACTTCGGAAAACCGGATTGGCCATCAGCAATGATTCCGATGTCACCTGCGCGGTGGGGAGTTGAACCAGTTTTCCAAGTGAACGATCGAAGTAGACCACTGGATGAATCGAAGGTGAAACAATCGTCGGATTGCCGCGTTCCGGCAGCAGAAATTCCACCCGCGCGACCTCGGGGGAGATGCCCTCCGGCCAGGCTGTTCGAACCAGAGAAAGCTGAGGACAAAGGACGGATTCACCGCAGCGAATCTGAATTCTCAATTCAGCAAGACCTGGACTGGCGGAAACGATGTCCAGAAAGCTCTGGCCAGCCACGCTGGTAACGTGACTGGCGGAGAAGTTCAGGGACGGCGACTTGTCGTGCGAATCGGTGTCGCATCGCAGGGAGGCTGCGGTATCGGCGAACAGTACGTTTTCCAGACCACACCGCACCGGGGGCTGGCTGAACCAAAGTCCGTAGGCCGCTCCATCGAAGACACAGTCCTTCACAGTGACGATTCGAGCAGCATCAGATCCGGGCATCCAGTGAACACAGGACTCCACTGCGGCGTGACGACAGTCAAACCGACATCGCGTCAGCGACAACACGTTCGATGTGCATTCGATCAGCGACGCTTTTGCGGATGCCCGTGGCGTGTCATCTGCGGATTTGACCGGGCGAACGTTGATTCCGGACAGCGAAGCCTGTGATGCGTGAATCTGCCATGAGGTTCCGGCCGGCACATGGATGGTTGCCGGAACGGCAGCGGTTGATTCCAGATACAGCACACCGGGAAAGTGGATGTCGCTGGCTTCGTATGATTCTCCGGAGAGCAGCACAATCACACCCGCAGCATCGGGGGACGGGAGCTTCAAATGGCCGGACTCCGCACGTTCATGTTGGCTGAGCGATTCCGGCGGCTGGATCGCCAGCGTCGACTCCGCTGATTGAGTCATCGGGACAGATTCGCGCCGGGTCACGCCGGAAACTCGAAGCGGCATGGGAAGCACACCTCGATACAGGCCAATTCCGGTAAACAGCAGCAGCATTGTGACGGTCGTCACGGCGGTCGTTGCGAACGATCGCCTCCGACTGTTGGACGCCGACCTCAGCTTTGATTTGAGCTGCTTTCGATCGGGAAGTCTTTTCACCAGTTCTTTCGTGTGACGAACGGAAGTCGAGGTGTGGCGTGACCAGACCTGCGAAACGTCGCGGAAGTCGGACGGTCTGAGTTCCGGGCTGCGCCTGGTCAGACTGTTCAGGATTCGAGCCATCCAGTCCGGACAATCGGGTGTCAGTGTTCGAACATCGGCAATGTCCCGTTCGGTGGCTTTGATCAGACGTGTCACCGGATCAGCCGACAGGTAAACGGGACGTGACGTCAGCATCTGCCAAAGGCAGCAGCCAAACGAATAAAGCTCGCTCCGCACGTCTGCCCGTCTTCCGGTTCCAACTCGTTCCGGTGCGATACATTCGATTTGTCGAAGCTGCAGTTCCGACGAAAATGAAATGACGGAGTTCAGGAAACCGGTGAGAAACGGTTGCACCAGGACCGCTTTTCCTGCTGCTGTGATTCGAATCGTCCGCAGCAGGAGTTCGCCATGGATCAGTTGGTTCGTACTGAGCCAGTCCAATCCCGTCGCCAGCTGGACACCGATTTCGGCAACACATTGCCACGGCAGTCGACCGCCACGCAGCAGAAGATCTTCCACCGTCCAGCCGCCGATGAATGGTGAGATCATAAACAGACCATGATCTGTCCGTATGACTCGTTCAGGAAGTGCCACCGAAGGCGGAGCAGAGCGGCGTACTGCGTCCAGACGTTCAATAAGGTCATCAAATCCGGAGTGCAGGACGCTGACTTGAGCGTCACTTGAAGAACAGATCTGAGTGACTGCGGAACTGGTCCCGTCAATCGTGGAAACTGCGTGCCATGTTCGATTCCCCAGTCCGTCAGTCAGCAGAAGACTCTCGACTCTCAGGACGGACGGATCATCGGAAAGCAGTTGATCTGCCTGCCACGGCGTGATGACTCGACACTGTGCCAGAGCGTCGATCCAAACGGTGTCGAAGTCCGGCAGGTCATGGCATAGTCGGCGAACGGCTGGCTCGCAGCTTCGGAGCTGCTCTTCCGAACAGATCTGCAGCGAGGTGAGTCGTTCCGTAAGTTGTTCTGAAGGCATTCGCATCCGTGCGAGTGTCCGAAAACTCTGGTCTCTGGTTCAAAGATTCGAAGGCAGTTTCGTCTCAGACGATTTTTTTGTCCGGCAATCGTCGCACCGGAAACTGGAGAAGCAGACATCAGTCTGGCCGAAACTGCCGGTTTCAGCAAGGTGGCTCATTCCACCGCTGCCCTGGCCACCCGCCGTCTTCAGATCAGGCACCCGTTCCAATCATGTCCCGGACTCACCCCCTGACATCACCATCAAATCAGGTGCCTGCCGGGTCTGACAGGTTGTCGATATTTATGGGATCAGATCCCTTCGTGACGTGGATCGGAGTGAAAACACCAGTATTTTTTGACTCCGATCGTTGCGAGCATGGGGGCGACACAACGGCGTGAAAAGTTTTAAGCTGGAAAAACACGGACACCCGAAACGGAACTTGCTGTTGTTTCAGGCAAGGAAA
>JAGQPY010000880.1 GCA_020426485.1 Planctomycetaceae bacterium
CAGATCGCGGCGAGAGATATTGCCTTCCAGCATGCACACACCTTGGGCAGAATCCAACAGATACAAAATTTCGGAGCTCATGTCGTTCACCGCCGGAAGGCCACTCCCGGTCGATTCACCCTCACTACCTTTCTGTGTACGCTTCAACGAAAAACTTCGGTCACGTCGCCAGCATTACGGCTTCACGTATCCTTATAGTTTCGCTGCAACACTCGATACGGAGCCTCCGGCTAAGAGTTACTCCGGCGGGTGTCACACCCGCTTGTCATCAAACCATTTCCAGTCCGCACGTTCACCGCTTGGTTCGCGACTGGCTTCGCACGTCTGGAAAGTAACCGCCGAATTTCCCAACATCAACGACGGCTTCGCCAGTTCCTTCCAGTGAAACACATATCAACTGCGGCGTTGACGTGCCGGTGGACGGCGGCTGATTATAAAAAAGAACCTTGGTGCTGTCTGGTATCCACTTTGGGCACAAACTTTGACCTGGAGGACTGGTCAACATTTTCAATCCAGTGCCATCAACATTTACAACTTGAACGCGAATGTC
>JAGQPY010000881.1 GCA_020426485.1 Planctomycetaceae bacterium
TACGCCTAGCAATGTACAAACCTTGGAGGAACGCGCGAAACAAGTGTTTCGCATCAAGGTGGCTATTGACGACGACCGCGATCTGCTGCGACCGGGAATGATGGCCGACGTCTGGCTGGGGGCATGGGAGCAGACGCCATGAGCCCGCTCATCGACGTCCGCTCACTGTCGCGTTCGTTCGGGGCGCTGCAAGCCGTGCGAGACGTTAGTTTCCAGGTGCAGCCCGGGGCCATTTTTGGGCTGCTGGGTCCCAACGGCAGCGGCAAGTCGACCATCATTCGCATGCTGCTGGGGATCCTTCCGCCCAGCGGCGGCGAAGCCAGTGTGCTGGGCTGGGACGTGCGGCAGGATGCGGAACGAATCAAGCCGCACGTCGGTTACATGTCGCAACAATTCAGCCTCTACACGGACCTCTCGGTACAAGAGAATCTAGATTTCTATGGCCGCATCTATGGACTGGACCGGCAGCGTTTGGCCCAACGACGGGAAGCAGTGCTCAGCCTCACAGGCATGGCGGACCGCTTGCCGCAATTGGCCGGCAACCTCTCC
>JAGQPY010000882.1 GCA_020426485.1 Planctomycetaceae bacterium
TCGAGCAAACGAGAGAGCAATTCCAGCTTGTGACGCTCTTCTACAAAGACGCACTTTTGATCGATCGACTCTGCAGTCAGCGATTTCTTGCGAATGGTAATGGTGGTCGGATTCTTGAGGTAGTCGTCTGCAATTCGACGAATTGGATCAGGCATCGTAGCCGAGAATAACGCGATCTGCTTTTCAACAGGCGATTGAGCCAAAACGTACTCGACGTCTTCAATGAAGCCCATGTTCAGCATTTCGTCGGCTTCATCGAGTACCAAGCACGAGACGCCGTTCAAGTTGAGTGAGCCGCGGCGAATATGATCAATAACCCGCCCCGGAGTCCCCACGACGATGTGCACGCCACGCTTTAGTGCTCGTAATTGAGGCTCGTAGTCGGCACCTCCATAAATGGCTGTAACTCGCAGCTTGGGGATGCAGCTGCCATAGGTTTCAAAGGACTTGGCAACTTGTGTTGCCAGCTCGCGCGTTGGAGCTAAGACTAGCACCTGAGGCTGTGAGCCTTGCATCTTAATTCGGGATAAGATCGGCAGAGCAAAAGCC
>JAGQPY010000883.1 GCA_020426485.1 Planctomycetaceae bacterium
CACGTGCCCCGCGCTACTCAGGATCCCACTATCGATATCGTCCTTTGCCCGTACGGGGCTGTCACCCGCTACGGCCGTCCTTTCCAGAACGTTCCGGTTCATCGCGCATCGAATCTCGTGGTCCTACAACCCCGGCACTGCCGTAACAGTACCGGTTTGGGCTGTTCCGCGTTCGCTCGCCACTACTTACGGAATCACTTTTGTTTTCTCTTCCTCCGGGTACTTAGATGTTTCAGTTCCCCGGGTTCGCCTCCTTGCGGATTGCATGCCTTCAGCATGCAGGGTTGCCCCATTCGGATACCCGCGGATCATTTCGTATGTGCCGATCCCCGCGGCTTTTCGCAGCTTATCACGTCCTTCTTCGCCTCTGAGAGCCTAGGCATCCCCCATACGCCCTTATCTAGCTTATTGTACTTTTTGTCTTTTCAATGAGTTGTCATTATCGCTCATCGCGATAATCTTTTAGTTTCCAGATATTTATATCTGATCTAATGTGTCTTTTTTCCAATATGTCAATGAACTTCCGGCCCTAGGGGCCATGTGGAGAA
>JAGQPY010000884.1 GCA_020426485.1 Planctomycetaceae bacterium
TGACAGTTCGGTCGCGTCACCGCAGACTGTCCAGAGCACAGAGTTCAGCTCAACGGAAACGGTAATTGTCTTGGGAAGCGTATGCACCAGAATGGCACGGGCTTCTTCCAGGAGCTCGCTGACGTTGACCGCTTCACGAGGACCGATGTTGCCGCCGGCAAAGGCCAGCAGCTGGCGAATCATTCCGGCACCACGTTCGGCACTGGAAGTGATGGACTGGATGATTTCCTGCCGCATTGACTCGCTGAGCGACCGCTTGAGGACCTTGGCCCCCATGGTAATGGGTGTCAGCACATTGTTCAGGTCATGGGCGATGCCGCTGGCCAGCGTACCAATGCTTTCCAGTCGCTGAGAGCGACGTTCGGAGAGCTGCCGCCGTCTTTCGTCTGTGACATCGATGTCGATCACCAGCTGAGAAACGGGACGCTGATTGTCGTCCACGATCAATGAGCGGCGGGATTCGATCACCAGTTCCCGCTGATCGCGAGTGGTAACTCGACGCTCACCGTGCCATGCACCGAACTTCAGAACATGTTCGCGAATTGTT
>JAGQPY010000885.1 GCA_020426485.1 Planctomycetaceae bacterium
TAGGATTAGAACATCTTTACTTTTATGAAATTCTCTGGAAGAAGAGGATTGCATGGTTAAGCTACTAAGGGCGCACGGGGGATGCCTTGGCGTCAAGAGCCGAAGAAGGACGTGTAGCGCTGCGAAAAGCTGCGGGGAATTGCGCTAGAGTGTTGATCCGCAGATGTCCGAATGGGGAAACCCGGCCTGGGGAATGCCAGGTCAGCCACGGTTGAACACATAGGCCGTGAGCGGGGAACTCGGGGAACTGAAACATCTAAGTACCCGGAGGAAAAGAGAATATTCCGTAAGTAGTGGCGAGCGAAAGCGGAGGAGCCCAAACCGAAGTTGTTTCGGCAAGTTCGGGGTTGTAGGACCGACAGAAGGTTTGTTAGCGATAGCGGAAGGGCACTGGAAAGGCCAACCGAAGAGGGTGAGAGTCCCGTAGGCGAAGTTGCGAACAAACTGGTCGGGATCCTGAGTACTACGGAGCACGCTAACTCTGTGGGAAGCTGGGAGGCCCACCTTCCAAGGCTAAATACTCTTGACGACCGATAGTGAACAAGT
>JAGQPY010000886.1 GCA_020426485.1 Planctomycetaceae bacterium
TATGAGCGACGTAAATTTTATCATCCCCAGCGAAATGAAACTGACGGTTCATCAGGCCGGGACCGCATTGAACTACACCGAATCCCTGACTCCCGGGGCTTCAACGACCGTGCGGTTCGACTGGGAGCAGGCGCTCACTGAAGACGCTTCTGACGCCGAGTGGGAGTCGTGGTTTTCCAGACAGCGTGAAGCCACGCTGGGAATCACCAGTTACAGCAGCGTCTACTCATTTGTTTACATTGAGCCGAATGAGATACGCCATGAGATTCTGATCCCGCTGGCCACGCTCAAAACGATCCTGCCGCTCAAGAGTCGCGATCCGTCATTTGTGGAGATCGATGAGCAGGATGCGATTCGAACTTTGATTCGCGACTGGTTGCGCGATGAGAATCCCGTGACGATCAATGGCTCCCGCGTCATGCCCGAATTTTCCAGGATCGATTTTTACGGTCTCGATCTGCGTGATTTTGCAGCGCAGGCGGCCGAGCAGAAAGTCAGCCTCGCCAGCGGTCGCGTGGGAATCATTTTGAGATATCAGACTCCG
>JAGQPY010000887.1 GCA_020426485.1 Planctomycetaceae bacterium
TGGCACCCTGGGCCATCTTGATCTGGATCTGGTCGGCCGAAGACAGGTATTCGGCAGTGACGCCAAAGCGGCCCGAAGCAACCTGCTTGATGCGGCTGCGCAGCGAGTCGCCGTCGAGCAGGGGCAGGTCGACCTCGACGTTCTCGGCACCGATCACGCTCTTGAGGCTGTCGCCCTGCTTGATCGGGATGCCCTTGAGTTCGTTGCGGTAGCGCGCGGCATCTTCACCGCCCTCGCCGGTGTTGCTCTTGCCGCCGATACGGTTCATGGCCACCGCCAGGGTGGCGTGGGCCTCGGTGGAAATCGAGCCCAGCGACATGGCGCCCGTGGCAAAGCGCTTGACAATCTCCTTGGCGGGCTCGACCTCGTCCAGCGGGACGGCCTTGGCAGGGTCGAACTGGAACTCGAAAAGGCCGCGCAAGGTCATGTGGCGCTTGCTTTGGTCGTTGACCAGTTGGGCGTATTCCTTGTAGGTGCTCCAGTTGTTGGAGCGCGTGGCATGTTGCAGCTTGGCGATGGTGTCGGGCGTCCACATATGCTCTTC
>JAGQPY010000888.1 GCA_020426485.1 Planctomycetaceae bacterium
CTCATTTCGCCAGGGCGTCTGTGTCACGCGGTCCTGTTGCTGACCTTGCTTTTCCCTCATCCACTCACGCTATGCTGAAGGCACTCGAACTCAACGGCTTTAAGAGCTTCGCCGATCGCACGCGGATGGAGTTTCCCCCTGGCATTACGGTCGTCGTTGGCCCCAACGGTTCGGGCAAATCCAATGTTGTCGATGGGATGAAGTGGGTTTTGGGCGAACAGTCGGCCCGCAGCCTGCGTGGCAAGGAAATGGCGGACGTCATTTTCAAGGGGTCGGGCAACGCCAACCGTCGTCCCGCGAACACGGCGGAAGTGACCATCATCTTTGATAACTCCGAAGGCTTATTGGATGTTGATGCTCCGGAAGTTCACGTGACCCGCCGCGTCTATCGGAGTGGCGAAGGTGAGTACCTAATCAATAATCAGGCATGCCGGCTGCGGGACATCAAGGACATGTTTCGCGGCACCGGGGTTGGTGCGGATGCGTATAGCATCATCGAGCAAGGAAAGGTGGACCAACTGCTGCAGGCGTCGCCCCGCGATCG
>JAGQPY010000889.1 GCA_020426485.1 Planctomycetaceae bacterium
GATTTCTCCGGTCCCGCCTTACTCAGGATACTCGCCCATATTAAAACCTTACGTGTACGGGACTCTCACCCTCTTCGGTTATGTTTTCCAAACATATTCTACTTCGTTTTTAATACTTTTTGCAAGTCCTACAACCCCGAAGCGGTAACAACCACTTCGGTTTGGGCTAATCCGCGTTCGCTCGCCACTACTTGCGGAATCATTAATTATTTTCTCCTCCTCCGGGTACTTAGATGTTTCAGTTCCCCGGGTTACCATCTCTTGCGAGATACTATGTCTTCAACATAGTGGGTTTCCCCATTCGGACATCTACGGATCAACACTCGTTTGCAGTTCCCCGTAGCTTTTCGCAGCTTACCACGTCCTTCGTCGTCTCTGAGAGCCTAGGCATCCCCCATGCGCCCTTATTTGCTTCCTATTCGTAAATCTGTAATCCGAAAATCACAGACCTATTCTTAAACAGGTAAAATAAAGGTTGTTATACCTATTCTTTACGCTCTTCGTTTCTCGTTATTATTACTCAACTCATATGTCAAAGAACT
>JAGQPY010000088.1 GCA_020426485.1 Planctomycetaceae bacterium
GGCAGAACCGGCGGCAGCAGAATCGACCGTTGTCTGGGACACCTGCGGAATTGAATCTGCAGCAGCGGAATCCAGCGCAGAAGAAGAATCAGAAGCACGCTGTTCCGGAGTAGCAGCTTCGTGGCCGCACCCGCCAATCACCAGCATCAGCACCGCAGACCGCGCGATTATGCAAAATGACCACATCCCGAACAGACTCACGTCAACGGCAATCCGTCTTTGGCAACGGTGGATCGTCCCGCATGACCTGCCGTCAGCAGCAGCCGTGGCACGTCGTGAAGAATCCACATTCCGCGCGACGAACTTTGCGGCGCGACGCGAATTCATCGTCGAACCTGCCGAAACAACCACGGGACCAGCCCGTCTTCGTCCGCATACGCTGGTGTCCAGGAATTATGCCCGACTCCCGGCAGTTCCACATACACCGGACGACCGCCCGCCTCTTTCAAAACCGTGACGGCGTCGCGACTGCGGACAACATCCACGACCGTGTCGGCCCCACCGTGAGTGACCCACGCCGGGACATTGGTCAATAGCGAAAGTCGATCGTGATCGGCCCCTCCACAAACCGGAGCCACAGCAGCAAAGCGATCCGGCTGTCGAGTCGCAAGGTCCCAGACGCCAAAGCCACCCATGGAAAGCCCCGTCAGATAAATGCGGTCTGGGTCAACCGCCCGCTCGGCGATCGTTCGATCAATCATCTGCATCACGGCCTGCAACATCACATCCGGGGTTTCCGGAGCCTGATGGGACTGCTTCTCGGTCCAGTCTACTTCGACCCACCGCAAACCTTCCCGACACTGCGGTGCCAGAACGTAACAGGGAAATCGTTCGCGATAACGTGGCTGAGCCATCTGTGCAGGAAAGTACTTCAGCTGGCTCTGATTGTCGCGCCCACGCTCACCAGCCCCGTGCAAAAACACGACCAACGGATACTTTTGACCTTCCTCAACTCGTTCCGGAGACAGCAGGCGATAAGAAATCGTTTCTGCGTCAAACGGCCCGCCCGTAAATTCAATCGTCGCCTCTTCAAAAACGTCGACCGAATTCACCGCTGGCTGATCATTACTCACCGCCCGACCTCCCACAACATGATCTCTCCACAGCCAGCGCAACGAATCGGGCAGAATAGCCCCGCCGTGCTTCGGACTGTGCTTTCCCTGCCCCGCCACGAACTGAACATCGTAACGACTGTATCGCAGAGCAGCTTCCATCTGAAGATTGGACAACCACCAGTTGCCGTGTTCGTTGTCCAGATCATGGTCGCCATCCTGCAGAAACACACGAATCGGCTTGCGAGGCGTCTTGCGAATCAATGCCGGATAAACATGCCCACCTCGAATATTGGTGAAGCTGCCGATGTGACTTAACACTTTGCTGAACCATTCCGGATGCTCCCACGCGGCGGTGAACGCGCAGATACCCCCGGACGACGCCCCGCAGATGGCACGATCATCGGGATCCGTCGAAAGATTCAACTGATGTTCTTCGGCCACATGCGGAATGAGTTCCTCCGCCAGAAAGCGAGCATACTGGTCGCTCAGCGTGTCGTATTCAAAACTGCGATTGTTCGCACGCCATCGATTTTCCGGCTGTTCCGATCCTCGGTGACCCGGATTCACAAAGATGCCAACCATTACCGGCAGATCGCCTTTGTGAATCAGATTGTCAAACACGACCGGCGCACGAATCACACCGTCTTCTGCCACATAGGCATGCCCATCCTGAAAAACCATCATGCGCGCCGGTTGAGAACCATCGTACTGCGCTGGCACGTAGATATAGTATTCGCGAGTAGTTTCTTCAAAGATCTGACTTTGCCAGACGTGTTTCGTGACAGTCCCTTTGGGAACACCGTCCTGTCGTTGAGATTCCGGGCCCAGCACATACGGAGCGTCCGGATCTTCGTCACCACTGACAGAACTCCATGGAAAGCCAGCGCCAACGAAAGTCGCCAGAACACACCAACAGACACTCGGCAGGCAGTATTCATGCATCATTTTTCGGCTCGTACATTTCAGAATGTTCTTCATTGGCGCCCCCACCAACCCTGTTCCAATCACAGTCAGTACTTCAATCCGCATCGCGGCCACTGTTCAGCAACCGAAACGGACCATGCCGCCTGACGTGCTGATTGGCGGCCCTCCAGTCAACCAGCACATCAGGCTGATCGGCAAAAATTCCGTCGACACCAGCATCACGAATCAGCCACGAAAGCAAACGCTGCGGATCAGCCACAAAGTCAGGCAGTGCGTCAACTCGATACGTCCAGACGTGTACCATCAACGCCCGTTCGTGGGCATCTTTGACAAGTGAGGAAATCACGGGGACTGGTGGATCTTCCGCCGAAGCCCCCGTCACGACAGATGTCACCGGGACTCCGATTCCGTCCGCAATTCGGGAGATCTCATTCAGCTTCTCCTCTGTCGGGGTCTCCAGAAGCAGCTGAACCAGCGGCAGACGGCAATCCAGTTCCGTTCTGATCCGCAGCACTTCACGTTCGTCGAATGTCTCCACAATGGCACGATGTTCTGCCGCGCTGTACCCGTACTTTTTCAAAATGTGCAGGACGGCCTTTGCCAGATCCAGTCCCTGAGCATGATGCTGGTCCGGATGCTTCAGTTCCACATACAGTCCCGTGTTTCGGCGGCGAGTGTGATTCAGGCCCTGAATCAGTTGAATGTGTTCTTCAAAGGTGGCAAACCGAAACGTCCCGCTGGACTTCGGAAATCGATGCCACGCACCGGACTTCCCCTCCACCGGAAACCGTTCCCGCACTTTCAGCTGCTTCAATTCCGCTTCCGTAAAATCCCACGCATAAAACCGACCATCTCGCTGTCGACCGGGGAACGCGTTGGCCACATCCGTCACGTCATCCAAAGTGACATCGTGCATCACCATCACGACGCCGTCTCGAGACATCACCACATCCTGCTCAATAAAATCCGCGCCCAGTGCGTGAGCGAACGACACAGCTTCCGTGGAATGTTCGGGCAGGTAACCGGAAGCTCCGCGGTGAGCAATCACCAGCGGGATTTCATCCGACAGAGTCTGACTGATGGTTCTGATGCGCGCAATGTCTCGAGACATAGACGGAAGACTCACATAGTTTCCGGAAATCCGACCCTCACCGGGCGACCGTTGATCGGAGAACAAGCCGTCCTGGGCCGCAACGGAGCAAGCCCACAAAGAAACGACAAGCAGTACAGGCAACCGCCGCGATCTCATCCGATCAGCTCCAGGGTGAGCCACAACGAAGGATCGTAGTTCGGAAAGTCATCGCTGACTCCCATCGACTGCTCCCCGAGATGCGAATCCGCCACCACGCAGTGAAAGCCCAGTCGACGCAAATCGGGAATCTCCCGGTACCCATTCAGCTGATCGGCCGGAATCCACAACTCAAATTCGTAACCGTCGGGATGCCGGTGAATTCGGGTCAGCAGTTTCGCCGGATCTGTCTGAACTTTCAGAGACCGCTGTTGAGCAATCAGTTCCGCAGCAACGCCGGGACCATCGGCCCGTTCATCGTATGGCAGACAGACCAGATGGTGACAGTATTCTGTGGCTCGATGCACGTTGCCCGAAGGACGAGTGTCCAGCCACAGAAGCACGGCATCAGACCGCTTCAGATCACTCCGACTTCCCCATGGCGCGTCAGGCTTCCCCTTCACACGCACGGCAACAGCAAATCCGTCTTCACTCCAGCCGACTCGCAGTGTTGCGAAACCAGGTGAGTTGTCCAGGGCGGATGGCAGAAACAGAGAACTGTCGTCGGCCAATGCCAATAGCAAGCCCTTCCCGGACTTTGAAGGGGGGCCACACTTCGGCACCGAGAACTGAACATCAAACAAAAGCGATGGCGGAATGATCGGCTTCACAGAAGAACCCAAACGAACCTGGAATGGCGTCCGAAACGACGACGGAAACAAGAAGCTTTCCCTGCATGCAGCCATCATTTGCAGACAACCGCCGAAAACAAAATGTACCCGAGTTCCCGCAGGAAACCAACAAACCCGCAACATCGGTCTCCGTCGATGTCCGTCCACAGAAACGCAGAGATCCGCGTTTTGACCGACCTCACGACCGAATTCGTCTGGCCGGTCTCCAGACAGAGCCGCCTCCACCACCGAGAGGTAGCTCAAGGACTGTGTAACCCCTGTGAGCCGCGTGCGATGGAGACAACGTCGATTCAGCGGCGAAGGCCCCGTTATTCGCCGACATAAGTGAACTGAAGACCATGAAGGATTCGGCAGTGACAACTTATAAGCAGTCACCGTCCGCAGTTTATGAAATCAGAAACTCATGATTTCCCCCAAGCCGGAACGCCTCAGGGGGACGGAAATTGCGGCAGTGGCATGGACCACAGGGGCTGGTTGGTGAGTTCGCTGTTGAGGAACAAGTGCTGGCCGTCCTGAGCAAAGCAGATTGTTTCTCCCTGTTGTCGCGGAGGCAGATTAAACGGAGTTCCCGGCTGCAGAAACGCAGCGGCCCACGGTTGATCTTTCTGTCGCCGAATCGCCAGTCCGTTCAGCATGGTCGCCACCACCAGAGTGCGTCCGTCCGGCGACACGTCCATTGCTGTCGCAAACGGAATGGTGGGTGACGCGACACGCTTTGCCGTCATCTGCTGCAGTGTTGTTTTCACGTCCAGGGGAAGAACGTACAGCCCACACTTCTGAGGCAGACTTTTTGTCAGCAACAGAATCTGTCGGCTTTCCGTATCGACGGCAAGCCCTTCACAATTCCATGGACCGTCTTCATAGTCAAACTGAATCGCGGCAGCTGAGTTGCAGTGAATCACAGGCAAGCCGTTGGCCCGGGGAACCCGAGGCTCCCGGACCAGATACAGACAACAGGGCGTTGATTTGCGTCTACGTTTTTTGTTGTTGTCGCCGATATCACCAATCAGCAGCCATGAAACGCCGCCCAAACGAAACGAACACATGTCTTCCCAGTCGTGAGCATCCGCATCATCGATCGTCACCAGACCGCGAATGGCGCCGTTCGCATTCACCAGAAACAGTCGCGGACGATCACCGGAATCATTGTGAATCCACAGGCAGCCGGGATTCTCATGGCTGGCCGCCAGACCACTGCTTTCGTTGATCTCCGGATGATCAATCACTCCGACATTCGTGAATTGAACGGATTGCTCCTCAGCCATTCCGCAGCGGGCATTCAGAAGAGCAGACACGAAGATCAAAAGACGGAGCTGCCACATGCAGGCTGCTTTTCGTACGAATCCAATATCCGGAATTGAAGAACCTGGTGTTTCACACATGGCATTTGGAATCCGTGCACTGCCGCAAACCCCAGCGCACAGTACACTGCTGTGCTCGATCACGTTGCAGGAAGTGAAATCAACCTGTCAGACATTCCCATCCGCATCTTCACTGATCCGAACAAGCTTCCACAACTCTTCCCGAAGACGTCAGGGCTGAACCGTTGCCATTTCATCTGCTTTTCCCCTTGTTGTCCAGCATTCTGTTTGTTCTTGGCATGATGCTGGTCAAACGCGGGATTGACAAAGGCGCCAGTCCGTGGTCGGGAACATTTCTGGCCAACCTGTGGCTCGCTCTGGTCTGGGTTGTCATCGCTGTTGTTCGAGGCCGAATTGTTCCGATGGATGCATGGCCTGATGCACTGCTGATCGGCCTGTTGTTTGTCCTGGGGCAGGTCTTTACCTATCTGGCCTTCCAATTCGGTGACGTTTCTGTCGCAACACCGATTTTCGGAATCAAAGTCCTGCTGGTTGCGGTTCTGGTTTCGCTTTCGTCGGGCGAAGTCCTGCCCGTCAGAATCTGGATTGCCGGAGCCTTGGCAACCTCGGGCGTGATCCTGATTCAATGGTCAGGACGAGCGGCCGGTCCGCCAACTTCTTCCTCCACCGCACGTCGCTGGCTGACGATTATCCTGGCACTTTCCGCCGCCACATCTCTGACGCTGTTTGATGTGGCCATGCAGGATCGCGTCTCCGGAAAGTGGAACAGTCATGACTTTCTGCCGGTTGTCTTTGGAGCGGCCGGATTGATGTCGTTTGCCTTTCTGCCATGGACGGATCGCCTCATTCGACTCCGCCAACTTGGGGCCAGCCGCTGGATTCTTGTCGGCACGGTGCTGATGGCGATGCAGGCGATGAGCATGACCTATTCTCTGGCCACATTCGGCGATGCCACACGAATTAACATCGTGTATTCTCTGCGAGGTCTCTGGGGAGTCGCGTTGGCGTGGCTGCTGGGACGAAGTCTGGGAACCGCAGAAGGCTCTCTGGGCCGCAATGTGATGCTTCGCCGCCTTGCTGGAGCCCTGCTGCTGACGGCCGCCGTCATGATCGCAATCGGCTGAGCCAAGTGAAACCAAAATCACACCGCTGCACCACTCGAGAACAACGCCGCATCAGCAGAAAGCTGACCAGCTTTCGAACAGGCCGAAGGCTATCCCAGCTGCTGCAGTTCCTTCGGCAGCTGAAAATGGACACTTTCCTGCCGCAGAGTTTCTTCGGAAACCGTCGCCTGAAATCGTTCTTTCAGGTAATCAATGCATTCCTGAACCACAACCTCCGGCGCGCTGGCGCCGGCAGTGATGACGACGGTGGAATCGGCATCGAACCAATCGTCGCGAAGTTCGGCCACGCCGTCGATCAGGTACGAAGGAACACCTCGAGCAGCACCGATCTCCATCAGACGTCGACTGTTGCTGCTGTTCTGACTCCCCAGCACGATCAGCACGTCAGCATTTTCCACCAGAGTCGAAACCGCTTCCTGACGATTGGTCGTTGCGTAGCAGATATCTTCCTTCTTCGGCGACGTGATGTGCGGATACCGTCGCTTCAGCGCCTGGATCACTTCGTTGGCCTCGGACACACTTAACGTGGTCTGAGTCAGATACGCCAGACGGTCGCTTTGAGTGAAGGGCAGCGCATCAACATCCTGAGGTGTTTCCACCAACGTGATGCTCTCCGGCGCTTCACCCATCGTACCGATGACTTCATCGTGACCTTCGTGACCAATCAGAATGATGTTGTAGCCGTCGTTGGCGTAGCGAATGGCTTCCAGGTGAACTTTGGTCACCAGTGGACACGTGGCATCGACCGTGCGCAGATTTCGTTCCCGAGCGATACGACGAATTTCGGGAGATACTCCGTGAGCGCTGAACAACAGGATCGAACTCGGCGGGACCTCTTCCAGAGAATCCACAAACGTCACGCCCTGTTTTGAGAAACGTTCGACGACATATTTGTTGTGAACGATTTCGTGATACACAAAGATCCCGGGCCCCACACGCCGAATTGCCTCATCAAGACATTCAATCGCCATGTTGACACCGGCACAAAAACCGCGTGGATTGGCCAGCAAAATTTTCATCTGAGTTCCGCTGTATTGATGATCAGCAATCGAAGGGGAAACTGCCCGAATGCACACAACCGAACCGGAGCGCCTCGCCGGGAACAAGGGACCCGGCTCGACAACAGTCGCCAAAAAGCCGGGCGACGACTCTTCGCCGTCACACAGTGATCGGAGAATGGTCGGGTTCCAGTTCCGCTAACCGTTCCAGAATGAGTCGATTTAACTCCTTCAATCCCTGTCCGGTAGCTCCGGAAATCAACAGCACCTCTCTTCCGGACGTCTGCCGCAGCAAATCAGCACAGGTTTCGGCATCGGGAAGTTCGGCTTTGCTGACACACAGAATTTCCGGTCGTGACGCCAGCACCGGATTGTATCGTTCAAGTTCTTCGCGAATCTGTGAGTAGTTGTCCAGTGGATCGGACAGATCCGCCGGTGCCGGTTCGACCATGTGCACAATCAGGCGCGTTCGTTCAATGTGCTTCAGAAATTCGTGCCCCAGCCCGGCACCCAGATGCGCGCCTTCGATCAGTCCGGGGATGTCGGCCAGCACGTATTCGTGATCCATGTCAACCTGAACAACACCCAGGTTGGGATACTTGGTGGTGAAGGGATAATCGGCGATTTCGGGCGTGGCCCGCGACACGCGACTCAGCAACGTAGACTTTCCGGCGTTGGGCTTTCCGACCAGTCCCACGTCGGCAATCAATTTCAGTTCCAGCGAAATATCGCGTTCTTCCCCCGGAAACCCGCCCTCACACTCCCGAGGCGCGCGGTTGGTCGATGTTGCGAAATGTTTGTTTCCGCGACCGCCTCGACCTCCTTTGGCCACGACAACCACATCGCCGTGGTCCTGCAGGTCTTTCAGCAGGTGGCCGTGAACGGCGTCTTTCACCAGCGTCCCGGGCGGAACCATGATGACGGTATCGGCTCCATTGCGGCCGGTCTTTCCGCTGCCCATTCCGTGCTGGCCTCGTTTGGCCTTCCAATGACGGTGCCCCACCAGATTGCCAAGTGACCCCAGATTGCGATCGGCCTGAACGATGATGCTTCCCCCATCGCCGCCGTCGCCACCATCCGGACCTCCGCGAGGCACCTTTGATTCCCGACGAAAACTGCTGCAGCCGTCGCCGCCATCGCCGGCACGACACAGAATTGAGACTCGATCCACAAACATAACTTCACTACCAGTTCACGACAAAAACGGACGCTGCGCCCGCAGCCGGATTCGACCGCGTGATTCCGAAATGTCCTGTTTGTCGAAGAATTCACCGCGAATTGTAACGCCGGTCAACAGCCAGACATGTCGAATTCACCCGCAGCTGCCGCGAGTTTTCAACATTCCGGCCCTTCTCTCGCGAAAGCGCCTCCAAAGTCGCACGGAACATCCGACGCTCATCGGCCGCTGTCCGGAATTTCGGATACCGACCGCGCGAATCCTGTCCGTGAACCGCAGTCCCTTGTCTGCTTTCGCGGAAACCGTCTGCAGACGGAGCATTGCGGTTTGACGGCAATTTCCGTCGTGGACAGAATTCAGAGCGGCAGGGGCGGCATCCCGGCGATACGCCCAACCCGAACCACCAACCTTCGCCCACATCGGGCGAATCGAGTTTCCGCAGAATCAGGACAGGAGTCAGAATGTCTGAATTTCAGACCGTCGCCAAAGTGGGAGACATTCCCGAAGGTCAGGGACGGTGTTTTCCTGTCAGTGGCACGATGGTGGGCGTCTTTCTGCACAACGGCGAATACTTTGCCATCAATGACTTCTGCCCTCACATGGGTGCATCGTTATCGGACAGCCCTGTTGCGGAAGATGGTTCCGTGATGTGTTCATGGCACGCCTGGTGTTTCAGCATCAAGGACGGCACATGGCTGGATAATTCCAAAAGCGGAATTCGCACCCCCTCGTACCCGGTCCGAATACAGGACGGCCAGATTCAGGTCAACGTTCCGGGGCCCAACAAGTCCGAATGATGGGCACAATGCCTGCTGAATTCATCGAGGACGGCAAGAAGCCGAACTTCTGACCAGACAATGTCATACGAAACAGACTGACAGCAGCCACCGAACGGGTCGAAACCTTTAACTCAGGCCGAGCCAACTGTTCGCAAATCACACCAAATCATCGTGATATGGAATCTCCACTGAACCCGCCATGGCCTTCGCCGAATGAGGACACTCATCGCGTCCTGCGCGAACTGGCGGAGAGTGGCGACTGGGGACGCTATCACGGACCGCACTGTGAACGGCTCAGCAGCCTGCTGAAAAGCATGCACAACGTGGATCACGTTCATTTGTGCAGCAGCGGTACGGCCGCCATCGAACTGGCTCTGCGATCCATACCGGTTCAATCGGGTGACGAAGTCATCCTGGCGGCCTACGACTTCAAAGCGAACTTCGTGAACGTGCTCACAATCGGAGCAACACCGGTTCTGGTCGACACTCTGCCGGGACTCCCTGTGATCGATGTTCAGCAAATCGAACAAGCCATCACCCCCGGAACCAAAGCAGTCATCGTCTCACATCTTCACGGATGCCTTGCGCCGATGGACAGCATCCGGCAGTTGCTGGACGGAACAGGGATCTGTCTGATTGAAGATGCCTGCCAGGTCCCCGGGGCAGTCGTGAATGGAAAGCCTGCCGGTGCATGGGGTGACGCAGGCACACTCAGCTTTGGCGGCAGCAAACTACTGACGGCGGGCCGTGGCGGTGCAATACTGTTCAAAGATCCGCAGATGGCTCAGCGAGCCAGACTGTATACTCAACGCGGAAACGACGCCTATCCGCTCTCCGAAATGCAGGCCGCCATCCTCCGGCCTCAACTGGACAGTCTGGCCGATCTGAACAGCCATCGAGCAAACAGCGTGAGTCGACTGCTCAATCAGCTGGAAACTGACCCACAGATCCAGCCCGCTATGAATCACGATCCGAGAAAAGCCGACGCGATGAACCAGCCTGCCTTCTACAAGGTCGCCTTCAGGTTTTGTTCCGTCGAGCCGACTGAACGATCCCGGGAAAAATTCCTTACATCCGCCAAAGCTGAAGGCCTTGCTGTGGACGCAGGCTTTTCCGCACTTCATCTGACCCACAGTCGTCGCCGCTTCAATTCCGTCGGCACACTGGAACACGCAACGGCACTTCATCACGAACTCATCAAACTGCACCACCCGGTCCTGCTGCAGTCGCCAAAAACGATCGACGCCGTCGCGGCCATCCTGACGGGGGCTGCGAAAACGACGCGGGGCTGAACACATTCTCAACCGGAATTGTTCGACGCGGGCACATGGTGCAGCAAACTGTTTTAGTGACCGCTGCGAGTCTGTTCGGCCAGCAGAAATGCGATTTCCATCGCCTGCTCGTAGTTCAGTCGCGGGTCCACCTGGCTTCGATAGTCTCGTGGCAGGTCGGACTCCGTCAGATTCGCCGGGCCGCCCGTGCATTCCGTGACGTCTTCTCCCGTCAGTTCCAGATGAATGCCGCTCAGGCGAGTCCCGCAATCGGCGTGAACTCGAAACGCAGTGATAATTTCCGAAGTGATATCGTCGAACGATCGCGTCTTGAAGCCGTTGCGAGTCGACTGCGTGTTGCCATGCATCGGATCGCAGCTCCACAAAACGTTGAGCCCGCTTCGACGAACGGCGGTTGCCAGTGCCGGAAGCCGAGCCGCAATTTTTTCGGCTCCGAAGCGATGGATCAGTGTCAACCGGCCGGGAATGTTCTGAGGGTTCAGCACGCGAATCAGGTCGATCAACTCATCCGCCGCAAGCGTGTTGCCAACTTTCACGCCGATGGGATTTCGAATTCCTCGAAAGTACTCCACATGAGCGCCGTCAATCGCGCGAGTCCGCTCGCCGATCCACGGCAGATGCGTACTGAGATTATAGTAGCCCCGCTGTCGTTGATCCGTGCGAGTCAGCGCTTGTTCATACAACAGGTGCAGACCTTCGTGAGACGTGTAAAAATTGACGCGCGTCAGCTGCTCCAGTTCACCGGAACTGACAATCTCCATGAACCGAATGGAATCGCTCAGCGACTCCAGCAACTCCTGATAGCGCCGCGAACCGGGAGTGTTGCGAACAAATTCCAGATCCCAGTTTTCAGGATGATGCAGATCTGCAAAACCACCCTCGCTCAGCGCGCGGATGTAGTTCATGGTCAGGGCCGAGCGTTCGTAGGCTCGCAGCAACAACTGCGGATTGGGTTCGCGTTCGTCCGGCGAGAAACCGCTGCAGTTGATGATGTCGCCACGGTAACTGGGAAGCTCAACCGCCCCCCGCTTTTCAGTATCCGTCGATCGGGGCTTGGCATATTGCCCGGCGATTCGACCAATGCGGACGACCCGCTGTTTGGAACCACAGATCAACACCAGACTCATCTGGATGATGACCTTCAGCTTACGAAGAATGGTGTTTGCGTTGCAGTCTGCAAAACTTTCAGAGCAGTCGCCTCCTTGCAGCACGAAGGCCCGACCGGAGGCCGCCTCCGCCAGCTGAGTCTGCAGCCGATCGACTTCCCAGGCCGTCACAAGTGGAGGCAGCTGCGAAAGTGTCCGCAGGACATCCTCCACCTCATCGGATTTTCGATAGACAGGTTGTTGCAGGGCAGTTCTGGACTGCCACGAATCTGGTCGCCACGTATTCATCGCGGAATTGTTTCGAGCGAACTGCCCGAATTCACTTCTGGATACTTACTTAATTGAATTCTTCGTCACTTTTGAAGCCAACGACCCAATTTACCAGCTCAGCCCGATATAAAATCTGTGCTGAAAGCCTTGAGTGACTGGGGGCAGGTGCGTAAAGTTCTCTGCCGTCGAGCCGGTTCCGCTGTCGATTTTGATGGTAGAGGAAACCAGTCTGAACTGCCTTACAGAAGCGAAGGATCGCCTCTCAGTGCTCGGCGAAGTCAGATTCCGCCAGTCTACTGGCCGTGATTCAAGGAGGACTCACGATGAACCGTCTCAATCTGCGGATATACAATCCTCTGGAAGAACCAGTCGCCGTCGAAGCCGATGAACCGGAAGTCGACCGTGACATCATCCCCTTCCGACCGCAAAACCGAACAACCGTCATCAGCGGACGCTACGCTCCACCTGTCGATCGAGCTCGACTCATTCACGACAACTCTGTGTGTCCGGAATGCAGCCGCTGCAATGTGGAGCCACTTGAATTACAGGATGCTTTGATCAGCCCTCGAAACCGCCTGCCCGTTCCTGGCACCGCCACGATTGTGGGTTTCCACTGCAATGATTGCGGGTCCGAGTGGCCCGTCTACGAACTCACACGGCGAAACGGCTGAGTGCAGGTCACGACCGTGCTCGTCGCCCGGTGGAAGGCAACTGCCCGGAACACCGAGCGCTGCGTTCTTCGCGACAGGCCGACGTAAACTCTGGTCACAGAACCAAATTCCCGAAGTAACCAAGGGTTCGAACTCCCCACGTTCGAATCATTGGCCTTCGGGATTTTTTTGCGCCTGGAAGAGCTCTTCAATCCACGGAGCGTCGCAACAGTCGGGCCTGTTATCACCGACACGAAACCCGCGGGCAGCACGCTGGAAGATTGCAACCGGTCTTTCGCACCAGCGCAGAGCCACATTTCTCGACCACCACGTCGCGCATTCCGCCTGTGCGTGACCGGCAACGCTTGCCTCAGTACCGCTAAGAAGATCCGCGAGCGCCACAGCAGGTCTTGTGAAGACTTCTCACGTCGGATGTTGCAAAACAGCAACAAACACGATGACGGAACTCAACATCACAGCAGATTCAGCAAACACGAGATAGCTTTTCTTTCGCGAGTCAACAACCTGCCCCACACTTCTCGAATCGTTTGATTCAGCAACGCAATACTGTGAACCACGTACGTCTGTCTCCTGCCTGCCTTTCCGCCGGCCAGATCCCCACTTTGGGGCGTGTGCTGAAGTCTCGCGTCGGCGCCACCCTGTAAAAACATACCGCAAAGTTTGCTTCACATGAGCACGCGTTTGTCTCACTTTCTTCGGCGGCTTCGCGCATCCACCAGGCAGACTTCGGCCACAAACGCCGCGCGACCACTGTCGATGCGGTACGAAGTAGAATCACTGGAACCGATGATTCTGCTTTCTGCAGGTGTGACGCAGCTTGAGGCGGTCCACCATAATGGGCAGACGTTTCTCACGTGGCAGGAAGACACGACAATTGTCGGTGAGGAATACCACGTTTACAGATACAGCGAAGCAATCACGGCCGATAACATCGGCGATGCGGAACTACTCACATTGAAATGGGGCCCTCTGGATGACGACACCTCGGTGCACCAGCTGGCCGGCCCGGGCGCGCCATCGCACTTTGTGATCGAAGATCTCGGCAGCGAACTCAGCGACGACACCGGTTTGTTCGTCTACACCACTCAGGATGGCGAAAGTGGAAACGCATTCTATGCGGTGACTCTGGTTGTGAATGGTGTCGAACAGGCTCTGGATGTTTCCGGAGATGCGTTGGCCACCTCCGTTCAGGAAACGGCCGGTGAAACCGCACCAATTCTGGTCAACTCGGTCAATGGTGGAAAAGGGCGCGTTTACACTCAGTTCATGGACTACAAAACCTGGAACCCGACGTTCCAGGGATATGCCTATAACTATGCCGTCGCGCTTCCCGCGGACTATGACCCATCAAAAGACTATGCCCTGAAAGTCAATCTGCACGCCTACACAGGCAGCTACCAGTTCCTGCCGCAAACCGAATACGGCTGGCAGACGATTGAGCTGTTTGTCGACGATCCGGGAGCGGATCGTGGCACGATTCATACCTGGTGGTATGGTTTCGCTGCGGACCACAACTACAGAACAGACGGTCCAATCCCGACGTCCGGCGTCATTGAAAACTTCACGGAACAACGCGTGCTGAAGGCAATCGACGAAGTCGTTGCGAATTCAGACTTCAGTGTCGACACCACCAGAATTCACGCTCAGGGTCACTCCATGGGAGGATCGGGAGCACTGTCGCTGGGCATTCGGTACGGCGATCTCTTCGCGGGAATTTATTCCAGTGAGGGCATGACGAATTATGCGGCCAGCCCCGGTTTTCAAAACGAGTTTGTTCAGCTGTGGGGATCTCAGCAGGACAATCTGCTGATTGTCAACAACGGACCTCATGCATCCGCAATTGCACAATACGGAGCGGGACAGCCGGAACAGACCGGCGTCTGGAACTGGCTGAACCACGGCGAGCAGCTCCTGCGCAGGCGAGGTGAGAATATTGCGTTCCTGATGTTTGGTCACGGGAAGGATGACACTGTCATTGACTGGGAGACTCAGGGACGACCGTTTCTGGCGGCTGTCGAAGCAGCCGGAGTGGCCTTCACGGCAGAAGATCGTGACAACTGGAGTCACAACTGGATGGGGTTCTCCTTCGCACCGCACAATCTGTTCAGTGCAGGGTACGGAGATCTGGGTGAGTGGAGTTTCAAAGACACCAGCAGCTTCCTGGCGATTGCAAATGCAACGGGGTCCGGCCCGGTGCCACCGACTTCCACAGGCACGGATTTCTACAATCTGAACATTGAGTGGGCGACTTCATGGAATGCATTCCACGATGACATTGTTGACAGTACGGACTATTACGAAATCTCTGTGCGTTCCACGACCGTCAACCAGACGGCCAGCGTTACTCCTCGTGATTTTCAACAGTTCTCAGCATCTGCCGGACAGACGGTTTACTGGAAAAGCGTCGATAACAACTCTGACCAGGTACTTCAACAGGGACAGGTCGTCGTCGACAGCGATGGCCTGATCACACTGAACAGCTTCTCTGTGCGAACCGGCCTTGGCAGCCGATTGATTCTCTCGAAATCACCAATTGACTCCACGTCGCTCCCGCGAATTTCCATCTCAGACACCGTCGCCTTCGAAGGAAACAGCGGCAGCAAGTTCCTCCAACTCACAGCGTCGTTGAACGCACCCTCAACTCAAACGGTCTCCGCCGCTTTTGCGACAATCGCCGGCAGCGCAACAGCAGGTGAAGATTACACGGCACGCAGTGGAGTGATCACGTTTGCTCCGGGGTCAACGTCCGCGACCATTGATCTGGAAGTTCTTGGTGACACGCTGACCGAAGGCGATGAAGCATTCACTGTACGGCTGTCGGATGTGCAGAACGGAGTCATTTCTGACGGCGAAGCCATCGTCCAGATCCTGAACGATGATACAACCGGCGGCACGGGTACCGGTGGCACGGGCGCCGGTGGTGGCACAACGACGGGAGATCTGTCGCGTGTGGTGGCGACCAGTGACACGGTCCTCACTCGTTCCGAAAACCTCAACGCCAACCTCGGAGCGTTTGAACAGCTCTCCCTCTACACCACCAGTTCCAACAGCAGAACCATGCTGCTTCAGTTTGATGTCGATCAACTCAGCATCGCACCCGCTGAACGCGCCTTC
>JAGQPY010000890.1 GCA_020426485.1 Planctomycetaceae bacterium
GTGATGAACGGATGGCACGCTTTTGGCGGTTTGCTCCTCACGATTCGGTAATTGTCGGTCGAATTGCTCAGGAGTTGCAGTGTTCTCCCTTGCTCGCCCGCGTTTTGGCCGCCCGAGGTCAGACGACTCGCGAAGAGGCACTCGCGTATCTGAGGACTGAACTGACAGATCTGCATGAGCCTGCGCTTCTCCCAGGGGTGTCTGACGCTGCTGAACAGATCACGACAGCACTCGAAGCGGGTCGACGCATCACGATTTACGGCGACTACGACGTCGATGGCGTGACTGCGACGAGCATCCTGTGGCACTGTCTCACGCTCGTGGGTGGCAAGGTCGACTACTATATTCCAAGTCGGCTGGAAGAAGGTTATGGCCTCAACTGTGATGCTATTCGCACCCTGCATGAGGAAGACCCGAACCGGCTGTTGATCACAGTCGACTGCGGGATCGCCAGCGTCAAGGAGGCAGCACTTGCGAAAGAGCTCGGCTTGGAGCTGATCATCACCGATCATCACAACTTTTCTGAGGAACTGCCGATTGCG
>JAGQPY010000891.1 GCA_020426485.1 Planctomycetaceae bacterium
GTCCGGATTGGAATCACCTCACCGGCTTCTTCGCTCATTGGGACAAGAACACCAACCTTGCCCACTATTTCGATGTCTGGTTCCTCAACCTCTTTCCGAGGGAACACCCCTTCGAATACAACGGCGGCGGATATCTCACCCTCAATTTCATCCCCTCGATGGGCACGATGATCTTCGGCGTTCTCGCCGGGGAATTGCTTCGCGGGCCGAAAACCTCTCGTGAAAAATTCGTCCGCCTGGTGATGTGGGGAGGGGGTTGTCTCTTGGTGGGCTTGCTCCTTGGCCACACGGTCTGCCCGATTGTCAAACGAATCTGGACTCCCTCCTGGGCAGTCTATGCCGCCGGGTGGACCTTCCTGATGTTGGCCGTGTTCTACTGGATCATCGATCTCCAGGGGTTTCGCAAGTGGGCGTTCCCCTTCGTGGTCGTGGGGATGAACTCCATCTTTTTTTATTGTTCGAGTCTCATCTTCCATTGGTGGGTGGAGACAGTGAAGACTCATGTGGACCAAGGAGTCTTCGATGGCCCCTTCGGCCCGATG
>JAGQPY010000892.1 GCA_020426485.1 Planctomycetaceae bacterium
CAACAACGTGCCCGTTCACTCAGCATGCCTCAACACAAGCACGGCTCCATGGGAGATCCGCTGAAAGGCTGATCAATCACCGTGCCCGTTCTCAACACGCTCCATCATCGCATGCAACCTGGAGATCAATCACAACCTGGACCGCTGCCGCAACCTGGAGTTCCCACACGACCAGGCGAACCTGGATCTTCGCTCCATCCTGGATGAATCAGACAACCTGGAGACAGCCTATATCCGGACCAAACATCAACTGCCAAAAAAACTATATAGCCACACACTTCGCAAAGCGGTTAAGTTCAACGTTGCCGATCACCCGGTCCGCGCGGTTGATCTTCACTTTTTAAAACGCCCCGACTCGCCGCTCGGGTGCATTGGCTTGTTATCGCATTTTCGTGCGCCGTCCGCTGCTAGGGCTTTCCGTTCTCAATCGATGCAAGGTCCTTCTTGACATCTCCGAGCCACATTGGCCGCGGCATACTCACGCCTGCTTGATGAAGCACAGTAAATTCATCAGCAGCCAGTCGTTTTAGTTCTTCTGGAT
>JAGQPY010000893.1 GCA_020426485.1 Planctomycetaceae bacterium
CCAGGTTCGAGAGCTGGATCGGCATCTCCTTCTTCAGCCGCCCGCCCTGCGGGTACTTCTGGCTGCGCTTCACGTGCTTGAGCACCAGGTTAGCGCCCTCGACCAGCGCCTTGCGCGTGGAGCGGTCGATCTGCGTAACCCGGCTGCGGAGCCCGCGGTCGGCGCCGGTGATTACTTCGACGGTGTCACCTGATTTGATCAACATAGATGTTGGCTTTCGGCTCTCAGTGTCGGCGCCACGCGGTCGGGGTAAGCCGACTGACGGTGGCCGACAGACCCTTATACGACTTCGCTGGCCAGGCTCACGATCTTCATAAACTTGCGGTCTCGCAGCTCGCGAGCCACCGCGCCGAAGATGCGTGTGCCACGGGGGTTGTTGTCCTTGTCGATCAGCACGACCGCGTTGGAGTCGAACCGAACGTAGCTGCCGTCGGGGCGGCGGGTGGGGTTTTTGGTCCTGACGATCACCCCCCGCACCACGGCCTTCTTCTTCATGTCGCTGCCCGCCAGCACGCTCTTGACGCTGCAGACAATCACGTC
>JAGQPY010000894.1 GCA_020426485.1 Planctomycetaceae bacterium
TCCGGCTCAACCAGCTGCAGATAGTCGATAATAATCACTCCCAGGCCACTGCGGCGATGAAGTCGACGAGCCAAAGCGGCAATCTGCCCCATTGTGCGCCCCGGCTTGTCATCAATAAACAGTGGTAGCCGTGACAGTTCGTCAGAAGCCATCATCAGCTGATCACGCTGTTCAGACGTCAAATTCCCGGCTCGCAGATCATGCCCGTTGACTCTGGCACTGATACACAAAAAACGTTCTGCCAGTTCCAGGTTCGACTGTTCCAGACTGAACAGCAGGACACCCTTCTTTCCCTTTCTGGCCACGGCGTCTGCAATGTTACAAACGAATGCGGTTTTGCCCATTGAAGGGCGAGCAGCCAGAATGATCAGCTCAGTGGGCTGCAGACCAGTGGTGTGCTCATCCAGGTCTTTGAACCCGGTTGTGGTGCCGGACACATCGCCTTCCGAACTCATACGTTCATCGATGCGATGAAACGTATCGATCAGGATATCACCGATTGCAATGTTGGAGCCGTTTTCCTGTTCCTCAACAATA
>JAGQPY010000895.1 GCA_020426485.1 Planctomycetaceae bacterium
ACTCACGACGCGGAACGTCGTGCCACACTGTCAAGGCGAAAGCCGGTCCTTCAACTTCGTTGTCGCGTCGCGCATAATCTTGGTGAGGCTGTGCTCATGCGTGATCCGCATTTCCCAAAGTCAGAATCGCGTCGCGACTTCCTGTTGCAGGCAGGGGGCGGGTTCGGTGCAATTGCGCTGGCAGGGATGCAGCAGGCGGATGCAGACTCTCAAGTAACCTCTCCTCTGACTCCGCGTGCTTCGCACTTTCCGGCTCGTGCGCGGCGTGTAATCTATCTGTTCATGCATGGTGGTCCCAGCCACGTGGATCTGTTCGATCCTAAACCGGACCTCGTGAAGTATTCAGGGCAACCATTGCCTGAGAGTTTCGGCAAGGTCATGACGCGGCGAAAAGTGGCTGACAATCCGCTGTTGGCCCCTGTCCGTAACTTTCACCCGCGAGGTGAAAGTGGAATCGAGGTCAGCGATTTCCTGCCGCACATTGCGGAAGTGGCTGACGAATTGTGTGTTCTGCGCAGTTGCCACGGCGACAGCGT
>JAGQPY010000896.1 GCA_020426485.1 Planctomycetaceae bacterium
CTGGGAATGACATAATCTATGGGATCGGGGTCGCAGTTGGTGTCAACCATAGCGATGATTGGAATGCCCAAGATATTGGCTTCCTTGACAGCGATAGTATCCCGCCGAACATCAACTACGAAGAGCAGGTTCGGCAGGCGGCGCATATCTCGCAAACCACCCATGCGATGATTGAGGCGATTGATCTCTCGCTCACGCATCAGGGCCTCTTTTTTGGTTAAACGGGCAAATTCCCCCCGAGCTTGCTGCCGTTCAATTTCCAGCATATAATCGATCCGCTGGCGAATGGTTCGCCAGTTCGTCAGCGTGCCTCCCAGCCAGCGTTGGTTAATAAACGGCATACCACAGCGCGCCGCTTCCTGAGCAACGCTCTCCTGAGCCTGCTTTTTAGTGCCGACAAACAAGACAACACCACCGGAAGAGACGGTGTTTTTTACCAGTTCATAGGCTTCATCCAGCCTTTTCATTGTTTGTTGGAGATCGATAATGTGAATCCCGTTGCGTTCCGTAAAAATGTAACGCTTCATTTTAGG
>JAGQPY010000897.1 GCA_020426485.1 Planctomycetaceae bacterium
CTGGGGATGAATTTCCGGGTCGCCGTAGACTTCGGAAGTTGAGACTTGCAGCATCTTGGCACCCACCTTGGCGCACAGTTCCAGCATGTTCATCGTTCCCAGGACGTTGGTCCGGACGGTTTTCACCGCGTTGATCTGATAGTGCACGGGAGAGGCCGGACAGGCTAGGTGATAGACCTGGTCGACCTCGAAAACGATAGGGTTCTCGACATCGTGCCTGTAGTACTCGAAGTTGCGGCAATCCCGAAGCGCAGCGATGTTGGACTTGCAGCCGGTGAAGAAGTTATCCAGGCAGATGACTTCGTTGCCCTCTCGGGTCAGGCGTGCGCAGAGGTGGGAACCGATGAACCCGGCTCCTCCGGTCACAAGAATGCGCTTAGGTCTTGCTTGTACTTGATAGGTCATAGCGAGGCGCTTCCTTCAGAGTCCGACGGCAAACCGCCTGCCGTCGAGTGTTAACACAACGGTTAAGACATTTCTCAGCATTTCTTGCGATAGTGACTCCACTATGAAGATCTCAATGCGATTCGCTG
>JAGQPY010000898.1 GCA_020426485.1 Planctomycetaceae bacterium
CGATTCGCTGTTCACGGTGCAGCGGACCGAATTGACACAGTTGCGGGATTCCGACGGAGACGATGTCGCGGATGAATATCTGACGGTTGCCAAAGGCTGGGGAGTGACGGGCCATTATCATGAATATGCATACGGCCCGAAGCTGGATGGCGCTGGAAATCTGTGGCTTACGCTGAATATCGGGCTGGGGCTCAAGGGCGACGAACTCAAACGTACCGTCCACGAACCTGCCCTCAATTATCGTCAGGGACTGTGGCGCGGCTGGGGCATGAAGGTGACGCCGGATGGCGACCTGATTCCGGTCTGCGCCGGCATGCGATCCCCCAGCGGGCTCAATGCAAATGCTTCCGGCGATATGTTTTACACGGACCAGCAGGGCAATTGGGTTGGCACCAACACGCTGCACCACATGCGCGAAGGCGCCTTCTTTCATCATGCCGAAGCGCTGGCATCCATGAATCAGCCGGGATCGACAATCCATGGCGTCGAAACGGTACCGGATGGCGTTCCGTTCCCTGACGCGGTACAGCTTT
>JAGQPY010000899.1 GCA_020426485.1 Planctomycetaceae bacterium
TAAATCCAGAGGAGCAGAACACCACCATGTCCGAACCTGTTATCATCCTTGATCATTTATCCAAAACCTATCTGGTCCCCGAGCGCGACGCCGGTGTGATGGCAGCGGCACGGAGCCTGGTGCAGCGGCGCCACCGCGAGATCAAAGCCGTTGACCGGGTCAGCTTTCAGGTGGATTCGGGGGAAGTTGTGGGCTTTCTCGGCCCCAATGGCGCCGGCAAAACCACCACACTGAAGATGCTTTCCGGGTTGTTGCACCCAACGGCCGGTGTGGGCCGTGTGCTCGACTTTGAACCGTGGCAACGCCAGCGTGACTTTCTCAAAGTGATCACCTTGGTCATGGGGCAGCGCAACCAGCTCAATTGGGACATCCCCGCCAGCGACTCGTTCGAGCTAAACCGGGTGATTTACCGCGTGCCGCCCACGCAATATCGAGAAACCTTAGCCGAGTTGACCGACCTACTCGACCTTGGTCCCCTGGTGAGCAAACCGGTGCGCAATCTCTCGCTGGGGGAGCGCATGAAGTGTGAGATC
>JAGQPY010000089.1 GCA_020426485.1 Planctomycetaceae bacterium
TGGGACGTTTGGCTTCTCCGGAAATCCGCCGTCGATTTCGACATGGTCTGGAACAGTACAAACTTCAGCTGGACAGAATTCGGATCGCCTGGCTGCCGGGCAGGGAAAACTCCATTCACCAGGGAAAACTGCTGAGTGACTTTGTTCAGGAAAGCGGTCGTGCGCCTGAAGATGCACTGGCGGATCTGTTGATTGAAGAACGTCTTGCCGTTCTGTGTGTTTACCTGGATGCAGACGATCAGAACATCTATCCGTTTCTGCAGCATGACCTGTACATGATGGGCAGCGACGGAATCTTTGCCGAAGGCGGTCTGATTCATCCCCGACAGTTTGGTTCGGCCTCACGCCTGCTGGGTCCATGCGTCAATCAGCATCGGCTGTTCCCGATTGAAGACGCGGTTTACAAGTTGAGCACTCATGCGGCACAGCGATTCGGTTTGAAGGACCGAGGCGTTGTCAAAGCCGGAGCATTTGCGGATCTGGTGATATTCGATCCGGCCTCGGTGAAGGACACCGCCACCTACGATCAACCAGCGCAGACTGCGGCGGGCATGCGATATGTCTTTGTCAACGGGAAGCCCGTCGTCCACGATGGAAAGGTCATGTCGTACACGTCCGGCGACGTTTTGCCGGGGCGATTTCTCAGATATGAACGCTGATCCGAGGGAGTGTGACCGAATCGGACTGCTGCCACAGTGATCTCTGCCACAGTCATATCGGTCGCAGTCATATCGGTCGCAGTGACATCGATCGTTGCAATGAGCTGTTGCTGAATCCCCTGAGAATTCAGAATCGAAGATGTCCGCCGTCTGACGGTCGGCCGACAATGATTTCATCCGTCGAGAGGCTTTTTGCCGTGCGAACGATTCAATTCAGGTATCAGGACCCCCTGGACGTCATCTGGCTGTCTGTTGCTCAGCGCCTGGGAATGACGGTTCATCGTTCTGCAGATGTCTACGCCTCATGGGATGGTCGAGGAAACCTGACAATCGGTGCTGACGAGACTCTGGATGCGGATGACTGTCTGGCTCAGATGATTTTTCATGAGATCTGCCATGCGGTGACGGAAGGGCCTCAGTCTGTGGCATTGCCCGATTGGGGACTGCAGATGGATGGGACGGGGCAGCTGGTTCGAGAATTCGCCTGCCTGAGAATTCAGGCTGCTCTGACGGAGCCTCATGGCTTGCGGCAGATGCTGGCATCAACGACAGATTTTCGAAGCTACTACGATCGCCTTCCTTTGGATCCGCTGCAGCCGGACGGAGACCCGGCAACTGAGATTGCTTTGACGGCTTGGAACTCTGCCGGCAATCATCCCTGGATGGCGATGACTCAGCAGGGCCTCAGGCTGACCGCTGAAATTGCTGGACTGGTTTGTCCGCTGGCCGATTCGACGTCGTTGTGGCGAACCTTTCGTGCCACCTCAACGCCATGATCAGATTTTGGGGGAACACTGCAAAAATTCACTCAGGCGGATGTTGTTATTCCCCTGCGCAGTGTGTGACGGGGTTTGAGCGTGACTTGTCAGAGCACAGCCCGCGGCTTCCGGGTCATGCGTGAAGTTCTTGTCATCCTTCATACATGCTGGCCGCACTTTTGGGGGTTCGCGGCCATGAATCGCCGGTCGCATCACGAATGGCCAGAAGCTGTTCGGTCAGGTCGGTGATGGTCGATTTGTGTCGATCAGACGTCACCAGATTGTGTTGTTCGAACGGATCTTCGTTCAGGTCGAACAGGTGTTCGACATTCCGTTCACCGTGGCGAACTGTTAGTTTCCAGCGGTCCGTGACGATGGTTCTCCATGACGGAGACGACTCGGGGGCGACAACGCGCCCTTTGGCTCCTGATGTTCGTCGAGGTTTCGCATCTTCTTCGTCGTTACTTCCGGACAGTTTGCCTTCGCAGTAGATCGCGGAATCCTGACGTGGTTGTTCACCGGCGATGACCCTGGAAACATCCCTGCCGCTGCAGGTCTTCGGTGGTTCGATGCCGCAGAGTGAAAGCATAGTCGGCATGACATCAATGGAGTTTACAAGAGTTGCTGTCTCATGGGCGGCCGGAATTCTTCCGGGCAGCCGAAAAATCAGCGGGACATGAAGAGATTCTTCCTCCGGTTCTCCCTTGCGATACTTTCCGTGGCTGCCGGCAAGCTCGCCATGATCGGATGTGAAAATCACCAGGGTATTCCCGGCAAGTTCGGATTCCGAAAGAAAGGTCATCAGCCGGCCAACCTCGTGATCGAGAGATTCGCATAAACCGTAATAGCCGGCCAGGTCTCGGCGAGCCGTCGCTTCATGTTGTGCGGGAACATTGGGCCGCAGCTGGATCTGTTCACGCGTATACAGGTTAAACTTCTTCGGAGGCGTGAACGGGGTGTGAGGAGGTCCCAGGCTGAGGCAGCAGGCAAAGGGCTGATCTCGCTTCTGACTCATGTACCGAATGGCAAGCTCCGTCTGGAATGTAGGTTCGTAGTAGTCGGGAGCCTCTGCCACCTCTTTGGGGACCAGTTCGGCCCCATCGTCTTCGAAGCCCCATGGCTTGTGGTAGATGTGTCCCCGATTGAAGCCCTGAAATGTCCGAAAACCGCGACGTCGCCATCCGGGAGGAACATAACCCGGCTTGGCCTGGCCATCCAGATGCCACTTCCCGATATAGTGAGTATCGTATCCGGCACTGGCCAGCAGTTGTGGCCAGCACACTTCCGATGGGGGCAACATCAGATTGTTTTGGATCATCCCGGTCTGGTGGGAGTAACGTCCGGTCAGAAGACAGGAACGGTTTGGCGTGCAGACCGGGTTACAGGCGTACGCCCGAGTACAGATCGTTCCCTCTGCTCCCAGCCGGTCAATGTTGGGAGTTCGAACGACTTGGTCCGTACTGTGCCCAAAAGCGCTGAATCGCCACTGGTCGGTCAGAATAAACAACACATTCGGGCGACTGTTAGTTGTCTGCGGAGCTGCCGAAAGTTGAGGCGTCAGCGATGCGGCGACGGAAGCGGTCAGAAAGTCGCGACGAGGCAAATGCAGCGGCATAGCGAATCGTTTCCACGGGTAGACTGCGGCGAGATGAACGGGGTACATTCAGTTATCATGTTGTCGCGAATTGTCGCAAACTTTTCCATGATCTGTGTCAGGTGACGGACATTTCTCGGCATTCGCCGTTTTGCTTTATTCAGGGAAGTTTCACCAAAACGTTCGCGTTTTACGTGATAATGTGCGTGTCTGGTTGCGCCACACGTCGTTTTATCTGCGAAGTGACCGGCAGGAGGGTTCTTGTGTATAGGTACAGGAAGTCAGATTGTTTTCGACGCCCTTTGAGTCAAAAGCCCTGTCCTTGTCAGGATGAAATCTATGAATCAGGCGATTGTTGACCCGGCCGAACTTCGCCGGTTTGCTCAGATGCTTCGGCGCTTCAATGATGAATTGAACGATAAATCGGCCACGATTGCTGCTCAGCTTAATCGACTGGGACAAACGTGGCGCGATAAGGAGCATCTTAAGTTCTCGGAAGACTTCTCCGCCAACATGAAGGCTCTGGGGCGATTTGTGGAATCCAACGAAACGTATATTCCCTATCTGATGCGGAAGGCTCAGCTGATTGAAGAGTATCTGCAGCAGCAGTAGTGACCGCGTTTTGTTCGCTGTTGCCGGCTTGTCGGCGTGACGTGACGTGTCCGTTGGGTGGTATGTCGTGGCGTCCACTCGCAACGGACAGGGTGCTTCTGAAGATGATGTGAGAGACAAATCGTGGCGGGTTCAGCAAACGTACATTCCGTGGATGCGATTCGAGCGTTCCATGCGGCTGTTCTGCAGTTTCAGGAAGAAGGACGACTTTGTCTTTCGGCGATTGAAATGCAGCTGCTGAAGATCATGGGCTGGCTGGAACGAGATCGCCCCGGATTCTGGAAGCGCGAGATTGAAAACTGTTATCGCGAAATCAGTGAAGCACGTGTTCGCCTTCATCAGTGTCAGATGCGAAAGATGGGTGACTTCAAACCGACGTGCTTTGAAGAGAAGAAAGATCTGGAAAAGGCGAAGAATGATCTCGAGTTTGCTCAGAAGCAGATTCCCGTCGTCAAATACTGGAACGTGATGGCTCAACACGAAGCCAATGAATATCACGGACGCTCATCACAGCTGGGGCAGATGCTGGAACGTGAGATTCCGCAGTTGCTGGCACTGCTTCGGATGGCCGTCGATCGTCTGGAGGCGTACGGCCGCATCGAAGTTCCGCGCAGTCCTGCATCGCAGTTGATGTTTCGCCGGTCGGATTCCGCCGAAGATTCGAAAACGGAAGGTGATCAGCCTTCCGACGTGAAATCTGCGTCGGCTGCAGAATCAGCTGATACCTCGGAAACTGACTGGACGGACCAGGAGGAAAGACTATGAGGCATGCCGATTTTCGATCACCGGCAGCTCGCCTGGCAGACGCCATGAAACAGCTGGAAGCGGCGTGGATGAACACGAAAGAGGAATGGGCTGACCCGGTCAGTCAGCACGTGGAAGACGAGTACCTTGTGCCGCTTCACGGTCAGGTTCGCGCCATGCTGGATACCGTTGAAAAACTGGCCGAAGTGATGGGGCGAGCAGAGCGGGCGTGTTCGCATCGACGAGAACAGGGGCCCATTCTGTAACAAACCTGTACTTCCGGTAGAAACGTCGACGGATGCGTCGGCGCTGCCGCCGTTTCCTGTTTGTATCTGAAAAAGAGGGCTCACCCTTTTAGGCGACAGCAAAAGCTGCGGAAACAGTTGTCCGAAAAGGGGCGGACGCCTTTTTTCAGATACGACTCCCAAGGCCGGATTTCAGGTCAATTCGGCGGCGGCTTTGGTGCAGCGCAGTCAATTTGCCGTATTCGAAAGCAGCTCGATCTCACTGATTCAGGGGAATGACCCTTCCGGGGAATAAACAAATGTCGGCGACCCAATCGGAACTGAGCGTACAGTTGGAATCGGCAGATCGTCTGATTCGGGAGTGTCGACGTCTGCGGGAAAACCGATTGCAGATTCTTGCTCAGCGGAAGGAGCATCGCGATTCCCACGAAGAAGAGGTTCGACGACTGTGTTCACATGCCGATCAGGAACTGAAGCAGCGTCGCTCGCAGATTGAAGCGGCGGGTGTTCAGTCGAAAGAAACCATGCTGTATGACAGTCGTTCACGACTGGAGTCCGCTGAAGAACAATATCGTTCTGAGACCCGGCAACTGATGTTTCGACTGGAAGATGGCCGCGCGAAACTGGAAGAGCAGCGGCGCAGCGAAACCTGGATTCTGCAGTCGGTCCTGGATGAAGATCAGGATGACAGTCCTGCGACGCGATTCGACCGCGAAGTCGAGACTTTCGTGACTCAAAAAGCGTTTCTGGATGAACGTTTCGAACTGCTGGATCAGCAACTTGAAGAGTCCCGCGCTTTTCTGGCCAGCTGTCACACTTCTGATGAGATCACAATACCGACGCCACAGGTGCCGTCAGTCAGTCGTACGGAACTGAGAGACCTCGCAACAGAAGCTGCAGACGCTGTTCTGACGGATGGCGCTGAGTTGCGACGCATGCATTTGCCTCATTGGGTGCGTGGATTTCGGATCTGGGGCTTCAGTCTGCTGGCCTTTCTGCTGATCTGGATTCCGGTGATTGCAGCTAAAGCAGACCTGATGGCGTTTGTAAATCCGGAACTGAATCAGCCCGACTTTCGCTGGGCGGCGGTGGCGGCTCTGATCGCGGCGTCAGTTGTGCTGCTGGCAAGTCTGATTCTGCTGATGATCATTCAAAGTCGCCTCCGGCGGAAGTTCGAGGCATTGTTACAGCACACAAGTAACGCTCGGCATGCACGTGAGTTATGGGAGCGACGCAGCGAAAAACATATAGATCGCATGGAAGCCGGAGCCGAACAGTGGAGAAACGAGGTCAGTCGTCGGCGAGCTGAACAGACACAGCGGATTCATGCAGAAATCGATCAGCGTCTGGCGGATCTGCTTCGTGAGACAGAGGAGCGACAACGACAGCTGGACAGTGAAATCGAACGTCAGCGACTGCAGACGGGTCGTGAGAAGCTCACGCGGGAAGCGGAAATTACCGAGGGCGTCTCACGTTCGCTGCAGCAGGCGGATGAGGAGTCTGCCGAACGGCTTCGTTCTGTTCTGCAGCATGCAGAAGCAGAGTTCTCCACAACAGAGGAACAGCTTCAGCAGTCGATGAATGCCGTTGTGGAACGATGGCGTTCACTCCAGTCACAACTTCAAAGTCTCTGTCACCGTGCGGTTCAGAATGGTGTGTCAACACGCCACTGGCCGAGCACAGCGGACAACAACTGGCGGCTTCCTGCAGCGATGCCGCGCTACCTGTCTGTCGCTGACCTGCTGGTTACCGCGCCGCAGCTGCCTGAATCGGAACGGGATGAACGGCCTGCGAATCTGTGTCTGGAAATGCCGGCCCTGCTCCGTTGCCCCGGTGATACATCGCTGCTGGTTGAACACGACAGTGCCGGGCGTGAAGTGGCCATCAGTTTCATCCGCCGCCAGATTCTGAAGCTGCTGACAACGATTCCCGCAGGGCGTATTCGTCTGACTCTGATCGATCCGGTCGGACTTGGACAGAGTTTCTCAGCGATGATGCATCTGACTGACTATGACGAACTGCTGATCAACAGTCGCATCTGGACAGAAAGTTCGCAGATCCGTGATCAGCTTCAGAAGGTCACGGAACACATGGAGAACATCTTTCAGACGTATCTCCGCAGTCAGTTTGATTCCATTGAAGAATACAATGCTTCCGCCGGAGAAGTGGCGGAACCGTATCACTTTGTTGTCGTTGCCGGCTTTCCTGTCGGATTCAGTGAAGAGGCGGCGCGACATCTGTCGTCGATTCTCACCAGTGGTCCTCGGTGTGGCGTTCATGCGTTGATCGCGACGAATCCGTCTGTATCTGTTCCTCCGTCTTTTGATCGCGATGATCTTCTGAACCATTGTCGTCGATTTCGTGTGATCGGCTCAGAAATTCAGCCGGAACCGCCACCGGGTGAAGGCGTCGTGTTTGAAGTGTTTCCGGAACCCGCAGCGGCGGAGTATGTTTCTCTGGTTCGTCAGGTGGGTGAACAGTCCCGGGATGCTCGACGTGTCGAAGTCGCCTTTTCCCGCATCGCGCCGCGGTCTGAAGAGATCTGGAGCCACAGTACGGCGGATGGAATCGACCTGCCGATCGGTCGAGCCGGTGCCGCTCGACTGCAGTACATGCGACTGGGGCGGGGAACTTCGCAGCATGTGCTGGTGGCGGGGAAAACGGGTTCGGGCAAATCCACGTTTCTGCACATTCTGATCACCAATCTGGCGCTGCATTACAGCCCGGACGAGATTCAGTTTTATCTGATCGACTTCAAGAAGGGGGTGGAGTTTCGGACTTATGCGGCCAATCGTCTGCCGCACGCTCGCGTGGTGGCTATCGAAAGTGACCGTGAATTTGGTCTGAGCGTTCTGGAGCGGCTGGATGAGATTCTGCAGGAACGCGGTGAGCTGTTTCGTGAGCGAGGTGTACAGGACGTGCCCGCGTTTCGCAGGGAGATTCCCGGTGAGCCGATGCCACGACTGTTGTTGCTGATCGACGAGTTTCAGGAATTCTTCGTCGCCGAAGACCGCGTTTCTGCTCGGGCGTCTTTGCTGCTGGACCGACTCGTTCGACAGGGCCGGGCATTCGGAATTCACGTGCTGCTTGGTTCACAAACTCTGGGCGGCGCTTATTCTCTGGCGCGAAGCACGATGGGGCAGATTGCGGTGCGCATTGCTTTGCAGTGCAGCGAAGCGGATGCTCATCTGATCCTCAGTGAAGACAACATGGCGGCTCGACTGCTGACTCGGCCTGGTGAAGCTATCTACAACGATGCAAATGGTCTGGTGCAGGGAAACCACTCTTTTCAGATCGCGTGGCTGGATGAATCTCGTCGAGAACAGGCGATCGATGAAATGAAGGCCCTGCAGCGCCGCGGAACTGTTTCGGATTACGGAATGATCGTCTTCGAAGGGCATGTCGCCCCCGTGCCGGAACTCTGCGGTCCACTGAATGCCAGTCTGCGTTCCGCCGAAGATGCCACTCGAAAACCTGTTGACGCTCTGAAAATCTGGATGGGCGAACCAGTGTCGATTTCGGCTCCCACCAGTCTGGAACTGCGGCGAGCCAGCGGGCAGAACGTTCTGATCGTGGGTCAGGATGAAAAGACCGTCGACAGTCTGCTGGCGTATACCACGCTGAGTGCGTGCCTCGGCCCATCAAGCCACCATTCCGAGCCGGAACTTCGTCGCAAACTTTTCCTGCTGTTCGACGGGCGAGATCCGGCGCACCTGGAACAGTTTCGAACGCTGGTGGATACTGTTCATGCCGAACAGGTTTCTCTGCACAGCGCGGATCAATGTGAGGCGTTGGTTCAGAATGTTCATCATCTGATGCTTCAGCGCGAAACGAATTCGGCTTTGAATGCGGCAGAGGAGGTGTTGCTGATTGTGCGGAACCTCGGACAGTTTCGAAGTCTGCGACGCGAGGAAGACGACTATGGCCTGGGCGGATTCGGGGAACCAAAGGCTGCAACCACGGCATCCATGTTCAGTGACATCATCAAGCGAGGGCCAGCGGTCGGTGTTCATGTTGTGTTGTGGTCGGACACCTTCAATAACGCGATTCGCTGGATATCCAATTCATTGCTTCGCGAATTCGAAACTCGAATTGCCTTCCGCATGAATCAGACGGATTCCGCCAGCCTGATCGATTCCCCGGTGGCGGCGTCTCTGGGGCCTGGTCGTGCGATTGTTTATCGAGACCAAACCGGAACCACAGAAAAATTTCGACCGTTTGCATGGCCATCACCGGAATGGCTGCGAGGCCTGGTTGCGGAATCATCGCCGACCGTGTGTGACGACGACCTGGACATTAATTCGTTTACAATCGAATGATTGGTCGTGCGAATGAGTAACGGGCGACAAAGGTGATTCAACCGGATCAGGAGCCGAAGCGAACAGGCGGACGCAAGCCGATTGTCCGTTCGGCGGTACAGACGGATGCCGGCTGGCAGTCATGCTGTCTCGTCCGAAGCATCCGACTTTGCCGCCGCAGCCTGCTGCATTTTTTCGCGGAGTTCTGCGTTCGTACACTGATCTTTGGGAACGGTGCAGAGTTCGCAGATGGATTTGCCTTCGCTGCCCGGCATCGAAGCAAGCCCGCCGCAACTGCCCTTGAGTTGTTTGTTCTGCAGGATCGTGCCAATCGACATGCCCGTGATGGCGACGACAAAAATGATGCCTGCCGCTACGAACGGAAACCACGGCATGTCAGCGTCGGTTGATTCACCGGACGCCTTCCCGGACTTTCCCATAGATTCTGTTTCTGCAGCATCAGACGCGGCAGTATCCGCTGACAGCGTGTCGGTCCCGTTCAACGGCGATTCGGCCTGTTCAGCCCGCTGAAACTGACCGGTCGATGTTTCCACGACCTGATCGTTGGCCACTTCCTGAAACATCACCGACAGGCCCTGTCTGTCAGCAATCTGTCGACCTCGTTCCGCTCCCAGCACCATCATGGCGGTTGCCCATGCATCGGCTGTCATGCATGATGGGTGCATCACGGAAACTGACGCGGGCGGGTTCTTCACTGGGTATCCTGTTTTCGGATCAATGGCGTGAGAATATCGCACACCATCACGTTCGAAAAAGTTCCGATAGTCTCCCGAGGTTGCGACACTCATTTCGGTCACTTTGAGAATTCGATAAAGACCTCCCAGAGGCGATTCAACTCCCAGCTTCCATGCATCACCATTGGCTTTCGCGATGCCTGTTCGGTTTTCGCCTCCGATATCGACCACGTATGACGAATATCCTTTCCGGTTCAGCAGTTCTGCAACAGCGTCCACTCCATAACCCTTGGCAATGGCCGACAGGTTCAGCTGAACTCCGACTTTCGATTTTCGGATCGCCGGTGGTTCCGGTCGAACGTCAATGTGGATCATTCCGGTTGTTTCCAGTGTCCGAGCGATGGCGGCCTCATCGGGCCAGTCGCTTTGAGCCGGTTTGCCGAATCCCCACAGGTCGATCAGAGGAGCAACGGTGGGATCGAAGGCACCATCGGTCTGCTGATAGATCTGCTTTGCTTCGGTAACCACTTTGGCAAACGCTTCGGATACCGCGAACCACTCCGTGGAATCAGATTTGTTGAACTTCGAAATCTCGGACTGCTCATCCCACGTCGACATCTGTCTGTTTACGTCAGCAAGAACAGATTCGACATCCAGCTGAAGCTGCCTGGTTTCTTCTTCGTTGACTTTCGCTCCATCGACCACGATCGAAAAGTATGTGCCCATGGTCTGCCCGTGAAGTCGAACCGGTTCCTGGGCTTGAAGGACGACATTCAGTGTGAGCAGACAAAGTGCAGCGGAAAGAGTTTTCAGTTGTTTCGTGATCATCAAAATTCAATGTCTGAATCGGAATTGATACTCGCGCAAGGACGAGACTGGTCTGGGACCATAACCGGGTGTAACCGGATGCGATGAGTCAGAACAAACAACCAGTCACGCGGGCTGAGTGCTTCGGTGCAGTCAGTTCTGCAATCAGTGCGCTGCCGACTGAACTGACAACCCAAACCTGTCACACGGTGAGGCTTCGCGAAAGGTCCCTGAACGTCCCCATTATTCTCAGTTCCCGATGGGCGGTCTTCACCGAGCGTTCGATTTGTGGCGAATTGATCAAACGTTTTCATGTTTCGCTGCGATTTGCTGAACTTTGAGAGAAATCGTGCTGATCGTCGTTTGAAAACTTCGAACCTGCGTAAACTGTTGGTGTCCCTTCCCGTTGCGATGACTGGATGCGGCTGAAAGGGAGGTCGCTCCCATGCAGCTTGCCCGGCAGATGTCCGCAACGAGTAACTCCGCTCAGGCGTTGCCGTCGCGAGATGTGCGGGATTCTTCCTGACGAAGCAGCAATCGCTTCCGAGCTTTCCAGCAGGAGTTCGGACGTCGTGGCAGGCGGTGTGAGTGGACTTGGGTGTTGGGTTGATCCGCCGAGAATGAGTGATTTGTTAATAAGATCTGATAAGCATGAGTGCAGATGAGCGAGATTTGATGGATGAGACTGCCGACGGGCACAGCCCGGAATCGGTGGTTGATTTTGATAAGCCCGAAGACGAGACGATCGAAGAAGTAGAGGATTCGGAAGTCGCTGTTTCCGAAGAGCCGGCCGCAGTCGGTGACGACACCGTCACACGTCACGCCGAACGGAGTCCCGAACTGTACCAGCGCAGTCTGGCAAATGCGGTGACCGCCGCGCGCTGCGCTGATGAGATGCGAGCGAAGAATATTGTCGTGCTGGATATGACAAAGATTGCTTCCATTGTGGACTTCTTCGTCATCGCGACCGGCACAAGCCGCCGACAGATGCACGCCATTGCAGATGAAGTCAATCGCAAACTCAAAGGTGAACAGCGAAACACACGGCTGAGTATCGAAGGTTACCGAACCGAATCCAACTGGATTCTGATGGACTTCGGTGACGTTGTGCTGCACGTCTTCACCGAGGAAGGGCGTCAGCTGTACGACCTGGAGAATCTGAAAGCCGACGCGACTCGAATTGACTGGCAGCAGGTTTCCGTCGATTAAGCGGTCCTGCTCACAACGGGCTGACGTTCCCGGTCTCTTGTGGGAACGAATTGTGAAAGAACCCAGAGTTTCGATCCTGCCAGCGCAAAATGAAACAGGCCCGGCAATGATTGTCGGGCCTGAACCAGTCTGTGGTCGCTCATACTGAACGGGCTTATTTGTTCACTAGGTTGTCCATCAGCTGAATGCCAGCCGGACCTACCAGGATCACGAAGATCCCGGGGAAGATGAACAGTACCAGCGGGAAGATCATCTTAACTGCAGCCCCCTGAGCTTTCTCTTCCGCCATCTGCCGTCGTTTGGTTCTCATGCTGTCCGACTGAACTCGCAGAGCCTGTGCGATTGACGAACCGAAGCGGTCGGCCTGAATCAGAATCGCGGCCAAAGCTCGCATGTCGTCGACTCCGGTGCGGACGCCCAAGTCATGCAGCACGTCGCGACGAGGTTTACCCATCTGCAACTGCATGTTGGCGGTGGCCAGTTCCTGACAGACCTCCGGAGCACCACCCGCCAGTTCTTCGGAAACGCGACGCATTCCTGCGTCCAGTCCCAGTCCGGCCTCCACGCACACAACCAGCAGGTCCAGTGCATCGGGCAGCTGCAGGAAAATCTTCTGCTGTCGAGACATCTTCAGCAGCGTCAGCATGGCTTCGGGTAGGTAGAACCCCGTTCCGCCGCCGATAACGAAGGCCATCCACGAGTTGCTGGAGACGCCCATGTTGGCAAAGCCGTAGATTGCTCCGAACAGCACACCCAGAATCAGGCCGATCAGTTTGATGGCGAGAAAGTTTCGTGATGCATTCGGGCTGGCAAAGCCGGCGTTCGCCAGCCGAATCTTCAGATCGCTTTGTTCGGTTTCCGACTTTGGCTGCAGCGCTTTGGAGAGCGTGGGTGCCGCCTTTTCAAACATATTGTTGACTTTGCCGGCGTTGTCACCCTGCCGCTTTCGAGCCATCGGGTCCCGCAGTTCTTCCAGACGTTCCGAAGCACGCGACTTTCTGGTGGTGATCAACGTCAGGATCGCCCAGACTCCGCTGGTGATGGCTCCGAAGGCCGCGATCGAAATGAGCATTTCCGGTTGCATGGTGTTCACTCTTTATTTCGGGTTTGTGCTGGATGAATCGAAGGTGGCTGGTTGCGGCGTCGAGCAACTGGAGTGTCTGATGTTCGACGTCCGGCCGACTGATCCGTCACACTTTGATGTCGATGATTTTTTTGATGCAGATGGCTCCGATGATCTGCAGAAAGCCGGTGGCGAACAGCATCTTGCGGCCTTCTTCGCGGTCGAACAGAACCATCACGTAGTCCGGGTTCAGGTAATACACGGCTCCGAACAGAACCGGAGGCAATGCCATCAGCACGATACCGCTGATTCGACCTTCGCCGGTCAGAGCTTTCACCTGTCCCAGGATCTTGAACCGCTCGCGTACCAGGGCACTGATCTTGTTCAGAATTTCTGCAAGGTCACCACCGCACTGTCGCTGAATGCAGACGGCGATCACGAAGAATCTCAGGTCCATATTGGGAATGCGTTTCAGCAGGTTCTTCAACGCCTGATCGATGGGAATCCCCAGATTCTGTTCTTCGTGGACTTTGCGGAACTCCTTCGAGATCGGTTCCGGCATTTCTGTGGCGACAACATTCAGTCCGGATGACAGACTGTGCCCGGAACGAAGTGCTCGTGCCATCAGTTCCAGTGCGTCCGACAGTTGTGCTTCGAACTTTTTGAATCGTGAACGGCGACGCATCCACAGCCACATCCATGGACACAGAAATCCAACACCTGCACCTACCGGCAGCAGCGGTCCCGGTGCGCGGATGATCAGAGAGACGACAAAACCGCCAACCGCGGATCCCGCACAGATCATCAGAAACTGTTCGGGTTTGACCGGTGATTCTGCCTGTTGAAAGAACATGGGCAGATTCTTGAAGCGGCCCAGAATGGCACCCAGCAGTCCCGAGGCGGACGTCAGTCCGTCGCGAACAATTTCGTCGGCAATCTGACTGCTGGTTTGTGCTTTACCGCCGGTAAACGCAGCCAGACGTGATTCCGCCTGAGACGCGCAGCGACTGCTGATGATATTCCCAATGCCGAATACCAGCGCCAGCACCCCGACAAACGAGGCGATCATGATCAGCATGACAGGATCCATGAGTCATCCTTTCGAAAGTCTGGGCTGAGTCTGCCAGACCATCCTTCATCCGGTTGGTTGTTCTGTGTTTTTGAGTTTGACTGCCGGTTCGGCTCGTCGGTTTTTCCGAGAGATCAAACGTTCGAAAGATCGAATGGTCATTTCGGACGGCTGAGCATCTCCGGAGTGACGCGCTTGCCCTGTCGGCTTTCTGATCAGGACCGCAGCGTTCGTTCCGCAAAGATGCTTGGCGGAAGTCGCACACCTGCTGATTCCAGATGTTCGATACACTTGGGTCGGACTCCGGTGGACTGAAAATGTCCGACGGCCTTTCCGTTGCTGTCGATGCCTTCCTGAACAAAGCGGAAGATGTCCTGCATCACGATCACGTCCTGTTCCATCCCGACGATCTCGGTGATGTATGTTACTTTTCGAGGACCACCCTGAAGGCGGCTGGCCTGAATGATCAGGTGAACGGCGGACGCGATCTGTTTTCGAAGTGCAGACATCGGCAGTTCAATACCGCTCATGTTGACCAGCGTTTCGATACGGGAAATCGCATCGCGAGGATTGTTGGCGTGAACTGTGGTCAGTGATCCGTCATGACCGGTATTCATCGCCTGCAGCATGTCCAGAGCTTCTCCCCCTCGACACTCGCCGATGATGATGCGGTCCGGTCGCATACGCAGAGCGTTCTTGACGAGGTCGGTGGCGGTGACCTGCCCTTTGCCTTCGATGTTGGGCGGACGAGTTTCCAGTCGCAGCACGTGCTCCTGCTGCAGCTGAATTTCCGCCGCGTCCTCAATGGTGACGATTCGGTTTTCGTTGGAGATGAAGCTGGACAGCGTGTTCAGCAGGGTCGTTTTACCGGAGCCGGTGCCTCCGCTGATGATCACGTTCAGGCGAGCCTTCATGGCTCCTTCCATGAACATCACCATTTCCGGCGTGAACGCGCCGAATTTCAGCAGGTCCTCCAGTGTCAGAGGATTCGAACCAAAGCGACGAATCGTCAGTGACGGTCCGTCCAGTGCCAGCGGCGGAATGATAGCATTCAGTCGCGAACCATCGGGAAGTCGAGCGTCCACCATGGGAGACGTTTCATCGACTCGGCGTCCGACTTTTGACACGATGCGGTCAAGAATCTGCAGCAGGTGATCGTTGTCTCGAAATGTCACGTCCGACTTGACGATCCGCCCGTTCTTTTCAAGAAAGACGTTCTTCGGGCCGTTAATCATGATATCCGCCACGCCCTCTTCTTTCAGAAGAAGTTCCAGCGGACCAAAGCCGAATGCTTCGTCCAGAACTTCTTCTACAAGGCGTTCTCGTTCGGAACGGTTGAGAAGCGGATTCTCCGTATCGCAGAGGTGTTCCACGACAACGCGGATTTCTCGTCGCAGTGAATCACCTTCCAGTTCCGACAAACGGGTCAGGTCGAGTTTCTCAACCAGCTTGCCGTGGATGTGTTCTTTCAATGCTTCAAAGTCGCTGGTGTTTGAGCGAGACTTTGCAGTCGCAACCATGTTCTGACTCCGGAGATCAACTCGTTTATGTTTCAACAGTCATCAGTAGGACTCTGCACCAACGCGCATTGGTCCTGATGGTGGAAAACTAGGTTACGAAAACAGACTTTGACGGCAAAAATCACCAGGAATGTTGTAAAAAAGACACGTGCCCTGTCATTCGATCCGTGAAAGCACCTGAGAACCGGATACCGGTTTCGCCGTCACCGAAACAACTGTCAGAATGCATATCACCGGTGTAAGTGTTCCGTTTGTTCAGACCTCGACGTTCCGCACTTACGAAGATTCATGTGATGCGTTCCGAGGGGGTGTCGGTTCGGTAGGATTCTGAAAGGCTGGCTGTTGATCGGGTTGTCTTCAGGATCGACGAACCGCAAAACGT
>JAGQPY010000008.1 GCA_020426485.1 Planctomycetaceae bacterium
CCAAACAAAAACGACTTGTTTGACCCGCCACAGGCGATCCCCATCCAGTGTCGTGTCTCACGTGTTTGTTTCGTTTTGGCGGCGAGCAAAAATACGTGGCCGGATTTGTTGAATTCGGACGCACAGGGGAATTCTGACGAATTCCGCTACGATTTCATTTAACGACTGCGTGAGAGTGCCGAAGAGCCTGACCGAACCAGGCATGAACGTTTTGGGAACTGTGAGTGTCCGCATGACATTCGCACGGTAAGTTGCTGGTCGGCTCAGCCGACACCATTCAGGAAACACGGGAATGTCTCTTCCGATTGCTGACGCTTTTTCTCAGACTGATTCTTTAGAAGATCCGCTGGAGCTGATGGATGAAATTGATCAGCTCAAGAAGGAGAAGGACGCCACGATTCTGGCCCACTATTACGTGGACGGCGAAATTCAGGACATCGCCGATTTCACGGGTGACAGCCTGAAGCTGGCTCGCGATGCCACTCAGGTGACGACATCGACGATCGTCTTTGCCGGCGTTCATTTCATGGGTGAGTCCGCGAAGATCATGAACCCTGAAAAAAGGGTTTTGATTCCGGATCTGCTGGCGGGTTGTTCACTGGCTGAAAGTTGCCCTGCCGATGAACTGGCTGCGTTTCAGGAACAATTGCGAGCTCAGGGGCGACAGTTCGATACGGTGGCCTACATCAATACCTCCGCAGCGGTCAAGAGCCTGTGTGACTGGATTGTGACCAGCGGCAATGCTCGCGAGATCATTGACCGAGTTCCATCAGATCGGGAAATCCTGTTTGTGCCGGACCAGCATCTGGGACGCTACCTGATGGAAGTCACCGGACGCCGGATGATCCTGTGGCCGGGTTCATGTATGGTGCACGAAGTCTTCAGCATTCAGGATCTGATTCGGGCAAAGCGAAAGAACCCCGACAGCATTGTCATCGCTCACCCCGAATGCCCGCAGAACATTCTTGAAATCTCGGATTTCATCGGCGGGACAGAACGGATGCGGCAGTACGTGATGTCGATTGCCGAACCGAAGACCATCCTGGTGGCGACAGAATCGGCTATGATTCACGCCTTCCAAAAGGCGGCTCCGCAGCACGCCTTCGTGCCTGTCCCGGGAATCATGACATCAACCGGCGAAACCTGTGCCTGCAATCGATGTCCACACATGGCCAGGAACACCCTGCAGAAAGTTCGCGACTGCCTTCGCAATGAAGGCCCGCAAATCGAATGGCAGGATTACTTTGCGAAGGCTCGCGATGTTCTGAACCGAAGCCTGCTGAAGTAGGTCAGCAATGTTCGCATCCCCTCGGATTCAGAGAAGATCCGGCCCGGCTCTATGGCTTCAGAACCGGCAGATTTCGGAAGGCGGGATGCCAATCCGGAGTGCCAAACCAGTTGTGCATTTCCAGTTCAAAAGGAGCCACGATTTCTCGGGGTTCCTCAAACTGACCACGGTCTCCGGTTTCGACGATCCACGTGTCCAGTGCAGCGCGCAGGCGAATCAGCGCTTCCCGATGTTCCTGAGCGTCCGATTCAGCCAGATTGACGGTTTCATGCGGATCCGCTTTCGTGTCGAACAACTGCTCTGAGTCTGTGGACGTCATCAATTTTTCGGCAGCACCGCTCAGCTGCCCAGCGTCGTGCAGCCGTCGCATCAGCGGCTTCACCGGGAAGCACTTCTCTTTGTACCGATTCAGTGACGTGAAACTGCGTTCAGGATAGTAGTTTCGAATGTAATGATAGCGGGCATCGCGTACGGAACGAATTCGGTTTTCTGTTTCATCAATTCTGTCCCGCGCGCTGAACGCGTATGTTCGAGAAGCATCCGTCGTCTGCCCCATGAATCGACGGCTTTGCATGCCTGCCGGAATATTGACCCCGGCAAACTCCAGAGTCGTGGCCGTGATGTCCAGCAGACTGATGACGGACTCATTGACGGCCCCCGGTCGATATTGTGGTGGTCTGGGAAGTGCAGGATTTTCAGGCCAGTGAATGATCATCGGGACATGAAGGCCGGTGTCGTAACACCAGTGAATTCCTCGGGCTTCCAGTCGGCCATTGTCACCGAAGAAGATCACGATTGTGTTATCCGCCAGTCCATCCCGCTGAAGCTGTTCCAGAATCCAGCCGACGCGTACATCCATTCCGGACACTGAATTCAGATATCGAGCCCACTCGGACCGGACGAGCGGATGATCGGGATAGTACGGCGGCGGCGTGACGTTTTCCGGGGTCGCAATCTGCGGATGAAACTCCTCCCCCACCCACTTCACACGATCCTGCATCCACGTTTTTCGGTCATAGATGTCGTACTCCACTTCCGGCGTGTTGATCATCGCAAAGAACGGCTGACCTCTCTTCAGCTCGGACCAGTCCTCCGTGTCATACAATGGACCTTCGTTGACAAAGTTCAGATCCAGCTTTCCGGTGCCAACGGTTCGTTCGCCAATCTGACGGATGTTGGCGGTCAGGTATCCGGCATCCTTCAGACGATGCGTGATCGGTCGAACTCCGGCCGGCAGTCGATAGTCATCGTCGCGGTGAGATCGCATGTGGTGCGTGTCGGTCGTCGTCTGATACATTCCGGTCATAAACGCCGAACGACTGGGCGCGCAGACGGGAGAAGTGGAGAAGACTCGAGTAAAGCGGACGCCGTCGGCGGCCAGTCTGTCGAGATTGGGCGTATGAACGTTCTTCGCGCCGTAGCACCCCAGATCCAGTTTCAGATTCTCCCCAACGATCCACAGAATATTGGGGCGACGTTCTTCAGCAAGGACAGACGTCGCCATCAAAACACAAAACACAAACACCTGCAGCTGCTGAACCTTCATTCTGATGTATCCCTCTACAAATCGCGGGCAGCGGCGAATCCTGCTGATCATGTGTTGGTCGATTTTCAGGACAGTCCTCATCGGATGGAGGCGGATTCCGAACATGGTTTCGCTGAAGGCGAGGCCGTGAAATTCGCCCGAAATTCGGTCGCCGGATCCACCATCGAATTGATTCGAGTTCCGGCCTCCATGTTCTGCATCTTCAGGCACAATCCGGACTCGGTGGCATTTGACATGCAATTACGTTTTGTCCGGTGCAGCCGGACGTATGTACCTTGAAAACAAAGCGACGAAGACGAATGAAAGTGAGTTGGCGCATCCGGTCTGCAGTGTCCGAAAACTGATCAAACCTTTGGTTCAGGGGCGGGGTGATTTCATGGGGTCTGCCCCCCTTTCCGATCGCCTCTCAACCTCACCTGCGGCATCGAGTGAAACGACGAAAAGCTCTTCACCGCGGTTGGCCCGGCTGTTGTCACGGTGTGACATCCAGATCTTCCCAGCCTTTCAACAGAACGTCGACAACCCGGGGTTCGATTTGATCTTCGTTGAAGTTGCCGAACGGCGTTCGAAAGCCGCCGACGATCTGCAGTTTCATGACGTCCCCCTTGTCGTAACTCTTCAATCGATCCACAAGATCATCGAAATCCTGAATCGGGACGACCTTCCGGGTGACAGTACCGTCTTCAGCCTTTTCTTCGTTTACGACGCCCAGAATGAGGTCACCCGGACGGATTCCGGCGGCCTCGGCAGAACTGCCACTGGTCACCGTTTGAATGAAAACTCCCTGACCAAGCCCTGTACCGGGCTTAATTCCCAATGCTGCTCGAGAACGTTCGGCAATTCGGTTCTGCCCAACGTACTCTGTCAGTCGAGCCTTCTGATCCGGCGTCAAAGGATTGCCGTCGATCAGATAGATATTCACCCCACTCATACGCATCGACAGGGGGCCTGCCACAGCAGACAATCGGCGAAACAGTTCCAGCCCGGCGTCACCGCCACGCCAGTCTTTGTTCAGCATGATCTGCAGTGTCGCACCTCCTTCAGGTGGAATCCCCATCTGACGAGACGGCAGAAACGAGCCATAGCGTATCACTGCCCCCAACTGTTCCAGGTTTTTGGCCGCAATTTCGACTCGCTTGTACCAGTGATCCCGCAGACTCTGATTCGCGCCTTCGGCCATCAGCTGACGACTGGTTTCCGCAAGAGATTCCAGAGCGGCCGACGCCATCCGTTCGGCATCGGGGTCGCCGGAAACATATCGCCGGTCAATTTCAGCCATCAGCCGCACAACAACTTCCGCACTGGAGTGGGCCATTGTCAGTTCGGCAAGAGTCTGCAGTTCCCGATTGCTGATGCGAGCCAGCTTTTCAGACGCCGCCGCGCGTGTTTTGAATTCGTCTGAATCCAGTTGCCGTAGAAGATCCTGCAGTTCCTTCGCTTCGTCCGTTTGCTCCACAGACTCAGCGGTACCGGCGGACGGATCATTCGGAAGATTTATCGCAGGCACCTGTGCATGGACAGCACCAGTCACCCAAAGAAACGCCATGACGGTCATCACCGCGCCACGAAGTATCCGATGCCACGACGGAAGAAGTACTGGAAACAATCTCTGCGCACCTGACACGTTCTCAACGCTGCCCGACCAGCCGCAGGGAATTCTGCGCGTCGATCGACTCTGAGCGGTCTGTTTTCTCAGGCAGGCTACAGCGAGGCTGTGCCGAACAATCGCACGGCCCGGACCGTTGACTGCAAACACAGGACCGGACTGTGAGACATCAGGTCGACGACGGGTGGCCAGAAGGTCGCGGATGAAAGCCATCGAGAAACTGCCGAAGAAGGGGAGGCTGGCGGTCGGATTTCCGGGAAGGCAGTCGGCGAACAACAGACTGTCTTTTGTCGCTGCTCGTCAACATGAATTACGGAAGGACTTCCCCATTTTCGGACCAAGCGCCCCGAAAAGCAATACAGACCTGAACAGCATCGCCCCGTCGATGCTCGATCCGTCGGCCCTGGTCGAGCACTGCATCAAGGTTTACCAGTGCATCACGTAACCGCCGTCGACGTTGATCGTCTGGCCGGTAATCTGTCGTGCCCGTTCAGATGACAGAAACACGATCATATCGGCGATGTCTTCGGGCTGCTGCCACTGCCCCAGCGGGACCAGCTGTCGAATCTTTTCGCTGGCCCACTGTTCATAAGTCTTTTGCATTTCCGGCGGCTGAGACTGATTCCAGGCCTTCCACACAGATTCGTTCAGCGGAGTCTTCACCATCCCGGGGCAAACCGTGTTGACTCGCACATGACTGGCGGCAAGATCTTTGGCCATCACCTGAGCGAAATTGATATTTGCCGCCTTAGACGCGCTGTAAGGCGGGTCGGTGGGTGATCCAATCTGTCCGGCGACCGATGCCACAAAGACCATCGTGCCGCTTTGCTGAGCCACCATTTCGGGTGCGATCGCGTGAGCCACATGCACCATGCCTCGAATATTGACATCCAGCACCCGCGACCAATCCTGTGGACTCAGGTTTGTAAACGGAAAGCCAATTCGCCCCGACCCGATGGCAGCGGCATGAACCAGATGATCGATCGCGCCAAGTCGGCGTTTGGTTTCTGACAATGCTTTGGCAACAGCACCTTCATCCGTGATGTCCACAGAAACGAAGGTTGTATCCCCTGTCGCTGCTGGCTCTGCGACGTCCCAGATGACAACGCGAGCACCTTCCGCGAGGAATCCATCCACACACGCCTTACCAATCCCGCTCGCGCCGCCGACCACCACTACCGATGAATTCGTGAGCTTCAAGTCCATTCAATCGCCTCAGGAGAAATGATCGTGGCTCAGCAGATTGACCACGAGTGCCGGCTGATGTTCACTTGTTCTGGTCAATCAACAGCCACGCAAACAACCCTCGAGCCAGATGCATTCGGTTCTCGGCCTGCTGGAAGACGATGCTTTGGTCTCCATCCATGACATCATCCGTCACCTCCAGGCCTCTCTTGGCGGGAAGGTCATGCATGAACCTTGCCTTTTCCGGTGCCAGATTCATCAAAGCGCCGTTGACCTGAAAGTCAGCAAAGGCCGCTCGACGGCGTTCTGCCTCCTCCTCCTGCCCCATACTGGCCCAGACGTCGGTGTAGACGATGTCGGCAGACTTCACTGCCGATTGTGGATCATGCACCTGAGTCACCTGAGCATGGGCATACTTCTGCCTGAGGCCTGCAATGAATGACGCAGGAAACTGATAGTCCTTGGGGCAGGCCAGTGTCATTTTCATTCCGGTCATCGCAGCGGCGATCGCCAGCGACATCGCCACGTTGTTGCCATCACCGACAAAGACCAGATGCAGATCTTTCAGATGACCAAATGTTTCCCGAATAGTCAGCAGATCTGTCAGAGCCTGACACGGATGCCGCTCATCCGAGAGAGCGTTGATCACGGGGCAGCGGCTGACTTTCGCGAAGTCTTCAATCAGCTGTTGCGAAAACGTTCGCATCGTGATGACATCACTGTAGGAACTCAGCACCGTCGCCACATCGTGAAGTGACTCACGACCATTCAAACCGGCTTCTGCCGTCGTCAGAAAGACGCCGGAGCCACCCAGATTGATCATGGCCGCTTCGAAGCTGTTGCGAGTTCGCAGAGACGGCTTTTCAAACATCTGAGCCAGTACTCGACCGGGGAGCAGCTGCGGCCGTTCGCCTCGCTTGTGTTTCGCCTTCAGCTCTGCGGCCCTGTCCAGAATCGACAAAACTTCCTGAGGTGTGACGTCGAACAACGAAGTGAGATGTCTGATCATTTTTCAAAAACCTGTCACGCAACTTTTTCGGAGCCCGGGAGATCCCGCTCCAGCGAACTCAAGCATCCGTTTGCGACAACCGCCGCCCCGCTCACGAGCAGACCGTTTGGTCATCTTAATCACACGGAACGACAATCGACGTCTGGCCCGCATCAATCGCTTTTCGCTTCTCGGCTCTCCGCCATCAGCGAAACTGCATCGAAGTGCATCAACCTGAATCGCCGTCCGGAAAGCTTCAGAAGACGCCCGAAGCTCTGTGCAGGTTCGCGACCGCTGGCGGACAGACCATCCTGCATCCGACATTTTCGGACAGCTAAAAACAAAAACGACTGAAGCTGCCCGGAATTCCCAAAGCGACTTCAGCCGATAAGTTATCGAATCGGCATTGTTTCAATGCGAGCACACCGCGTTAAGCTCTTCCTGCAAAATTTCACAGAAAATCGAATGATATTCCGCCAATCCCGCGCTCAAATCAGCCTCTCAGCCGCTGAAAATCGCTCTGCATTCTTCGCAGCCCCTCGTCAACGGAAACGACAGGCGTGAAACCAAAGTCTGCCTGAGCCGCCTTGATGCTGTAGCTGTGGGACCCCGCCAGTTGAGCCGCCACGAATCGCGTCATGGGAGGCTCGCCTTTGAGTGGCAGCCATGTCCACAGTTGTTCCAGCACAGCCCCCAGTCGATACGCTGATCCTGCAGAGATCGATTTCCGGACAGGCGGCAGTCCCGCCCGTTCAAGCAGCTGATCAATCCACGCCCACAGTCTCACGGACTGTTCTTCGTTAATGAAGTACGCCTTGCCGGCAGCTGTCGTCGACTTCCGCAGCGATGTTTCCACCTGCAGATGAGCGGCGGCCGCATTTTCCACATTGATCATCGAAACCACATTGGTGCCGTCACCAACTCGCCGAAGTCTGCCCGATCGCGCTCGTGCAATCAGCCGTGGAATCAGATGGTTGTCGCGATGACCCCAGATCAGGTGAGGTCGCAGTGAAACCGTTCGAAGCCGATCGTTGCAGTTCGCCGCCAGGACCGCCTGCTCTCCCAGCGCTTTCGAATGTGGATAATGACACAACCATGAATCGGGATAAGGCAAACTTTCATCCGCGTCAACATGATCATGACCATCGAACACGACGCTGGGTGAACTGGTATAGATGAGACGCTGCACACCATTCGACTGACAGGCCCTGATCACATTCTCCGTGCCTGCCGTGTTGATACTGTGATAATGCTCCCACGTCCCCCAGACACCCGGAACGGCGGCCACATGGAACACAACTTCGATGTCACGGCACGCACTCGCCACATCATTGGGCCTCCGCAGATCTCCTCGAACAACGTCCACCGGCAGAGCATCATGGGCCGCGTAAGTTCCGCGACAGAAGACCCGCACGGAATGTCCGGCTTCCAGCAACTGCTCAACGATGTATTGTCCCAGGAATCCGCCACCGCCGGTCACGAGAGTTCGCATCAGAAATCGAAAGTCCTTCTGTGAAAGCCAGCCCAGCAGAAGCCGTCAGTTCTGAATCGCATTTGCTCGACCGGGCCGACCCGACTTTGGTTTGGCCGGTTCCTCCACGGTATACGGCGGCTTGTCAAATATCGAACCGTCGCCCGTGACGCGAGGATCACCGGTGGAACGAAGCACGTCCATCAGCTGAGATTCAAGTTCTTCTTTGATTTTTGAATAGTAGCTGTCGTCAGCAACATTGTAGATCTGGTGTCGGTCGCTTCTCAGATCGTAAAGCTCTTCTTCCGGCCGAAGCCCGAACGCAAAGTTGAAGTACTTTCGGCTGTCATTGTCCTGTTCGCAGTTCAAGGCAATCCACGCTTTGGATGGACTGGCATCCATATCGGCAAACGCGACAAACGTCTCTTCACGCAACTGCTCGAAGGTTGGCATCGGCCCGGCCGGATTGCCATACCCCGGCCCCGTACCCAGCGGCCAGCGATCCGGTTTGAAGTTTCGGATGTACAGAAAATTTTTCGTACGAATGGCGCGCTGAGGATACGGCAGCAGATCCGTTCGAGCTCGCGCGACATGCCGCTCGCGCCCGGTCACCACAGAATCTCGCAATGGATCAACAATGCCGGACATTTCGGACTGGAGCACCGGAATCAGACTTCGCCCTGTCATGACGTCGGGAATCGGTTCTCCACCCGCCTCCAGAAAGGTGGGCGCCAGATCCGGCAACAACACAAAGTCTTCCACGATACGATTGCCGGGAACCTGCTTCGGCCAGCGAATGGCCAGAGCCACGTGAGTCCCGAAGTCATACAGGTTGCACTTGCCGTTCGTGAATCCCGGAGCACCGTGGTCACCGCTGACGGCAATCAGCGTGTTGTCCAGCTGGCCCGTCTTTTCTAGTTCGTCAAGCAGAACTCCCAGTCCGGCATCGAAGGCCATGACCTCGCCCAGATAGTCGGCCAGGTCTTCGCGGACGATCTCCACATCGGGAAGAAAACGCGGAACCTTGCCCTTCAAATCATCCGGATTGATACCCCAGAGTTTCCTGCCGGAACCCTGAATCCACTTGCGATGAACGTTCGTCGGCCCCCACCAGTAACAAAAGGGCTGGCCATCTTTTCGATCCGCCAGAAAGTCCTGAAAGTTCCCACGAACCTCTTCCAGCAACGTCTGCTTGGCCGCCGCGGTGTCATCCTGACGACTGACGAACTGGCTGAACTGATTGAACTTTCCACCACGGCGACCATAGCTGTTTGCTGCGGCTCCGTACGGAGCGTTCGCCGGAGTTCCGGGGCCCCACACCTTTGACGTGTATCCGATATGGTATCCCGCCTTCTGCAACAGCAGCGGATAACTCGGTATCGCCGGATCCCAGACCGCGCCCTGCAGAATCGCACCGCGGCCGGTGCGCCAGAAGTACTGACCGGACAACAGCGAACTGCGACACGGAGTACACGACGGAGCATTCACGAAAGCATTCGTGAACAGTACGCCTTCTTTGGCCACTCGATCGAAGTTGGGCGTCGACACCACGTCACTCAAATCACCTTTGTCGATGGCCGCATAGGCGCTGGCATAACGTCCCCAGTCGTCCGCAAAGGCGAACACAATATTCGGCCGCTGATCAGCGGCCGTGGCCGTCTGAAACACAACAAAGGCAACAACGGCTGCGAACAAAACCTGACGACAAACCCAAACGAACGAGCTTCGCATGAAAACACATCCTCAACTCTGACCACGAAACCGAACGCACCGGAATTAAATCAGTAACCAGTATCCGTGCCATCAAGACTCAGTATCTCGCCAGGTCGCCGGAGTCGCCCAGCCCCAGTGCGGTGATATGTTCCTGAGCTTGGTCGACCATCATCTTCAGTTCGCTCTGCAAAGCCAGAAACTGCCAGCCTTCGGCAATCCGCTGCTGAACTTCTTTTACGGACTGAGTGTGAAGGCCCACGGGAGTTCCCGTTTTCTTACCGGTCGCCAATACTCGCTGCAGCATGGTCTCAAATTCGTCGGGAGTCGGATCCGTTCCGTCCTTTGACTTCATTTGCCAGAACAAATCGTTGGGGCCGACAAAGATCGCGTCGACTCCCGGCAGGCTGTAAATTTCTTCCGCGTTGTCAACGCCTTCGGGGGACTCCGTCTGCAGAATCACCAGCACCTGATCGTTGGCGTGTTTGTAATATTCGCCCGCCGTGGCTTCGAAGTTCAAAGCCGGTATGCTGCCGCCGATGGATCGATTGCCTGTCGGCGGATACTTGGCGGCCGCGATTGCCACTTTGGCTTCTTCGACAGTGTTAACCATCGGAACAACAATGCCCATGGCACCGCCGTCCAGAACTCGCTTGATCAAATCATGATCCCCACGCGGAACCCGCGCCAGAGGGACACAGCCCGAATCGGCAATGGTGGCAAACATCAGCGAGGCCGTTTGCCAGTCGATCGGCGAATGCTCCAGATCAACCGTCAGCCACGGAAAGCCAACTCGAGCCATCAGGCGAGCCGTGAATACATCGCCGAACGACAGCCATGTCCCAACCTGAGGTTGACCGGCGGCCAGCGCCGCTTTGACCGGATTCTGTTTCATAAATCGTGGTTGATCCTGTCTTCAAAGTCATTCGCGAACAACAGCGCTGCCTTGAACACTGCAGGAAACAGTGTGTTCATCCAACAGGCTCAGACACCGGCGAACGAGCAGAGTTTCGTGGCGCAGCACGGGAAAGGCAAGTGGCCTCGCCAGAGTCCCAAAAGTTCAGCAAAGCCCAACAACCTTCGCACTCGTTCAGAAAGGACACACCCCGCGCCGAAAGTGCCATTCATTCAACGAAGAGCCTTCGAAGCACGGTCAAAATGCTCAGCTGAAGCATTTGAAAAGGCGCTCTGGTCCGGCTGTGCCGATCACTGAAGACGAGCAAAAAACAGCACGAGTTGTGAAAAGTCCGTGCCTTCTTCAATTACGGTGTCGATGACTATATCAGGAACAAGGATTTTTCCGGAAGGAAGGCCGCAGAGTCTTCCTGAGTTGCCGCCACCACCGGCGTGCGCCGGTTGGCGCGGCGTTCGGCTTCAGCGTGAGAACATGACGGGTTCAGACGACCACGATCTTCCACAGACGACGAAAACGGCCGACGGTTGCGACGGCCGCCAATCCGCGCCGTCATGGATTGTTTCGCTGTGCTTCTGGAGCATCCTGATGTTGGCGGCTGTTGTTTACGGTGCCGTCGCTCTGGCTCCGAAGTTCGCGGTGTGGGATCAGGTTCGTCGCGAGTATCGGCACAATGCTCGGCAGTTGTCGGACCTTGAACAGGACGTCAGCTATCTGGAAAGTGTTGAAGCAGCCATTCAAACGGATCCGGAATTCGTTCAGCGATTGCATGGCGTGACGGCCGAATCTGACGGGGAGGAGCTGATTCCCGTCAGCGGCGATCTTCTCTTTGGTCGTGACACAGTGGCAATTCCTCAGCGATCGAGCGACCGGGACGATCCGCCGCCCTACCAGAAAGTAATCGATCTGCTCGCGGAACGACAAAATGTCAGAGTCCTGCTGCTTTCGTTTTCTGCAGGACTTATCGTTTTCGCATTTACATTTCTGAACGATGCGGGCGGAAATCTGGTGTATTCTGTGATGGCAACGATTCGGAAGGCAGCCGTCCGTTCGGTCGCTCGTTATGTGAAACCACCGGAATTCAGCGAACCCACAAACGCGAATGCTGAAGGCGACTGAAAATCGGATTTCAGCCGTGCGAAACGACCAGCGTTGTCTCCAGAAGACCTGAAAAAGCCATCTGACCCTCTCCGGGCACTGCCGTCAAAAAAAGTCGGCCCTCTTTCTCAGATGGCTCCGCAGAGTCGACCTTCCTGAAGCACGACTTGCCACTCGTGAGAAGTGTAAGGAAGTCCGAATGCGAGCTGTCCGACGAGCTTAATTCTGTGGAGAATACCTCACAATTGGCCGATCAGGCTGGAAACCAATGCGAGGCCGCATTATTCTGCCCCGCCTGACTTTTTGCGGTTCGTTTCGCGTAGTCAGTGTTTAAGTGATTTCAGTGTAAGACTTTACAGCAGTTTCGAATGCCAAACACAACTTCTGCCAAGAAATATCTGCGTCAAAGCACCGGTCGACGCCTTCGTAATCGTCAGCAACGCTCGACTTTGCGGACACATCTGAAGAATTTCCGGACGCTGCTGGAAAGCAAGCCTGCTCGGGAGGAAGCAGAAAAGCAGTTTTCTCAGGTTGTGAAGTGCCTCGATCAGGCTGCATCCAAGAATCTGATTCACGCCAATGCTGCATCACGTCTGAAGTCGCGCTTGGCCGCGCTGAAGAAGAAGATGTGCAGCTAAACAGCTGGATACATTCACGATCTACGGCGTGGCCTCACGCAGTACTGAGACCAAATACAAAAAGCCTCGAGGATTTAATCCCCGAGGCTTTATGCGTTTTGCTCTGTCGAGCTGGCAGGAATGCTACTGTCATTCCCGGACAAATTCCACTCCGCTGGCGGATCAGAAGACGTCCAGAATGAAATGGTGTCCGCTGTGGTATGGCTTCTCCGTTGGATAGAAGTTGTACCACGATTTGTTGTACACCGGGATTCGCATTTCCGGCGAGTAGCGGTAGTACATGTTGTTGTACTGCTGCGGCTTCTGGAAGGAATGCGGATAGTAGACATACGGATAGTGATAGAACCGCTGCCAATCCGATGGCTGCCCCGGTGGAGAGGCCGTCGCGGTCTGGTGGAATCCCGTTGTGCCGACGATGGCCAGGACCGCGAGAATTGCTAGTTTTTTGAGCATTTTTCTTACTCCCTGGGGCATGACCTGCGTGCAGTCTTGGTACTTTGGGGAAACGAAAACTCGGCCTGCGAACCAGTCCAGACAAACTTAATTGCCCGATCGCCCCCGGAAACATTCCGATTCGCAGGGCCGAGTTCGTAACTTCATTGTGCTCATGCTGGAGTGAATACGTCTCACAGATCCCTCCCCGACCTGGCAGCCGTAAGGACCCTGTTTTCCAGATGCCTTAAATCATCGGTCAACAGCCGACGTTGCGATCAGTACTTTCCGCAGAATCGTTAGAGTCCACGGAAAGCCGGTGTCTGGATTCTCGCCCCGTCAACCTTGTCAGCTGGATTGCGTTGAACTGAGTGTTTGGGAGGTTTGCGTGAGATGCCTTTGAGGTTCTGACCACACCGATTGGAGAATCAAAGGGATTGGGCGGAGAAATTGGGCTTCCAAGCGGTTCCGGTCAGCCGGAAGTCTTGGATCCTGGTTGACCTCATTTGGCAGAGCAGTAGTATTCCCCTTCTTTTCCCGGGATTCGCGGTTTGTCGCGCGTCGGCTGAGTTCATTCATGGGGTGAGTGACAGCGATAGGCGAATGGTATTTCCCGGGTTCGAGTTTGTGCGTTTGACCCAGAGTTCAATGTGGGTTTGTGGGAGATGTATTTGATGCGACGGTTCCTCGTTGCTGGTAACTGGAAGATGAATCTTGACCGCGCGGCCGGTGTCAGTCTGGCGCAGGGGCTGGCGAAGCATGCTGCGACACCTTCGGAAGGAGTGGACGTACTTGTTTGTCCACCATATCCGTATTTGATTCCCGTCGGTGATGCGATTTCGGGAAGTGCGGTCTGCCTGGGAGCGCAGGACGTTTACTTCGAGAAGCCCGGTGCGTTTACCGGCGAAGTCAGTGTTGACATGCTGAAAGATGTTGGCTGCGACTACGTGATTCTGGGGCACAGCGAGCGGCGTCATGTGCTGGACGAAACCGATCAGGTGATCAATCGGAAAGTGAAGGCCGCCCTGGCTGGCGGTCTGAAGGTGATTCTGTGTGTGGGTGAACTGCTCAGCGAACGTGAGTCTGTCAGAACAGAGACCGTTTTGAATACGCAGATGGAAGGTGGTCTTGCCGGGATCAGCGAAGCGGATGCTGGCCAGGTCGTGATTGCTTATGAACCAGTCTGGGCAATCGGAACTGGTGTAACGGCGACACCAGAGCAGGCGGAATCGGCTCATGAGCACCTTCGCAGCTGGCTGAAAAATCGGTATAGTGATGCATACGCTCAGGCGGCGCAGATTCTTTACGGTGGCAGCGTTAAGCCGGACAACGCCGAGACACTGATGGGGCAACCCAATGTCGACGGTGCACTGGTCGGTGGTGCAAGCCTGAAACCGGAACTGTTTGTGCCAATCATTGATGCTGCACGTAAGCTGGCATCGGCCTGATTCATCTGTGCTGCTTGTTGAAGCGTTTTTTTCTGGTGTTGAGTCGGGTTTGTTTTGTTTCTGGGTGCAATGGATCGCGGCTCGGTCCGTTTGTCTGTCAAGCACCTGCGGTGAAGCCGCTTTCGGAGCGTTGGGATCATGAGTTCCGGTTTTGTTCTTTACAGCCTGGCGTCACTGCTGGGGTTTTCCAGTGTGATCATGATTCTGTTGGTGTTGATCCAGCGAGGTCGTGGTGGTGGTCTGGCCGGCGCATTTGGCGGCATGGGTGGCCAAAGCGCTTTGGGAGTTCGAGCGGGTGATATTTTCACAAAAATCACGGTTGTTGTTGCCGTGGTTTGGGTGATGGTCGCTGGTTTGCTCGGGATCTCGATGCGTTCTCGCGCGGCCCTGGAAAAGTCGGGAACAGAGTTCTCCGGGGCGACGCCTGCGGCTGCAGTGTCGTCAGATTCTGAGACTCCGGAAACAAAGAAGAGTGAAGCCGCGACTGAGGAATCAGATTCCGGACCTTCTGAGGCTGGCGCGACGGTTCCGGTCAAGCCAGAGGAATCCAGTGAGTCAACACCGGAGCAAAAGCCTTCTGCCGAAGAAGCGAAAGCAGCCAAAGAAGCATCACCGGCTAAGCCTCAAACGTCCGAAGCGGACGGGGCGAAAGCTGGCGAAAAAACTCCTGACGACAAAGGGACTGAAGAAAAAGCATCCGAAGAAAAAGCATCTCCGGAAAAAGCGGGCGATCAAAAGCCAGCGGCTGATGACGCGAAGCCCGAGGGAGATGCGAAGCCGGCTGAGGAATCTGCTGGCAGCGAGGAAAAGAAAGACTCGGAATCAGCTCCGGAAAAGAAGGACGGCGAATAACGTTCGTGTTCTGAATGTCTGAGGATCGTCTCTTACTTTGCCCGAGGGTCGCTTCCGTCAATGACGAAGAAGCGTCTCGAAACGTCTCCGATATTGTCGCGGAGAAAGGTGTTCTGTGCTGCTCAGCATGACAGGTTTTGGCAACGCGTCGCAGAAGTCAGATGCTGCAGACGTGACAGTCGAGATTAAGTCGGTCAACAACCGTTATCTCAAACTGTCCGTTCGGTTGCCGGATGTGGTCGCAAAGTTCGAAAGTGATCTCGAAAAGATCATTCGCGATCGTATTGCTCGTGGATCGGTGCAGGTATCTGTTCGAGTCAGATTCGATGCACACGATGTCGGTTACTCACTGAACCCGGAAGTTCTGGGTGGTTATCTGCGACAGGTGGAAGCCCTGCAGAAGATGGGCGGTGCTGCTGGTCCTCCGGTTGGTATCGGTGATCTGCTGTTACTGCCCGGCGTTGTATCGGAGTCGGAAGTCTCACCGGAGGTTGTGGAAGGCGTTTGGCCGCTGCTGAAACAGGCCGTAGAGCATTCGCTGGATCACTTCGATGACTTTCGGCGTCGCGAAGGTGAATCGATGCGGCAGGATCTGAAGCTGCAGATTCAGACGATTTCTGATCGTGTCAGTGACATCGACCGGCATGCTCCGGAAGTTGTGGCGGAGTATCGCGAAAAGCTGCTGGAACGGATTCGAAAAGCGATCGGGCAGGCTGACGTAACAGTCTGTGACAGCGATGTGATTCGTGAAGTGGCGATTTACGCAGATCGTTGTGACATCAACGAAGAGATTACTCGACTGAGGTCTCACATTGAGCAGTTTCATCGGTTTCTTGACAGCGATTCTTCGATGGGGAGAAAGCTGGAGTTTCTGGGTCAGGAGATGTTTCGCGAAATCAATACGATTGGTTCGAAGGCAAACAACGTCACGATTGCTCACGACGTGGTCGACATGAAGGCCGCCATCGAACGGATTCGCGAAGTTCTGCAGAACGTGGAGTAGCTTTCACGAATGGCCTCATTCCCGTCCTCTGAACAACGCGTCGTGGTACTTTCCGGTCCCAGTGGAAGCGGCAAAACCACGATCGTGAATCGTCTGATTGACCAATCACCGGTTCCACTGAGAAAGTCGGTTTCTGCGACGACTCGCCGGCCTCGACCGGGGGAAGTGGACGGCGAAGACTATTATTTTCTCTCAGACGAAGAGTTTCGACAGCGACTTTCGCAGGACGAGTTTCTGGAACATGCCGAGGTATTTTCCTCGGGATTTCTGTACGGGACACTCAAGTCGGAAGTGGATCTGGCGTGGCAAAAAGGGGCATGGGCATTCCTGGAAATCGATGTGGAAGGGGCACTGAATGTCATGCGTCAGTTTCCCGATGCTGTTACGATTTTCCTGAAAACACCGTCTCCGGAAGAGTTTGAACGCCGTTTGAGAGCCCGGGGAACTGAAAACGAAGAAGTCATTCAAAAACGTCTGGCAACCGCTGCCGGAGAGTTACAATACGCAGACCGTTACCGCCATGTCGTGGTGAACGATCAGCTCGACCGAGCTGTCAGCGAGATCTGCGGGATCCTGAAGTCTGAGGAGACACAAACGAATGCTTGACGAATTTCGTGAAGACGAGATCGTTCGAAAAGTTGGTGGACGCTTTAAGCTGTCGACGCTCGTACAAAAGCGAATGGTCGCCCTGAATCGCGGCGCGCGACCTCTGGTTGACCTGCCGACAAAAGATCTGATGGAAGTGGTGGTCGCGGAAATCATGGGCGACAAGATTTACCTGGACACATCCGGTCGAGTTCAGACCGTCGCTGACGAATCAGAAACAATTGACGCACTGGAAGCGCTGCTGGCCGAGGACGATGGTCCGGGGATTGATGATCTCTGATCAGAACGGCCGAGGTTGCACCTGCCAAAAATCCTGACGGGCGTTGCGTGTTCGCAACGCCCGTTTTTTTGAACGTCGCGTGCCTTTCTGATGTCCGGAATTCTGAACAGAGACTGATCACGTCCGGACGAAGACCTGAGGTACAGATGGTTCAAAGGAAGTGCGAGAGATCATGGCATCTCCATTGAAAGATCGAGAAATCCTGCTGGGAGTCTGCGGCGGAATCGCTGCATACAAGGCCGCCGATCTGTGCAGTCAGCTGGTTCAGCGTGGGGCTCGGGTGAGTGTGATCATGACCGCGTCGGCTCATCGATTCATCGGAGCGACAACATTTGAAGCGCTGACGGGCCGTCCGGTGAACAGCCACCCGTTTGAAGCTCAGGAACATTTTCGCGGGGAACATATCGGGCTGGCGCAGCGAGCGGAGGCCGTTGTTGTGGCTCCTGCGACGGCCAATACACTGGGTCGGCTGGCGAATGGTCTGGCAGACGATCTTCTGTCGGCCACGCTGCTGGTCACGACATCCCCTGTCTTTCTGGCACCTGCCATGAACTGCGACATGTGGGCCAAGTCTGCTGTTCAGCGAAACGTTCGACTGTTGCAGGAGGACGGCTTCAGGTTGATTGGTCCGGACAGCGGGTGGCTCAGCTGCGGCCAGACTGGTGAAGGGCGGATGGCAGATCCGGTGCGCATTCGAGAAACACTGGAAGAATATTTTTCTGGACGGCAATGAAGATTCTCATCACTGCGGGACCGACACGTGAATATGTCGATGACGTGCGTTTCCTGTCGAACGCCAGCAGCGGACGCATGGGTTACAGCATTGCTCAGGCAGCGCTGGATGCCGGCCATGAGGTTGTGCTGGTGACGGGACCGGTTGATTTGATTCCACCAGCAACGGCCGAGGTTCATCATATTGAGACAACGGACGAGCTGCGGCAAGCGTGTCTGAAACTGTTTCCGCAGTGCGATGGAGTGATTGCCACGGCGGCCGTCTGTGATTATCGGCCCCGCGAACGTGTGCAGGGAAAGATGACCAAGACAGGGCGCCCGATTGTCCTTGAACTGGTGGAAACCTCTGATGTGCTGGCAGAACTGGGACGTCAGAAAGATCATCGATGGGTGGTTGGTTTCGCACTGGAATCACAGGACCCTCGCAACAACGCCATGCGAAAACTGCGAATGAAACACTGCGACTGTATTGTGCTGAATGACACGTCCGCGATTGGATCGATGACCAACAGCGTGGAGGTTCTTTCTCCTGCTGCAGAGACACTGGCTCGGATTGACGGAACAAAGGAATCTGTCGCCGAACAGCTGGTTCGATTTATTGAAGAGCAGATTGTTGGGTGATGGGTGACGCGAACTGGTGACTTGTCATCGTTGGCTGGCACCGGCATCCGGCCGCCGACACAGGGTGGGCCGTTCCGCTGGGAATGATCATTCGGGAATGAAAAATTCCATCAGCTGGTCTTCAGCATCTTTCTGAACCATCAGCACAGCGGTGTCTCCCGGCTGAAGTCGATCATCTGCCGAAGGAACTTTGACAAAGTCTCCTCGTTCGATGGCGGCAACGATGCTGTTGGGCAGGCTGAGTTCTCTGAGGGGTGCCCTGGTGATGGGGGCTGATCGACGGATCTCCACTTCCCAGACTTCTGCCGAATCCCCCGCAATTGGAGAACGTTCTCGCACGGGGCCTCTGGCCACAAGTCCGACAATCTGTCGGGCCATGGCTTCACGAGGGCTCACCGCGACATCGATGCCAAGTCGTTCAAGCACGTTGGCGTAATCGGGACTTCGAACGATCGTCAGCAGTCGTCGACAGCCCAGCTCTTTCGCCTCGACACCACAGACGATGTTCTCTTCGTCACGTCCGGTGCAGGCGACAAAGATATCGCTCCTGCCGACGCGTGCTTCTTCCAGGTCAGATTTACTTTTGACATCCGCCTGCAGCACCGTGGTCCCTGGCAGTCGTTCTGCAATGAAATCACAGCGAGCCGGGTCGTTTTCCAGCACCGTGATCTGACAACGAGTGCGTTCCAGCAGCCTGGCCAGATTCAGTCCGGTTTCGCCTCCACCGGCAATGACGACTCGCTGGCGTTCTGTCGAGCGATCTTCGAACAGCGGGACCACCTTTTGCAGTTCAGAGTGAGATCCGATCAGGGCAACGTGATCACCATCCTGAACAAAATCGTTCGCCCCGGGAATGATGGAGCGGTCAGGGCTGTGAATCAGTCCAACTCGAACCGTCCTTGGCAGCTGAAGCTGCTTCAGTGGTACGCCGATGGCTTTGGCTTTTCGCCCGACATAAATGCCGTGAACTTCCACGCCGCCTCGCAGGAAACTTTCGACGGCCAGCACCGATGTGCTGCGAATATGCTTGGCCAGTTCCAGTGCCGTCAGATGCTCCAGACTGATCAGCCGATCCACGTTGAAATGACGTCGATAGTCGAAGGTGCTGGTATCCCGAAAAATCGGATTGAAGACGCGAGCCACACTTCGAGACGCACCCATTTCTCGCGCAATACTGGCGCTGACCAGATTAACTTCGTCACGACTGGTAACGGCAAGGCATAAGTCCGCCAGCTGAATTCCCGCCTGAAAAAGTTTGGAAACATCGTATGCCGATCCACAGACCGTTCGAACGTCGAGCTGCTCTTCGACTTTCTGCAGCACGGCCGGATTTTCATCCATGACGCAGACGTTGACTCCGCGACCACACAGCAGTTCTGCAACCGTTCGTCCTACGGTGCCCGCTCCCAGTACGACAACATTCATGACATCAGCCCGAAATGTGGTTCCTGAAGGAGCCTGATTTTCCAGAATCGTTCACAAATCATCCTGATTTTGATTTCACTCCGACGGCCGATCTGAACACGGCCCGGCTTCCGAATGCGGTCCGGGAATTGATGATTCGCTAAGTGGCCCGTCCCGAAGAACTCCGGTTGTACATCAGAAGTCGCTGAGATCACCGTATCTTTGCAAGGGCTGACATTTTTGTGATTCCGAAGCCATTCTGCGAACGCAGTCCATTCCTTCGCGCTGCTCTGTCTGCCGGATCATTTTTAACGTGATTCCGCCGGCTTTCGAATGAAATGAGGCCTGCCGGATGGAGTTTGAAACTTTTTTCAAAGACGGTGTAACAGTTGGGAGGGGCTTCCGCTGAGGTGAGTATCAAACACGGGAAACTCGGAACTCCGACAAACTGAAGTTTCCCCTTCCTTACCTCAGTCGGAACTGGAGAATTGACATGTTGAAGAAGTTTGCACTGGCCCTGATGCCCCTGACACTGCTGGTTTCCAACGCGAAAGCTGACGACCTGGACCTGAACATCGATGTGGCCGCAATCAGCGATGCGGACATTGAGATTGTGGAAGCTGGCCTGGACATTGATCCGGATGCTTTGAACTCAGACAGCGAAGCGGCGGCCGGAGACAACGAACTGAACGATGCCATTGAAGCCTGCTTCCGGCGCTTTGGATGCGGATACGGCGGATACAGCTACGGCTGTGGTTACAACTGCTACAACCACTGTGGATACCGATCGTACTACAGCTACCGACCGATCTGTTACGCACCGCCCGTTTACCGCTGTGTTTACGCTGCTGCTCCTGTTTATCACTACTACTGGGGCTGCTACTGATGAAGTCCGGCGGTGCGATGGCCGCCGCCAAAGTGAGTGGTCGGCAGTGCAGACAAGCCGACCACTGCTTTCTGTCAGACGCAACATTCTGCGTGAAGCAACAGTCACCACTGATCCCTTTCGTTCCGGCAGACGCCTCTTCAGGCCTGCCGGTTTTTGTTTGTCCACATCAAGGGCCGCCGCGAATCAGATTTTCTGAATCAGGCTTCAACCTGACCCGCGTGCGGTTTCCATCATCTCGGGATTCATTCCAAGGAGCACCAACGATGTCTCGACCCCATAAAAAACTTCTGATGATCACGCTGACGCTGGCTTCCATATCCGGCGTCTGTCATGCTCAGCAGACCATCACTTCGACAACAACCATTTCGGGCACCACTGAAATCGTGCCCAGAATAAGGCGATTACCCGTGCCGCATTGTGGGCACGTAATCGAACTTCTGATTTCCAATCGTCTTCGGCAGAACTCGTACTCTGAAGCCGATTCTTCGATGGAAGTCTATCTTCCACATCTGACGACCGGAGTTGTTCCCGGTGACCTGCGTTTGGTCAGCGTTTCTGTCGTCAACGAAGGTTCGACTGAGTGCGGACCAGCGTTTCAGATTGTTTTGCACAATGACAGCAAACTGCCCATCGGAAATTTCGCTGTTTCGCTGGTCGCTGTTCTGGGTCGTATCGATGTTTACTCTCCGACAACTACCGTCCGAGTCCTTCGGATGGAAGCACAGGAACAGTTGTCGATCGACGTCGTGCTTCCTGCGACAGCAAACCGCATGGGACTCATCGATCAGCCGCTGGCGGCCTTCGATACGCTTGTGGTAGCGGTCGACAGCTTCGATCAGTTGTTGGAATGTTCAGAAACGAACAACATTCTGGTGCTGAAGCGATCAGACATCCCGCCGATCGTGGTCGCAGATGCTCAGCCCACCACACCTGCGGATTCCGCAACCGTCGTTCCGAGCGTTCCGCAGGATTCCGTCACCCCGGACGTTGTGACACCGTCGAAGCCGGATGACAAGCCCGGTTCGGCTCTGGATGGCTTTGATGTAGACCGCCTGAAACTGGATGAATGATCGGTTCGATGTCATTGGTTCTTTGCGGAATGCCTGTCGCCGTTGTGTACGTCACTTGTCGCGTGGCTGCCGAATTCCACCGACAGTGGCGTGCACGGCTGCACGCAAACCCACACTGCTCCAGACCTGGCGCTGTCCAGCTAAAAAGGGATCTGAAAGACTCGATCACAGTTCTCCCGGATCACAATTCGACGGGAAGCTTTTACGTCGGCCAGGTTCTGGTTGTGGCCGGACGGCCACTCAATTCGCAATTCACTGCTGGTGCCGGATGGCGTACTGACGAGCAGGATTTCCTTCTGGCAGCTGGCGTGGTATCCGTCTCCCGCAGTCACCTGCTGGCTGTCGGCGCGAAAGGGCAACTGCCAGTGAATGCGGGCTCCGGTTGCGTCTCTGGCGGAGTTCGTGGCGACCATTCGAACTCCAACGGCGGGGGCAATCCGTGAGGTTCTGTTCGTCAGCAGAGCATAGTCTTCGTTCAGATGCCCCACGATCAGATCGGAGAGCAAGTCGCAGTTCCAGTCGATCGTGGCGACGGATCGTCCCAGATGGTCCTTCTGAAAGTAGTCCCCGAGCAACGTACGATCAGCTTCTGTAAAACTTCGCTCGTTCGTCTGAAACAGCTGAGCCGGCATGTGCCAGGGCTTCCCTTCAGACAGCAGATCATCGACGTGCCCGTTGGCAACAAAAAGTTCGAACCGAGCATCCGCATTCACGTCCAGAAACTGTGTTCCAAATCCAAGCAAAGGCAGTGACGCTGCTTCCATCCCGGACGGACGTGTCTGGTCTTCAAACGTGGCACCATCCGGGCTGGTATAAAAGGCATTGGCTTCGTTGTAGAAATTCGTCACGACAATTTCAGGAACGCCATCGTGGTCCAGGTCAGCGGCCGCAATTCCCATGCTGCCCTGAGGCTTCCCGAATGCGCTGACGGCCAGTCCTGAGGCAAATCCCTGATCCGTGACGTACGGACTTTCGGAAGTTGCAAACTTCAGCAGCATGTTCGGCGTTGTGTCGTTCGCAACCAGAAGCGACAGGCCGCGTTCGCTTCCGAATCGGCAGGCCAGCAGTCCCAGCCCCTTTCCGGGGGGAATTGCCTTCAGATCTTCAGCGCGATCCAGAAACGTGCCGTCACCGTTGCCGGTCAACAGCGTGTCCGAGGCCGCTTCAAAATGAACGGGAATGCAGGCTCTGTGGCTGCCATCAGGGCGTGGACAGATTCGTTCAAAGACATCGGCTCCCTCAAGGTAGTTGCAAATGTAGATATCAGGAACGGCGTCACCATCAAAATCTGCAATGGCAGCGCTGGTCGACCACTGATGAGGCATTGGAGCTTCAGCTTCGGCATTGCCTTCAGGAAACGACTTCTGAAAAGTTCCGTCGCCCTGATTGAGCCACAGAAAATTCCGTCCAATATTTGCCACGACAACATCTGCGAAGCCGTCATTATTCACGTCCCCCACAGCGACTCCCTGACCGAATTCCCGATCGGTGATTCCAGCTTCATGGCTGGACGGCTGAAATCGACTTCCCCTCATGTTTCGAAAGAGCTGGTCTTCTGCGTCTCTTGTCTTCCCACGATTGGCCCACAGGCATCCCTGTGTCAGAAAGACGTCCGGATAGGAGTCGCTGTCGAAATCTCCCACGCCGATTCCACCACCTGTAAACTCAAACATTCGGTGTGTTGTTGTTCCTTCAACCCCGTTTACGTAGTGGAACCCGAGGCCAACGTCATGTGCATCATCTGTAAATCTGAAGTCCACCGGACTGGCGCTGGAATTCGATGGCAGCGTGACGAAGTCTCGGGGCGAGTCTGGTGCGGATTCAAAATGAAGGCTTTCGAACTGGTCAAATTCAGGCACGACCGAGTCCACAGACGTCACCAGCGACAGCGGCAGATCGCGAGTCGTTTGGTACAGGTCAGCCGCTGTCGTCAGGAGTTCCTTTTGCTCGGGGTCGCTGCTCAGAGCCAGGCTGGCCCAGCCGAATGCCTCCCAGAGCCGCCCGGAATTCCGGAATGCGTGGATCATTTCCAGAACAGCGTTCGTGTCATGACTTCGGAGAAACGCGCGATCCTGAAGAACCTCCAGTTTCTGAAGTCGGGAGAGATAAGATTCGAACGATTCCGCGGTCATATTGTCGCCACCCTTTCGCAACAGCCTGGCGATGCGATAACAGACGTCCTTCAGATCCGGCCCCAGCGAGAAGGCCCTGATGAAGCACCGCAACGCACGTTCTTCATTTCCAGTCGCCAGATGGATATAGCCCTTAATCTGCCAGAACTCTGCAAATGAATGACAATCCTCTGGAGCCTGCTCATCCCATTCCTTCAACTGTTCGTGGTCCTCCATTTGCAGCAGCGCAAGACCCCGATTGATCCATGCCGGCGCGAAATCAGGATCATCGAGAATCGACCGCTTGCTGTATTCCAATGCCTGCGACGGCTGACTGCTCTGCAGCGCGCTGGCGGCCATTGCGTTCAGAATTCGCGAATCCTCCGGAGCGCGACGATAGGCCTCCTGCAGCAGTTCCGGATCCTGAATCGATGCCGTTGCGCGCGACGCGATCATCAGCAGATCAGAAGGCTCATTCTGACGGATCAGCTCCAACAGATACGGCAACGCTTCTCGCCGACGTCCGCACAGGGCCAATAATCGAACGAGTTCCGTTAATGCGTCTGTGTTCGAAGGGGCAAGGTTGATGGCACGCCGAAAGGCAGCTTCTGCGCCGCGGAGATCGTAGCTGGCATCTCGTGCCAGTCGACCTTTGAGCAAAAATCCTTCGACCAGCACTTCGATTTCCGATGCGTCGACGTTGCCTCCATGCTGATCCGGATTGGTGGACTCTTCCGTTAGAATGTCGAGGTGATATGCGGCCCTTTCAGCGTCACTACGATGGGCTGCGCAGTGTGCGGCGATAATTCGAACGGAGAGATTTTCCGGGGCCGTTTGCAGGAACCGTTCCGCGAGTTCTTCGGCAATTTCATAACGGCCAGTCAAATAGTGCTTCCGAATTTCCGCTTCACCTGGTCGGTCAATCGGCCATAAGGAGATCGACACCGCGAAAGCTGCGAGTACAACTGCGGCCGGAAGGCCGATTCGAAGGCGTGTCCTGAACGGAGTCTTCACGGGGGATTCTTCAACATGTGATCACAATGGCTCTCTGGTTACCAGAGTAAACCTGACCAACGGCTCTTGTCGAGTATTCCGGCTGGTTTCCCCTCAACCCGGATGAGCAGAAATTCAGATTCACAGCTCAAAGAGTTTGGCTGCGTCTATTGAGGCTGTGACAGTGATGTGATTGTGGGCGTGTTGAAATACGAAGACCGGAGCCATTGGCATGGAACTGGGGACTTTTCTCGTCGTTACCAGAACGATCATCCGGACTGGTGATTCTGTCAGACGGGGTGGCCGATAAATCTGTCCCAATTTTCATAGCAGACAAGGCAACAACTCCCATAGGCCGCTGGCTTTCGAGGACGCGCAATGTCGCACACGACGGTATATTCCTGCCAGCCGCTCGCCTGAATTCAGGCCGCACCTTTTCTCATCGGGCGGAGCTGAAACGGCGAAGTTCCATCGCTGTTGCGTGGGAAAAGGGCACTTAAGCACGCGCAACTTTGACTCAGATTTGCCGGAAACAATCATTTTTGTCGTTGGAGTTATTGATATTTCCCGATACCGGGATTACCGTTCGGAATCGTTTTTTAGTTTTCGTTTCTAAAGGAGCACGTATGTCGAAGCAGTTAAGAGTAGTTCGTTCCCGAGGTTTTACGCTGATTGAGTTGCTGGTTGTGATCGCCATTATCGCAATCCTAATCGCGTTGTTGCTTCCCGCCGTGCAGCAGGCTCGCGAGGCAGCCCGGCGAACAGAGTGCAAAAACAAGCTGAAGCAATTGGGGCTGGCGATTCACAACTATCATGACACCCACAACTGTGTTCCACCGGCGTCCGGTTATCACGGTGGTGGTTCTGGTGCACGTCGGCACAGTCCGTTTGGCTGGATGCTGCCCTTCTTCGATCAGGCTCCTCTGTACAACCTGATTCAGTCCGGGGGAACCGCGGCCTCTGTGAACGGATCCGGCAACTACGCTGGAAACGCCTTCACCCCATGGGATACCAATCACAAAGCCGTGGTGGCCAGACTGCCGATGCTGCTGTGCCCTTCCGACCCGGATACAAGTCGCGAAGCGCCGCGTGGTCCGACGAACTATGCATTTTCCCATGGCGATACCGCTTGGGATCACTGTCCGAAGTGGAATGGAAACGGCGGTCGCGGGTTGCGAGGCTTCTTCATCGGTGGTAATACAAACTCAGGTCCGCCACGTAATTTCCGCGACGTTCTGGACGGCCTGAGCAACACAATTGCAATGTCCGAGTTGATTAAGAGTCAGCCCGGCTCAAACACCGTCAAAGGCGGGGCTGCTCACCGCGGCCTGGGCCAGAGTTCATTCCGAGATAACCCATCTGTTTGCCTGGCCGCCAAGGCAGCGGACGGTACATTTACCAGCGACGACGTCGCCCGCCGTCGTGGCACGCGCTGGCTGGACGGGGCGCCGATCTTCACGGCGATCACTACCATCCTGGGGCCCAACAAAATGTTGTGTCTGTCCTTGAACGGTGGAGAAGATGACACGGACGGTATTTTTGAACCTGCCAGCCAGCACGTGGGCGGCGTTCAGGTGTTGATGGGAGACGGAGCAGTGCGTTTCGTCAGTGAAAACATCGATACGGGCGATTCGACAGGGGCAAATACAACAGCAGGCCCCAGCAAATTTGGTGTCTGGGGAGCCTTGGGTTCTGTCAATGGCGGGGAGACAATCGGCGACTTCTAGACGTTCTGAGCAGAAGAGAAATCACGTGAGCGGTACGGTGGCAATTGTCATCGTACCCTTCATTATTGAATTCTTAATTTTCATTAGACCATTCGGTCCGGTCGCTTTGGTTTTGCGTTCTCAAAGGGATGTCTCGTGAATAGAGTAGGCGTGATTGTGATAGCCTCATTGTTGCTTGCAGGATGCGGTGGCGGAAGTGCGGGGCGGTTAGCGGTTTATCCGACGACCGGAAAGATTTCGATGGCTGGCGGTCCGTTGGTTGGGGCCGTTGTGACTTTTGTTTCATCGGAAGGAAAGCCGTCGGCAATCGGTCGGACTGATGAACAGGGCGTCTATCATCTGACGACTTACGAGGCTCAGGATGGAGCGGCCGCTGGAAACTTTTCCGTGGTTCTGGCGTTGATTCAGCCTTCCAGTTCTTCGCCTGCCTCGACAGACGAAAGCCATGCTGCGGGTGTCAACGATCCACTGCCGTCCAACTCACATTCCGGCAAAGGGCAGACTGGTGACAACGTCCTGCCCGAAATGTACACAAGTGCCGCTTCCACGCCATTTCATGCGGAAGTAAAAAGTGGCGGTGACAACGCTTTCGACTTTGAACTCAAATGATCCGTCGATGGATGACGCATTCTGTGGTGGTTTGCCTGAAGGCTGGTCAGCTTGTGCCAGCCTTTTTCTGTTGGAGTCTTGCGGCGTCCCTTTTTCTGTTGGCCTGTGGGTGTGGACAGCGCGAGCCTGATTCCAGCGAAATCCTGCGTCTGTCGCGACTTCGTCTAAGCGCGGGCGACTACGCGGAGGCCTGTACGCTGGTTGACAGAATTTCTCCGTCGTCGAAGGAATGGACGGAGGGGCAGATCGTTGCCGGAGATGCTCAGATGAGATCCGGCGATTACGCTGGGTCACTTGCGATCTGGGACCGCCTGCTTTCATCGAATCCTGTCGCGCCGGGACGTTACTGGCTATTCGCCGGTCAATGTCATCGAGAGCTGGGCAGCCTTGCAGAGGCCGTTGCTTGTTTTGAAGCCGTTCTGAAGCTGGAGGCGGACAACCCCAACGCTCTGCGGAACCTGGCATTCCTGTACAGCTGCTCCGGACGGGGTTGGGATGCTGCCGGTCTCTTCGAACGACTCCTGCGCATTGGTGAAGCCGGCATGGAAGAACTCAGCCTGCTGGCCGATCCGGAGCGTCCTGTTGAACAGCTGGGTTTCCTGGAAGACTGCTCGCTCAGGTGTCCCTCCGATCCTGTCGTCCGCCGTGGGCTGGCAATCGATCGTTTTCGGCAGGGCCATGTTTCTCAGGCTCGTCAAATGCTGCAGGAATTGATCCGGGAATTCCCATCAGATTCAGACGCCCAGGCTGCACTTGGAGAACTACTTGTTGATGCCGGACCCGCAGATTTTCAACACTGGTTTGATTCTCTGGATGAGTCACATCTGAAACACCCCGGCATCTGGTACGACTTCGGACTGAAAGCTCGCAGGGCCGGAAACCTTGAGGTGGCTTTCGACGCCTTCCAAAAATGTGTGTCCATCGCTCCCACACACCGGCGTGCGTTTTATCAGCTCAGTCAGCTCTCGAGCGCTCTGGGCAGGAACAGCGATGGAAAACTTTCCGCTTACGCAGCAGACCTTCTGAAATTGAGTGAGGCCATTGACGCCGTTCTGCGTACAGATGGCGACGCCTCCGAACGGGTTCAGCACGTCTGTGAAATTCTGGAGCGTACAGGTCGAATCTGGGAGGCCTGCGGCTGGGCGCTGATGGTGGCCCGAAAGAGTACCGGCGACATCTGGGCTCAGAAACTGCTTCTTCGTCACCGAGAAAAGCTTGATGACGAATTTCCTCTGGTTGACGCTCAGCAAATGCCTCCGGGGCTGTCATCCGATCCATCGCGTGAACTGGTCAGGGCGTTTGCTGATCTGCTGGGTGCGGAGAACCATAACCGTGCCACCATCGAGAGCTTCGGACCACCTCGATTTGATGCCTCTCTCATCGACCTTCCGTTTGAATACCTGAACGGTGACGATCCTTCGACACCTGGTGTGAGAATGTTTGAACAGACGGGGGGCGGAGTTTCGGTCATTGACGTCGACCATGATGGCCGACCGGACCTGTTTTTCACACAGGGAGGAATCTCAGGCGGTGAGAATCAGCCCTATTCATGTGCAGGAGCCAGCGACGTCGTGTTCCTGAACAGGCAGTCGGCATTTGTCAGGGCAACAGACGCTTTGCCTGCCGATCGAGGTTTTGGCCAGGGAGCTGCTGCCGGGGATTTTGACAACGATGGCTTTGCCGATTTATACGTTGGAAATCTGGAGGCGAATCAGCTGCTGAAGAATATGGGAGACGGAACGTTTCTGGATCTGTCCCCGGATTCGCAGCTGCCGGATCAGCTTCAGTGGACGGCATCAACGTCCATTGCAGATCTGAACAGTGATGGTTGTCCGGATTTGTTTGACGCCAACTACCTGATGGGAGACGGAATACTGTCGGCAATTTGCGGAGGCAAGGCCTGTTCACCCAGTGTGTTTTCTGCAGCACCGGATTTCGCTGGATGGGGCGACGGAAGCGGCGGTTTCCGGTTTTCGCGGGTCAGTGAAGCGTCGAAAAGCCTTGGGGTGCTGGTCTTTCGGGAACCGTCACATGGAAGTCGAACAAATGTGTTTGTTTCAAATGATCAGGTGGCAAATGTGCTGCTGCAGTTTGAGCCATCTCAATCGGAAAATGCCCCCGCTTTTTGGGAATCCGCTCTGCAGGGAGGAGTGGCCTTCAATGAAGACGGATTGTCAATGGGATGCATGGGCATTGCGGCAGACGACGTCGACGGCAATGGGCTGCTGGATCTGTTTGTGACAAACTTTCACAATGAACCCAATACTTTATATCTTCAGGATACGGCAGGACTGTTCGTCGACCGCACCCGAAGCTTTGATCTCTATGAACCGGCATTTCTTTCCGTCGGCTGGGGAACCCAGTTTCTGGATGCTGATCGGGATGGGCTGAGTGACCTGGTGATCACGAACGGGCACGTCGACGATTACCGCAGCGAAAACGGTGAATACCACATGTTGCCGTTGTTTTTTCACAGCCTCGGTCAGGAAGGGTTCCGAAAGCTTCCAGTGGATGTTGCCGGTCCCTTCTTCGGAGAACGTTTTCTGGGCAGAGGTCTCGCCCGGCTGGACTGGAATCAGGACGGTGCTGTGGACTTTGTTGTGTCAAACATTCGTCAACCGCCATCGGTGGTGACCAATATCACGAGCCACAGCGGACACTATCTCAACGTTCGTCTTCACGGAACCAAATCCTCTCGGGATGCCGTGGGGGCCGTTGTCAAAATCGAAACGCCCGCAGGACCGTTTACAAAACAACTGACGGCCGGTGATGGATTTATGGCGACAAATGAACGTGTTCTGCAGTTCGGGCTTGGCGCAGATACGGTCGTCCGGCGTCTGGTAGTAGACTGGCCATCGGGACAGTCTACGGAGATTGAGAACCCGGACGTCGACACAACAATCGATCTGGTCGAAGGCCGATGATTTCGTTGATGGGGCTGTTTTTTTCAGAAGATGACCATTCTCCACATCGGAACACGGTCGCAAACGGAAAGCTGCTCCGCTGTTATTGTGATGACGGCGGTCAGTGTGGGAACGGTTCCGGGGGGCGCTCTCAGGGTAATCGTTAATCTGAGTGTCGATTTGCCTGAATGGTCAGTCGAATGTGTTTGATGATGCCTGCCCGAGCCCAACATACTCCTGTCGTTTCCATCTGACGTGAGATCACACTGACATGAAAGCAGTTGCGTAAAGTCATGGGGGGCAAGTGGTCGGATGCCATGATCAGGAGGCTTTATGTCGGCAGGCAGACCTGTATGGCCGCCGGTCTTCTGTTGGCTCTGGCTCTGTGGACGATTCGTCCGGTTTTGACCGATCCGGCCAGTCTGATGCCGGTTCAGGAGAACCTGATCACGACCGTTCCGATGTTCAACGCCTGGACAATCTGGTGGAACGCGGAACAGCTGACGCGGGGGTTCCAGGGTTATTGGGATGCTCCGATTTTCTTTCCGGAGCACGGCGCGTTTGCGATGTCGGAGCCCCAGCCGGCTACGCTGATGGTCTCTCCGGTGTACTGGTTCACCGGCTCCCCGGCGGCTGCTTACAACGCCTATCTGCTGTTGTCATTGTTTCTGAATGGATGGTGGACCTTTGTGCTGCTTCGCCACTTCGGACATGACCGCCGACTGGCAGTGACAGGTGGGCTGTCAATGATCTGGCTGCCGATCAGCCTGCGACAGCTGGAGGTCCTTCAGTGCATTCCGGTCTGGCCGATGCTGTGGACGTGGGTTGCCCTTGAACGACATGGGCGTCGTCCAGACTTTCGTACCGCCGTTTCGGGTGTTGCTGCCTATTCGGTCAGTTTCTTCACATGCATTCATCACACCTTATTCCTGTCGATCGTGCTGCTGCCAACGATGTGGGTGCTCTTCAGGACCTTCTTCACGCGGCGATTTCAGGTCTGGTCTCTGGCCGCGTTTCTATCGACGGCTGCAGTCGTCGGCCTCTTCGCATTGCCGCTCAAAACCACGATCGACCATTTTGATTTTCAGCGTTCTGAAACTCTCGTGAATCAGTTGTCCGCTCGCGTGACCAGTCTGCTTGTGCCTCCGCGTGATGCGTGGTTTGGCGCACAGGAATCCGGGCGTTTTGGCATGTCGGCAGGCTGGATCAAACTCGGCATCGTTGCTTTCGGGCTCCCGCTGTTGCTCAGGCGACGGCGACGGCGAACATGGGTGTGCTTTCTGCTGGCGACGCTGATCATCAGTGCTCTGCTGTCGATGGGCCCTCATCTGAAGTTTGGAGAGCACAACATCTGGTGGCTGCTGGCAGACTGGTTACCGGGTCTGGGACAGGTTCGCAATGTGTTTCGATTCGCCTACCTGACTCAGATGGCGGTCATCATTCTGTTCATTCACAGTCTGCATGAATTCCGTCTCCGACTGAGGCACCGGTTTCGACTTCGAAATTCGGGGACGATCCTCATACTGACAATCGGAGTTCTGGCACTCGCGGAGACCGCGCCACCGCGGCCTCATCTGATGGGCGTTCCGGATCTCCGCCGGAATGGGGACTGGATCGAATATGTTCGGCTGACAACTCCGCCCGGAAAGGGAATTGCCTGTCTTCCGTTTGCGGCAGGCGTCGGCGTGCGCGACTTTGATGTGACAACTCGCTGGATGTATGTGAGTACACAACATGGGATTCCGCTGCTGAATGGGTATTCCGGCTTTTTTCCGCCGAGCTACATGGCTCTGCGCCAGAAAGTCAGTGAACAGGGAATCAGCGCTTCTGTGTTGCAGGATTTTGCTCGTGCGGGTGCGCATTTTGTGGTGACGACAAAAGAGTATGCTCAGCAGCACGAGGCCGAATGGAATCGTGCATCCGGAGGCAGCCTGCGTCCGGTTTTTGAAGGGCTGGCGGGTGTCAAAGTCTTCGAATTCACGGACAACATCGGCGAGAGTCCCCCCTGATGTCTCTCATTCGGGCGGCTGGACACTTCGACGGTACCGCAATGGACGAGATGTGAGTCCCAGGCAACAAGGACTCGTGGCCTCGTCCACGACCTCCCGGTACGAATTGCCTGGCCGATCGCCTTGTGCTCTTGAGTGCATTGGCTGCCCATGGTGGCACGGTCAATTGCGCGCATGAAAAAAGGCCGATCGGAACGAACTTTCCGATGGCCTTTTTCAGGTGCCGGGTCAGGAGTCTCTCAGGTTCCTGACGGCTCTTCCTCTCTCTGGCAAGCTCGTTTCTCAGGCGAGTTTACCTCTCTCTCCACGGCTGCTCTCTCAAAACAGCCTGCTGCTTTCTCAAGGCAGCCACAGGACGGTCAGATGAGCCGTCCTTTTCTCTCTGTCCAGTTTTCAATGCACTGTGCGTGCCAATTCCACCGAACGACGGCAACCAAACTAAAGTTCGTTTTCAGTGAATGCTTCTAAATCCTTGATTCGGAAGCACTTCGAACACGAAACCCTTCGATAAAAAATTGCCTTGTTTGACATCACTTGTGGCTGAGTGGCCATCAGATTGCAATTTCTACAACGCCGGGCGATTGTAGTTGTTACAACTTCGGCTGAGTTTACATTCCCGCGTCCGCAGATTTGATGAAGAGATCCATGTTTCCGGAACCGCTGTCAGATACCCATCCACTGAACCCTCACGATCACTGGATGCGCAAGGCGCTGGATCAGGCGATTCAGGCTTACGATCAGGGCGAGGTGCCTGTGGGTGCCGTCGTCGTTCATCAGGATCGGATTATCGCGGAAGGCTGTAATCAGCGGGAAACACTGAGAGATCCGACCGCACATGCGGAAATGATTGCAATTACGCAGGCGGCAGCAGCATTGGGTTCATGGCGTTTGCTGGACTGCACTTTGTATGTCACGCTTGAGCCGTGTCCAATGTGCGCCGGTGCCATTGTTCAGTCACGAATTCCTTTCGTTGTCTATGGAACTCCCGATCCCAAAGGAGGAGCGTGTGACACAATGTTTCAGATCACGTCTGATATTCGGCTGAACCATCAGGCGGCCGTGCTGGGAGGCGTGCTGATGGAAGACTGCCGAGCAATCCTGCAGCAGTTTTTCCGGGAACAGCGTTCACTTGGCAAGAAGTAAACTCGCACAAATCGATCCCTACCGGTTGCAATTGCATGCGTGCCATCGCCGGTGGAGAACTTGAGGCAGAATCACAAATTCACCGCGAGTCTCGGAATGCTGTCAGTCATGACCCCCTCCAAAGTTGCAGAAACTGCCGGTTGCAGGGTTGGATTTCAGGGTTTACGTCAATGCGTCAGAAACGCCGCTCAAAAGTGCGGTCTGGAAACTTTAACCGGTCTTGACCCAATTTTTCCGCTGGGATAAATCTTCGTTCCGTCGCAACTGTGACTCGGCGGTTCCGGCCATTCACGAGCGACTCCTGTCAGATTTCACTCCTTTTTACAACAACGGCCCTTCGACATCACCACGGATAACGAAAAGCTTCTCTGTGCCTTTCCGTGATTGATGTCACAGCGATTCGATAAAGACTGTTCCTGAAGCAGGTCTCGCGAATCAGTTCGGCGTGTCCCGTCAGAGTTCACAGTAGTCCGTTCCGTTTTTCAAACTCTGAACGTTCTGCCGGATCCTCTCAGTCACCTTTCATATCAACCCCATTTCGTATACCGGCGGCATACTCACGGATGAGATATGTCACATGCCAGGTGTGCGTTCTTCGAATCATCCGCCTGTTCAGACATCAGACCCGCATCTGCTGAACAGACGCGATTCCAGTCAGGGAAGACTCTCATGTTCTCAAAATCCATGGTATGGGCGACCCTTGTCGTCGTGATTGCTCACGGGACGGCAGCACATGGTCAGTTCTATGGCAGCGGTGGATGTTCCAGTTGCGGTGTGCCCAGTGCACCTCCGGTTGCCGCATCCTGCACACCGATTCAGCCCGTTTACTCTGCGTGCTACGAAACCGTTCCTGTCACAACCTATACCCGTGAAAAGCAATCGGTACAGGTCCCCTATTACGAGACCGCTTATGAAGACCGCCAGATCACCGTTTACAAGCCGGTGACTGAACAGCGAACGGTTGAAGTTCCCACCGTCAACTATCAGACCGTTGTGGAAAACAGAACGGTGAACCGAGACATGGGGCGGTGGCAGACAAACTACTTTCCCGTTTCAAAATGTTCGCCATGTCAGGTCGATCCTCGTCCGGGTGTAATCGGCTGGCTGAACCGCTCAGGCTACGCCTTTCGTAACGCATTCACTCCCAGCTACAAGACAACGCAGACCTATGTTCCAAGAATGGTGACCTGCAATGTTCCGGTGACTCGTCAGGTCGCCGTTCGAAGCACTCGCAAAGTGGTCCTGAACGAAACTCGAATGGTCGCTGAAACCAAGACCGAGCGAGTTCCGGTTCAGAAGCTGGCCTATCGAACCGAAGAGCGAACCGTCATGAAGCCTCAGACGGCATGGACAACGGTTCCGATCGGAAGTCGTCTGGCCTACGGTTACGGCGGCTACTATGGCGGCGGAACCAGCACGGCATGGATTATTGACGACACAACTCAGACGGCTCGACGGCCATCACCGGATCCGATCAGCGGCAGTTCTCCTCAAAGTGCTCAGGCTCCGTTTGAAGCGGATGCCCCGCGTTCCGGTGACAGAACATTCCAACGCAGCGACAGCGACACGAACAAGTTTCGACGATCCAGTTTCGAGCAGCCGGCCGCTCCGGCGTCGGAAGCTCCATTGATGCAGACGCCTCGAACGTTTCCTGGTGAGCCAGCGGCTCCGGATTTCAAGAGCTTTGATTCCGGCCGTAACGAATCTCGACCGTCTCTCGAAGGTCCCGGATCTTACACGTCAACGACTCCCCCAGCTGCTGCAGGAGGCTGGCGCGTCAGTCGACGAGCTGCTGCTGATCGCGATTCCGGGACCGTCGGAAGCGTCGCGATTCCGGGGCTGTCCATGAACGATTCTTCCAGAGACTAATCTGCTGAGCTGTCCGGGAAGCGTGCTCGTTCAATACCTTTTCCCAGGACCACTAACCGATCATGCAGTATTGATCACCCCTTCTTCTCTTCTGATCGGTACTGCATTCCTTTCCCCGTTTCCTTTCGAAACCCTTTCTTCCTGTCTCCAACTCCCTTCTCCCCTGGTTACTGAAGCGTCCCCTCGCGGCACCGGTATCACGCCGGTGCCCTTTTCATGCGCGATGCTGTGAAGTTCCGTTTAGTCGCAGTTTGCGAGAGAAACGTGTGATCCTGCGCTTCCCGTTTGACTGCTTGCGACGAAAGTCTGCTTCCCCGTAAACTCCGACTGTGTATTGTCTGAACCTGACTTCTCGCAGGTCTGATTGAGCGGCACCGGTTGTGGGTATCTGAGCGGACCGATGTGCCCGACAAGAGGCAGTTCGAAGTTCGGAAACTGCCACGAATCCCCGGTGGCCGCGGCAATGTGACAGTCCGCAGGTCGGGCTCCCGCCTGACAATCTGACTGCAGAGATTTTTAACTGTTCACGGTGTTGGGCGATGTCCTTGTTGAAGGTGAGTTGAATGTGGATCATTGCAGTCTGTGGAGCGTTGTTCGTTCTGGCCGTTTATGATTTGACTCAGAAAAAACATGCCATCCTGAGGAACTTCCCTGTCATCGGGCATTTCCGGTACCTGCTGGAAATGATTGGACCGGAACTTCGGCAATACATCGTCACGAGCAACAACGAAGAACTTCCTTTCAGCCGCGATCAGCGAACATGGATTTATGCGTCGTCAAAGCGGCAGAACAACTACTTTGGTTTCGGAACGGACAATGACCTTGAACGTTCGCCCAATTACCTGATCATCAAGCACTCGGCATTTCCACTTCCTGAGCTGCACAAGGGCGACCCGGGATACGACGAACTGCACCGAGTGCCGTGTGCAAAAGTTCTTGGCGAACACCGCAACCGCCGCCGTGCCTTTCGGCCGGATTCGATCGTGAACATTTCCGCGATGAGCTACGGATCGCTCAGTGGCCCTGCCGTGGAAGCAATTAATCGCGGTTGTCAGCTCGCGGGCTGTCTGCACAACACCGGGGAAGGCGCTGTGGCAGCCTGTCACCAACATGGTGGAGGATTAATCTGGCAGATCGGAACCGGGTATTTCGGCTGCCGAGACGAATCCGGTAACTTCAGTCTTCCACGGTTTCTTGAAACGGTGCAGAAGAACGATGTTCGCGCGATCGAAATCAAACTGAGTCAGGGGGCCAAACCTGGCATGGGTGGCGTTCTGCCTGCCGCGAAGATCACCCCGGAGATTTCCAAGATTCGTGGCGTTCCCATGGGGCGAGACTGCGTCAGCCCATCGGCACACACGGCATTTCGGGATGTGGATTCGATGCTGGACTTCGTGGAGAAGCTTGCAGATGAGTCCGGATTACCCATCGGGATCAAATCGGCCGTCGGTGAACAGGCCTTCTGGTCGGAGCTGGCGCAGCAGATGGCAGCGACCGGGCGTGGTGTCGACTACATTGCCGTCGATGGTGGCGAAGGTGGCACCGGTGCGGCACCGCTCACATTTTCCGATCACGTCGCTCTGCCATTCAAGGTGGGTTTTGTTCGCGTCTATCGGGAGTTCTTTACTCGCGGCATTCAGAACAATCTGGTGTTCGTCGGTGCCGGGAAACTCGGTTTTCCGGAAGAGGCCGCCATCGCGTTTGCTCTGGGCTGCGACATGATCCACATCGCTCGGGAGGCGATGCTGTCCATCGGTTGTATTCAGGCTCAAAGGTGTCAGACCGGGCACTGCCCAACGGGAATTGCCACTCAGAATAAGTGGCTGATGCGGGGACTCGATCCAACCAGCAAATCGGCTCGACTGGCGAACTACGTGGTGGAGCTGCGAAAAGAGCTGCTTCAACTGGCTCACGTTTGCGGTGTTGTGCACCCCGCGTTGATGACGCCGGATCAGTGTGAAATCCTGAATGAGGTTTTCAAGTCGCAGACAATTCGTGAAATCTTTGACCTCTCAGATGACGGTCGTTGGGGGCTACCAACGGCTGCCCAGATTGAATCCATCGCGGGCGTGATGTCGCAGCGTGTTGGATCTTACGCGGGTGTTGTCTGATGCCATCGTGCTGCTCCGGGGGATACTGCCCCGGTTGTCTTGAAAGGACGTGCCATTCCGGTGCAGCCGGATTGGCCGGGGAGCGTCTGAGTTCGAACTTGTTTGGGTACCCCGGAATCCCAGTGAAATGGAGTTTTCCTCCCGAAAAACCGCAGCATTTCGCGGAAAATGGCCCGTGTCCTGGAATCGGGATTTCGTTGCCAACGCGACTCAGCCGATCCATGAGTGATTCAAGGGTTTTCGCGTTGAACAAGTGCGAAGTTAATGCCACAATGCCCGGCTTTCCAGTTCCTGCGTTCCCCAAAACGCTGACAGACTGGACCTGTTTCGCAACGAAACCGGCCCCGATCATTCGCACGCTTCGTTAGTGTGCAGAACCCTTTCAGACGCACAACAACATCTCAACCTGGTCACTGCTATGAATCGTGAGAAGATTGAACGACAACTGAAGATGGCTCAGCAGCAGCTGGCTGCCTTTGAAAAGACACTGTCGGCCGACAAGGCAAACACGACACAGGCAAAGAATGCCAAATGGCGTCACCTGGAAGCTGACCTGCGTTCGCTGAAGCGACGCCTGCTGGCCGTGAAGGGTGTGGAAGAACGAGAAGCAGCGGCTCAGCAGCGGCGGGCTGAAAAGGCTGCCGGTGTCACCGCTGGCGCAGAAGAATAGCAAATTCTTTTGTGATATCGCGAACAATACAGAAACAGGCTGTTGGAGTTACTTCGAACTCCAGCAGCCTGTTTTCTCTGCGCTATGGCGGCGAAGCCAATGCCTTCCGGCGTCGCACTGAAATGAAGCGCGAAGGGCTACGTCAGACTCAGGGGACCATCGCCACAATACTCGGGTTTGCCAAACGACTCCACGTGATGACCAAATCCGTGGGCGATCGACATCAGCAGGCGATTGTGAGGCACCTTCGGAAACTTCAGAGAGCGACCCATCTGAAAGTTCAGGCCGTTGCCGACCATCACGAACGGGATGTTGTCCAGTGTATGATTGTTTCCCTGCCCCAGTTCGTTGCCCCACAGAATCGTCGTGTTGTCGAGCAGACAGCCATTGCCATCTGGTTCCGGTGTTTCAGCCAGGCGACGAGTCAGATAGGCCAGCTGCTCACAGTACCAGGTGTTGATGCGTGTCAGTTTTTCATGAGCTTCTTTGTTGGAATCAGGTTCGTGAGACAGTTCGTGGTGCCCTTCGCTGATGTCAAGCCACGTCATCTTCGGCTGACCCACGGAGTTCGTGATCTGGAATGTCGCGATTCGTGAGAAGTCGTTCACGAAGCTGTTGACGAGCAGATCCATCTGCATTTTGGTGATCGTGGGGATGTTGTCGTTTTCCTCCTTGATGCCTTCCGGAAGGGATGGCACAACGTGAGCCTGTGACTGCTGCTGACTGGCTTTCAGCTGTTCTTCCATAGCTCTGACGAACTGAGTGTGCTCTTCCAGCAGCCGACGATCTTCGGTGCCGATAACCTTGCTGAGCCGCTTCAGGTCTTCCTGAACGTCGTCCAGCACGCTGGCCAGATGTCGCTGGTCTTTCATCTGTCCGTACAGTTTGCGGAACATCTGATAGGGATCATCGATCGGCGCGACGGGCTTGTTAGGTCCGGCGTAGGACATGCGCGTCCATGTGTCGGCTCGATCGGGAACCATGACGCCGAATTCCAGTGAGCCAAAGCGCGTTCGAGTTTCTTCTTTTGCCTGCAGGAAGTTTCGCAGTTCCTGGTCGATGGAAATTCCGCTGGCCCAGCCGGCCGGCGTGTCAGAACCACCCTGAATATTTCCGGGGTAGAGTTCGATGCCGGTCAGCAGGCAGCCCATGCCGCGCATATGGCGGTCGCCATCGCCCTGCAGCTTGTCGCAGACACCCTTCAGAACGAGCATCCGATCCTGAAAGTCAGCCATCGGCTGCAGAATCGGCTTCAGTCCGAATTCGGCGCCTTCTTCATCCGGCCAGAAATCCCAGGGGACGGTTCCATTGGGGCTGAACATCACAACCAGCCGCTGCTTTCGAGTGTTCGATGCGGTCGGGCTGGCAAACGCATTCAGATTGCAGATGAAGGGCAGCGTCCCGGCCGTCAGTCCCAGTTGCTTCAGAAAGTCTCGTCGGCTGTGCATTTGATGGCTCACGAAAAGAAGAGGTCCTGGTGGGATAAATCTGTTTTGTTCAGTGAGGTTCAGAGGGCGGTCGCCAATGAAGCTGTTGTGGTGGAGGTCTACTTTGCAACAGTGTCGACAGCAGTCGGCTGATCCGCCTGCGTCGCCGAAACGACGGCGATCTGAACCATCAGATGCTTCATGTCGAACTGATGATCGGCGAAGAACTGTGTCAGTTGGTTAAGTGTTTCCGGTCCGTAGGAAAGCACCGGCTGCTGAACAAGATGGTGGAACAATTGGCGGGAGAAAGACCGGTGAGTTTCCTGACTCTTCACCAAAAAAGCGGCCAGTTCTTTTGCTCCCCGAAACTCAACCAGTGATCCGTCGCGCTGCCGGTAGACGCCTGTGGCGTCGATCGCCTTTTCTTTTTCGGTCGTTCGAAAGCGCCCCGTTGCGTCAAATTCTTCCAGAACAAAGCCCAGTGAATTGATCATCTGGTGACAATTGTTGCACATCGCGGGACTGGTTTGCAGGGCAACACGTTCGCGAGTTGTCAGATCCGGAGCCAGGTCCGGTGGCGTCGGGGCAACAGATTCCGGTGGAGACGGCAGGGCTCGCCCCAGAATCCCGCGTGACAAAAATACGCCTCGGTGGATCGGTGAACTGGTTTTCTGATAGGCGTAGCCGCTCAGAAGAAAGGGATGTGACACGATTCCGGCTCGATGTTCCGGTTGAAATCGGACTTTCTGAAATCCGTCGATCTTCTCGGATTCTGCTCCGTAAAAATCTGCCAGACGAGCGGTCATCCATGTGTCTTCCGTTGTCAGCAACTGTTCGAACCCCCCGGTTTTGG
>JAGQPY010000900.1 GCA_020426485.1 Planctomycetaceae bacterium
CGCCAGCTCGATCAACAATCGTTTGGCCGTGCCGACGGCGAAGGGGGGACCGTGCGCCTGTCGCTCTGGAACCACCCGGGCAACGGCATCTATGGCATGTTTGCCCGCTGCAACCGCACGGTTGATGCCATGGAACAGCTGCTGGAGGGGGAGGTCTATCACTACCATTCCAAGATGATCCTGAAGGATGCCAAGGTCGGTGGCGCGTGGACCTGGCACCAGGATTACGGCTATTGGTACGAGAACAACGTGCTCTACCCGCTCATGTCCAGCATGTCGATTGCCGTCGATCCGGCGACACGCGAGAATGGCTGCATGCAGGTGCTCAAAGGTTCGCACCACATGGGGCGCATTACCCACGCGCTCACGGGGGAGCAAGCCGGGGCCAATCTGGAACGGGTGGAAGAGGCGAAAAAGCGCCTCGAGTTGGTTTATTGCGAAATGGATCCGGGTGATGCACTCTTTTTTCACTGCAACCTGCTCCATCGCTCGGACCAAAACCGCTCGGACAACGCGCGCTGGTCACTCATCT
>JAGQPY010000901.1 GCA_020426485.1 Planctomycetaceae bacterium
TTGAAGGGCCAAGACATGGGCAAACTCATCGTCGCCGCCCTGCTCCTCATCGGCGTCGGCCTGACCACCTTCGCCCAAGTCACCACCGCAGACTCAGTCCACTGGTTCAACGAACTCCTCAAGGACGGCATGCTCCACGGCGGCGGGTGATGCCGAGGCACTATTTCGTTTTGAGCGGCCACCATCACGTTTAACGGCAAGCCGCAGGCGACTGCGTTGTAGCGCGTGGCAAACGATGGGTGGCCCCGGTTGCTTTGCAACCATTGGGGGCCGTGGGGTGTCCGTTTTGAGGTGGCCTCGTGATCAAGCGTCATCGTCGAATTCGGGAGCCAGACGCAGCATGATCAACGAGGACGCACGCTGCGGTTACTTCGTCAGCCTCGGGGCTGAGTGCCCTTGCTTGCGGAGCGTTTGTAGTTCCTGCTTGAGTCGGGCGACGACTTCGGGATGGTCGGCGGCGACGTTGTGGCGCTGGCCTGGGTCGGTGGTGAAGTCGTACAGTTCCACAGGCTGGTTGTCATCGGCGGGAT
>JAGQPY010000902.1 GCA_020426485.1 Planctomycetaceae bacterium
CGCGCACCGCTTCACCATCGAGACGACGCTGGTTGAAACGCCAAAGAGATCGATTGTCGGCGTCCACAGATTGGCCCTGTGGGTTTTCGACATTCGAGGCTTGACGATACGTCGATGAGTTTACAATCAGTCGATGAAGCTCTTTTAGTTTCCAGCCGTTGTCGACCAATCGCTTTGCCATCCAATCCAATAATTCCGGGTTGCTTGGCTTGCCACCAGCAAATCCAAAATCACTCGGCGTGTCGACGATCCCCTGACCGAAGTGATAATGCCAAAGTCGATTGACGATGACTCTGGCGGTCAGCGGATTACGCGGATCCGTCACCCACGCTGCAAGCTGCTTCCGTCGTTCGGCTTCTGGTGCGTCGGCCGCAAGTCCGAAATCGTCGCTCAACCCTCCCCGATTCAAGGCACGTATTCCTGCAGGTACAACCACTTCCTGCGGCTGTCGATAATTCCCACGCGCCAAAACATGAAACTCTGGCGGTTGTTCAGAAACGACCACAGGCGCTGTCCCTTCAAAAGGCAT
>JAGQPY010000903.1 GCA_020426485.1 Planctomycetaceae bacterium
CCCTGGTGGCCTCGTCCACCACGGCCGTCAAATTCCGGCGGTCGACCGAATTCCGTGGCGACCACTACGAGTGTCGTGTCGAGCAGGCTTCGCTGTTCCAGGTCGTCCAGTAAGGCAGCCAATGCCTGGTCAAGTTCTTTAATCAGAATGTGCTGATTCTTTTGTCCTTCATTGTGGGTATCCCAGCCCGTTCCGTTGATAAAGTTCAGATTAAAGCTGACTTCGATGAACTTCACACCGCTTTCCACCAGCCGACGAGCCAGCAGGCAACGCTGGCCAAATTCGTTGCCATATTTTGTTCGCAGGGAATCAGCTTCAGATTTCAGATCGAATACGCTGCTGAATCTGGGGCCAGCCAGCAGATCTCCGGAAATTCCGGCATCCACATAATCTTCTACTCGACGAAAACCGCTGAATTGGCTGCGATAGCTGTTTCGCATCTGGCTCATCAAACGGGAACGTCGTTCCAGACGTTCCGGCGTGACATCCTCCGCACGCCGCAATCCTTCCGGGCCACTTTCCGTATCG
>JAGQPY010000904.1 GCA_020426485.1 Planctomycetaceae bacterium
AATGGGACGGTTTTGAGTTCCATCCAGGATTTCCTGAACTTATCTTCGAATCTGAGCCTTTGTTGACTCGTTGTCCAACGGCCTTGATTAGGGGGAGGAGTTCTCGGCAAAGCAGTTCAATGCTGTCCGCGATTCCGTTTGTCCTGGGCTTGGCGACACATCCTGCCGCCCCCATAGAAAGGGCTTTTACTGTGGCATTGCCGCCCGACTCGGTTAGGGAGCTGACCATAATTGTCTTGATGTGCGGGTGTTTTTGTTGAAGGTGATTCAACGTGGTCAAACCATCCATGACCGGCATTTCCACATCGAGCAGAACCACGTCAGCGGCATTTCCCGAGAGCTAAGCCAACGACCGCTCTCCATTCATGACTGAGTCAGCCACGACAAGTTCCGGATCGGATTCCATTGTCTTTGATAATAGTCCTCGAACAACCGCCGAGTCATCGACAATTAAAACCCGGATGGGCTGATTCATACATTCATCTCCGTTGCTGCGTTTACCAAGAATCTCTCTCACAAGATGATTCG
>JAGQPY010000905.1 GCA_020426485.1 Planctomycetaceae bacterium
GCCCGTCGCGTTGCCGGTCATCGTACTGAAGCGCTGACCTTTCACCGCCTCTTCCGGAACAGGCTCGCCATGCATCTCGACGAGCTTGGGTTTCCAGTCGAACAAGTCGACATGCGTCGGCGCGCCGTTCTGGAACAGATAGATCACATGCTTCGCCTTGGGCGCGAAGTGCGGCAACTCCGGCAACCCGCCCACCGAACTACTATCGGCAAGACCATCTTGCTGCAGCAGTCCGGCGAGCGCGATGGAACCCACACTCAACCCCGCCCCCTGTAACAATTCCCGCCGCGTGAGATGTCGCTGATGTTCAAGCACAGGATGCATGGTTGGAGCGGGCGGTTGAGGGAAGGGGTGGCGGGGGGTAAATCCGAAATCCGAAATCCGAAGCTCGAAATCCGAAGCAAATCAGAAGCACGAATGTTCGAAACGTAGCCTTGTTACCTCATTCCGCCATGACTCATCAGAGACCTTTTGGTCCTTCTGATTTCGAATTTGTTTCGGATTTCGAGCTTCGGATTTCGACATTC
>JAGQPY010000906.1 GCA_020426485.1 Planctomycetaceae bacterium
TTTTGGTTCAGAAGAATGTGCCCAGACGAACCAGCTGGGCCTGGCAGACGAAAGCCTGTCTTTTTCTGGATCAAATCAAGCGCGAGAAGGGCGTTTGGTGGATGCCTTGGCAGCAAGAGGCGATGAAGGACGTGATACTCTGCGATAAGCGAGGGTGAGCCGAGAATAGGCTTTGACCCCTCGATCTCCGAATGGGGCAACCCACCTGACAGTTTGATATAATTGCCTTAGGGCAGCTTATATCTTACTGAAACAGGTACTTTTAACCTGAATACATAGGGTTTTAAGAGCAAACCCGGGGAACTGAAACATCTAAGTACCCGGAGGAAAGGAAATCAACAGATACTCCCCTAGTAGTGGCGAGCGAACGGGGACCAGCCGAGCCATGAGAGTGACCAGAACTGTCTGGAAAGACAGGCCATAGTGGGTGACAGCCCCGTATGGGAAGCTCGATTGGACGTATTAAGTAGGGCGGGACACGTGAAATCCTGTCTGAAGATCGGGGGACCACCCTCGAAGGCTAAGT
>JAGQPY010000907.1 GCA_020426485.1 Planctomycetaceae bacterium
ATGCAATCCGGCCGTATTACTCAAGATCGTTAGCGTCGAGGGATGCTCCGAGCCCAACACACGTTCGCTGGCTTCTAGCGTCCGGCGAAACAGCGGCTCCGCGTTTACGTAGTCACCTGTGCATGTGAGCAATTCTGCTAGATTATTCATGCTCCCGAGCGTGTCGGGATGCTCTGGCCCCAGCAAGCGTTCGCTGGCTTCCAAGGCCCGCTCCAGCAGCGGTTCGGCGGTGGAATAGAGGCCGTTGTCCACGAGAAATGCCCCAAGCTGTGCAGGTAGACGATGGTTCCTTGCGATGCGTGGGTGAGCAGTCCAGCTCGCAAAGGCTTTGGAATAGCAAGCGCCCATGTCACGGTCTCTAACCCGCAGTGGATGCCAGTAGCTGGTCAACTCCCATTGCGTCTTGTCGTTGTATAAGGCGAAGAACAGCCGTATATCCGTAAGGCAGGCTTCGAGACGCTCCCAGGACTCGGCGGCGTGCAACTGGTATGGCCACTCGGCGGCCTTGCGAGGCGTCATTTCCCG
>JAGQPY010000908.1 GCA_020426485.1 Planctomycetaceae bacterium
TAACGATTTCAATCTTCACACGGACAAAGAACGCGGCCCGCACTATCACGTCACGCCCTGCAAGTTTCCGCACATCATCGGCGGCTACTGGGGGCGAAGTTGATCCAAAGAACGGCCGCGGCCGTCGGGCACCGTAAAGATGAAGACGCCGATCAGGAAAATCGCCGCAACGACGAGAAAAGGCTCCAGCGAATTCGCTGAAGCCTTGTGTTTTCCAAAGCCGCCGACTGGATTTGAACCAGCGACCTACGCTTTACGAAAGCGTCGCTCTGCCAGCTGAGCTACGGCGGCCTGCTTGTCACTGCGTGCAGGGACAGTCAACTGGCGGGAATCTATCAAAAAAATTTCTGTTGGCAAAGGTGGATCTGAAATCCTGCGTTGATGCCGTACCAATTCCCATCCACGCAGCAAAAAACAGGACTTTGAGCCTGAAAAACTGCCCAAATACCACCTCCAACGAGCCAGAATGAGCTCCGTTGCAGGGCGGACCAGGTCGTTTCAGTTCAGGCCACATCTTCAATGCTG
>JAGQPY010000909.1 GCA_020426485.1 Planctomycetaceae bacterium
CTCAATGCCCTGTGATGCGTCAACAACAAGAATAGCGCCCTCACAAGCCGCCAGTGAACGGGAAACCTCGTAGTTAAAGTCAACATGACCGGGGGTGTCGATGAGGTTAAAAAGATATTCTTCGCCGTCATCGGCTTTGTAGATAACGCTAACCGCCCTCGCCTTGATTGTAATGCCACGCTCACGCTCAAGATCCATGTCATCAAGCAGCTGTGCCTCCATATCCCTTTCGGAAACGGAGTTGGTCTGCTCAAGAATTCTGTCCGCAAGCGTACTCTTGCCGTGGTCAATGTGAGCAATAATGCTGAAATTTCTTATTTTATCCTGTGGAAAAGACAATGTTAATCACCTTTTTCTTTAATGTCTGAATTTTAATGAGTTATGTTCTGTAAATTATTATACCAATTCTGCCGAATAAAGCAACCGTATTTGATTAAATCTGTGGGAGAAATTGTGACTCAAATCAGTAGCGCCGTTCCCTATTCGTGCAGACAGTTTGAAAAATCCGCAACATATTTTGCCC
>JAGQPY010000090.1 GCA_020426485.1 Planctomycetaceae bacterium
GCGGCGACTTGTCGCCGCTTTGGCGTTGATTCCACACGTCGATGTTCCGAGAACCGCAGGTCAGACTGGGCTGGCAGCAGAGTTGGTCAGCGATTCTGAATCGCTCGGAATTCTTACGAATTCCGCTACAGACCTGACGAGGTATTCTTGCCAATTCCTCGGCAGGCCGTGGGGCACCTTCGCTACTGCCGATCGAATGCTTCAACGAAGAATCGGTGCCTCCTGCGCCGTCGTGAATATTTCTGTAAGTCAAAGGCGCGTTTTGGAGATCATCTGCCAGAAAACTCCAAAGCGAAAAGTCGCCGCACTCCAAAGTGGCGTTGTCCGGCTAAAACTTCTGCACTTCATCCGGGCCCGGGGAGGCGTAGGCCGGATCTTTCGCTCGAATCGAGACGTCTCCGTCGTCCAGTGTTCGAACGTCGAGAGGCACAATGGTGACACCCTGCTCATTGATTGTTTGAGCGTCTTCGCTGAGATTTCGCTGCTGTATGCCTTCCTTCGGAACGGGCGGTACGTTGCCGTTGAAGAAGGCGGTACACCACCAGCGACCTTCTCGATCCTGAAACGGCGTGCCGTGTCCGAGAAAACGTCCCGCAAATCTGCGTTCGCTGTAAGGTCCGGTGATGCGATCCGCCACGCAGTAATAGAGGTTGTACGAACCTTTGCGTCCCTGATCGGTCGACCATGCGGTGCCCAGATGAACGTATTTTCCACCAACCTTGATCATCGTCGCTCCTTCGTGACCAATGCGATTGATGGGCTTTCCATCCGGACCGGGCCGCGAGCCTGCCGGATCAATTCGAACCGGATCAGCGGTGTACTGACTCAGATCGCTGCTCAAAGGTGCCAGTTCCGTATTGCCCCACAGCAGGTAAGTGGTGCCATCGTCATCTCTGAAAAGCGAGGGATCGTGACGCGGCCCCATTTTGCCGTTCATGGGATGTGTCCACGGACCGGAAAGCGACGGACCTTCTGAAAGTACGAGGCTGGAATGAGTTCGCGGGCAATGCACCAGTGCCCAGCGGTCATCCGTCCAGTGAACTTCCGGTGCCCAGATGACGGCATTGCGAATCTTCTGCCCATGTTGAGCCTTCCAGGTATCTTCAACGGTGAAGATCGGTCCCAGAGCTTCCCAGTCGATCAGATTTCGGCTGCGATAGACTCGAACCTGATCTCCCACAATGCTGCGACTGCCCAGCCCGATGTTGTACGGATTCACCGCTTCGCGCGGATCGCCTTCGCGTGGCTGAGTTCCCGTCAGATAGTAATAGTCATCCGGTCCGAGAGTGATGTAAGGATCGCGAATCCACCCGGCCTTGATATAGAGAGCCTGATCATGTGATCGCAGTCCCTGTCGAATGGTTTCGGCGTCCATGACCGGGCCCGGCTTCCGGTCGGTCTTCTTTTCCTGAAGATCAAACTGATCCGGTGGTTCGCTGCGTTTTTCCGAGGACGCGTCCTGACCGAATCCGCTGGAAACCGCGACAAGAGAAACGACAAACAGGCTTTTAAGTACAGACTGCAGAATGTTCATGAAGGTGCTCGGTGGATAGTCTCGTCACAGTGGCGTCCTGACCGGCGATCATGACGAAACACTATTCGTCGTGCAACAGACGAGAACCGTCGTTCGCAGTGAACAACGCCGGCCATTGACAATTCCACGAAGTGTTCGGGGAACGTTCAGTTGGCTGAACCCAATTCTGAACTCGGTGTCTGACCAGATTCCTGTGACCTTTTCGTTGACGTCTTCGACGGCAAACGACATCGGCAGAATGTCCTCCGAAATTGCCCATTCTGACGAACGTTCCCTTGTCGCGTGACCGGCCCCGCCGAATATTTTCGGACGGTTCGATGTGGCTGATGTGCTGCGGGGTGAGTCCTGCTGTTGAGCGGCAAACCGCCCGCGAATAATGACTTCTGCTGTCTCCTCGCCTGAAGAAATACGAACTTCCGAGAAACCAAATCATATGACGGATTATCCCTGGATCTTTGCCGGAAGTGCAGCGGCGCTGACTTTGATGGCGTCGGGCTGGAGCTACGTGCGCAGTTTCTGGGCTCAGCTGTCCAGTCGGCTGGTCGTCACGGTGCAGGTCACGGGCTTTCAGTCAGAAGCGCTGCAGTTGTTGCTTCGAGAAAAGTTCGTGCCATCACGTCTGGGACCGCGAGAGTACGTTGGATGGCTGCTGCATGTTCGCAGTCGCCGCCGTACTCAGCTGATCGCGATGGAGACCATCGGTTCTGCCGGTCGCATATACTGGCGAGGCTGGCGTCCAATCTGGGTGGTGCGCGATCACGGAGCCACGACCAATGTGGAAGAAGGCGTGACGGCTCGCGACTGGAATACCAACGGTCTGAAACTTCTGTTTCTGAGAGGCACCTTTGATCCGGATGATCTGATCTGGCAGGCGGCTGAGCACTTCAATTTTCGAATTGCGTCGTTCAACGAGCACGACATTCCCGGCCAGCGGCGACACTATGTTCGTCACGTGTATGGAACCGCCGGCCACACGACGGCTCATATCAGCAGTCACCGTCGAGGATCAACATCCGGACCGGCGTCGGCTTATGATACTCGGGCCTGCCTTCAGCATCGACCCGTCGGATGGGATGTGTCTGAACTGGGCCATCCGGATTCCGGGCAGGAGACGGCCGTCCAGCGCCTGGCATTGAATGCCGATGCGGAGACTTTGGTTCGGGAAGCTCATTTCTGGAAGCAGAATGAAGACTGGTATCGCAGTCGTTCGATTCCCTGGCGACGCGGCTGGCTGCTTCACGGACCTCCGGGGACCGGCAAGACGGCTCTGATTCGTGCTGTGGCCGAAGATCTGGACCTGCCTGTCTTCGTCTATGATCTGGCCAGCCTGATGAATGAGGAATTCCAGAACGCATGGTGTCATATGCTGTCGCAGGTTCCCTGTATGGCGGTGATTGAGGATATCGATGCCGTGTTCGATGGCCGAAAGAACATCACGGGGCGTGAACAGCATCTGACGTTCGACTGTCTGCTGAACTGTCTGGACGGCATCGAACGCTGTGACGGCTTGTTTGTGGTGATCACGACCAATCGACTGGACCAGATTGATTCCGCGCTGGGTGTCCCGGATGAGACCGGCAAGAGTTCTCGTCCCGGACGCATCGACCGCACGCTGTATCTGGGAGCGTTGACCGAGAAAGCTCGCCGAACAATTGCAGCTCGCATTCTGCAGGACGCTCCGGAGCTGCAGGAATCGGTTGTCCGACAAGGCGATGGCGAAACCGCTGCTCAGTTTCAGGAACGTTGTGCCGGAATCTCTCTGGAACGACTTTGGGATCGTTCCGGTTCGTGCGATGTGGACAAGGACGTGCCTCGCAAAGTTCCGGATCGCGATTCTGCTGACGGCTGCACCTTCCTGTCCGGTACAACCGGGTCTACCGGCTGACAAGTCTGTCAACGGATACACTCAGGGCCGGAAGCGGCTTGCTGTCCTGCGATCGGTCGTCTTCAACAGCACAACTGTGAAGTCGCTGTCAGAACCGAGTTCGTCCGGCATTGTCTCGATTGCTGGTCGAGGGCACATCCAGAAACCCATCGGGCAATGGCGTGAAGCCCGTGATGTCATCGCCAGCCGGTGGAACCGGTGCCGGTTCCAGGATTTTGGGGGCGGTGCTGTCGTTCATCGGCGGCACTTCCCCTTCAATCGGCGGCGGTTGAAGCATGGGAGCTCCGGGACCCTGAGAATCCTGTGGGGGCATCCGAAAGTCTGGTGCTCCCGGAACGGGGCTCATGGGACCGCCCGGAAGTTCCTGCAACGGTTGATCGTCGCCGGCCAGTGCTCCCGGAGTAAAGGGCCGCGAGTCTGTTCCAAGGGATTCCCAGCTTCCCGGTGCCGCGCCGCCGACAAATTCAATGGGTTCCGTACGAAGTCGGTGAGCGTCTTTGGCGTACGTTCGTTCGACGGCTCGTCGCAGAGCAAATTCGGCCGCCGCGGGATGCCAGTTGCCTTCAGCCAGATAGATTTCGTGGTCGACCAGCGTCGTGCCTTTGTTGAAACGCAGCGAATTGATGGCTTTGTTGTATTCAACGATGCTTCTCATGAACGCCTGTTCGGCGTCACGTTCCTGAATCTTGGCCTGCAGCAGCAGGTTGAAAAGATCCGGACTCACGTTTTCGGTCGACAGCAGTTTGTCTTCGGCGGCAATTTTGTAGCGGCGAGACGCCTCCATCCGTCGAGTCGTGCTGTCTGCCAGTTCGTACCAGCGCTGCATTTCGTACAAAGATGTTGAGAGCTCGTACGCGATCTCCCGTTCCATCTCATCCAGCAGTGCTCGGTTTTTCCGAAGCCGCAGTTCGTAGTTGGAAACCTGAATCCTGGCGGAACGCAGTCCAACCGGCATCGAAGCCTGAACGCCAAAGTTCCAGCCGGTGTTATCGTTGTCGCCCAGATTCTGATACATGCTGCCCAGCGGATTTCCGTCCCAGGCCGCCAGGTCGTCGCCAAAGCCGTTGATGCGATACTGGCTGACCATGTCCAGACGAGGTCGGACAAGGCTGCGAGCCGCTTTCAGCTGCAGTTCCAGACTCTTGATTTCCCATTTCTGCTGACGAAGTTCATGACGATGACAGAAGGCTTCCTGCAGAGACGCTTCCCAGTCCGGGCTCAGCAGAGCTTCAGATGGTGAGTCGACAGGATACAGGAACTTGCCGTCATTCATCGGCAGGTGACACAGTCGACGCAGCCGGGATTCGTGTTGCAGAATGTCCGCCAGGGAGCCTCGAATGCGAGCATCCGCTTCGTAGATCCGGGCTTCGGACTGCAGAATATTGTCCGCACCTTCACCACGATCTCGCAGCCTCGCGAAGTAAGCGACCAGATCCTTGAACGAATCGATTTCTGACTGATAAAGTCGCAGCGCCAGATGCAGATCCCAGTATTGGTCCTCAACGTCCCTCACCAGAGTCTTCACGCGTGATTCGAAGGCCGTTAACGCGATATCGCCGTTGATGCGCGAAATCAGAATCCCCTGCGATACTCCGGAGACGCCTCGAACCCCCTGATTCAGCGGTCCGGCGATCTGGTTGAATTCCACGCCCGCTCCCGCAAGCAGCGGCTGGCGATATTCCGCCTGAATCAGGCCGTTGTAAGACGACGGGAACAGCTGCTGTCCCAGCCCGCCGGCCGGACGATTGTTGCCTTCGTAGTTGATGTCGTGTTCGACCGCGACGGTTCCGCCATTCCCCAGCGGCTTTTCGATGCGCGACTGCAGAGCGAAGGTTTCCAGTTGTTGAGTCTCTCCGGACGCCAGTCCCAGTGTACCGGCGTTTTGAGGCGTTTCGTTGCGGCCCCATGTCAGAGACGTGGTGGCCGTTGCGTCAAAGTCGGCCAAAGCTGCTTCGTAGCCACGATTGCCAAACAGAAAGCCGGTTTGCTGAATCGCCGGATCATAGATGGAGGCTGTACCCTGAGGCCGCTGGAGAATCTCGCTTTGACCGCTGCGAACCACCGAGTTGTCTCGCAGGATGGTGGCTTCCGCCAGCGCCATGCGAATGCATTCTTCCAGATGGATTTCCCACGGTTCCACTTCATCCAGACTGCGAATCGAACGCGGCGCGGTCAGCAGTTCTTCATCGGTCTTACGTGGCTCCGTTTCGGTGGGGTATTCAATGGCCGAAGTGACGTCTTCGTAGTAAGACAGTGGCTGGTCATTGCGGAACAGATACTGGACCCGAAGCTTTTCGGCCGCGCAGCCCTGCAGAAGAAGTGAGGTCATCATGACGATGACGGTCATTCTTTTCTGCGACGTTTGCACTTTCAGCGATCCCCCTGCGCCGGCTGAGATCGTCACTCAGCACGATGCCATCTGGCTGATACCAGTGATCTGTGGATTTCTCGTCGCCGCGACTGCGTACGGAGACCAAACGAGAATTCCTCATAACCGATATCGTCAGAACGATCGCCAAACTTTGTCGGAACCGTAAAACTGATTGATTCAGAATAACCGCTACAAACTGACAGGCAGAAACTGCGACAGTTTCTCGAACGCTATTTCAGTTTGTTCAGCAGTTTGTTCAGTCCTTTGTCCAGTTGCTGGTCGAACTGGTTCTGAATCTGCTGCCGACCAAGATTCTGCAGTAGATTGCCGGTGTCGATCTGAGGCCGATCCAGAGTGCCGCTTACAGGCACCGTCAGACTGTTGGTTCGCAGTTGACCGGCTTCGGAGCGTTGCAGCGGAATCTGCAGGTTCATGCTGATGCGCCGATCCATTCCCACGGCACCACTGCTGCGGACTTCGTAACCGCTGACACTGACGGAAAGTCCGTCGTGGTACACCATTCCGTCTCGAAGTTCGAACGGAATTTCCTGACTGGCGAACTGCAGTTCTCGAGAACCTCCGGCGTTCTTGCGGTCGATCAGGTCCAGTACCTGAATCAGGGGGGCCATGGATGAACCGGGGCTGGCGACTGCCTGATGGATTGTCAGCACCGCCTGAATCGTACTCTGTTCCGGATGATCCGGTGCAATATCAAAGCGGTGCGTTCTTGCGGAGATCTTTCCCGAAACGCTGGCCGCTTCTGACAGGAAGGGGCTGAGATAGCCCAGCCACTGCCGAGAAAGGTCAGGCGTGAGTTCGATGTTCTGAATCCTGCTGCCCGATGCCAGTTGCAGTCGATTGGATGTCAGATCCCACTGCGGCATCACGTCCACGGTGCCTGTCCCCAGCGAACAATGAATCGGTTCACACCGCAGCAGACCATCTTTGAGTTGCGCCGTTACAGTGCCCGGCCCGAGTGGAAGTCCGGCAATCACGCCGGACGTCCACTTCAGCGCGCCGCTGCACGTCAGTGGTGAAATGTCTGGATGGGCGTCGCCGCCGTTAGTTCGAAGCAGAAACTCATTCACTTCACCGATGGTGAACATCGCCGGATGGCCGGAGATCTCAAATCGATCCTGCCCCTGACCGGTCAGCAGGATGTTTCTGGACAGATCCGGAACCAAAGAACGCTGAAGCTGTTCCAGGTCATATTGCGTGTCCGCGACTAAATTCAGTTGCAGCACACCCGCAGGAACGGTGACCGTGCCCTGAATGGCAGCATTCAGACCGGGCACCTGCAGTTTTCCCTGTTCGACAAGGTAACCGCCGGAAGGTGGATCGGCGATGATGCTGCATTCCATGCGACCGCTGCTCACTTTCAAAGCGGTTGCACGGTCGAACGGCCCTGTCGAAGACGACACGTGACCCTGCGGTGCCGAGTAGCCGTTTGCCGTCGATTCATCCGGAGTCGCCTGCGCGGCTAATCTGATTTTCGATTCCGGATCGGCGTCAATCCGGACAGAAATCTGCGTCGAATCTTCCAGCCAGTCCAGCGACATCCACGGCGAAAGAACTGTCTTCAGGGTTCCGGAACGCGCGTCCACAACAGCGTCTCCGACCAGCATCCGGATGGCCGCCGCCTGAGGTCGGTAGGTGAGCGAAGAACTGCGCACATTAAGACCGTCGCCTGAAATTCGGACGTCCCTCAGCGCGACTTCATCAGCAGCACCGGATTGAATCCGGCCCGTGAACGACAGGCTGCCGTTAATCTGTGGTTCCGGGATATTCAGCAGCTGACGGAAATCGGCCCACAGGCGACGAGGTTCCACGTCTCCCGTGACGTTGTAACCGCCGTCTGTCGTTTGAAGATCAACGCTTCCGAATGTTCCCGAGAAACGTCCGCGATCCAGCCGAATACTTTGACCTGTCAGAGTCCCCAATCCATCGATACGCAGCGCAGAAGGAATCTCGATGTTCTGCTGACCTCGGACCGCTCGAATGGGCGTTGTTTGAGCGGCCATTTGCCATTGAATGACGTCGTTCACCGATGTCAGACTTTCCAGGAGTGTCGGGGTTTTCACCGATTGCTGAAGCCGCGTGGAGAATCTCACGTCAGCGCTGGCGATGTTGACGTCGTCGCTGATTTCAAGCGTTTGGGGAATCATGCGCGACAATGCTGCCAGATCGATGCGACCGTTGATCGCGACCTGGCCGGCGGATGCGGCCGTCGCTTCGGCAACTCGCTGACGTTCGTCGCTTGACGACAGGGAAGCCGCCTGTTTCAACGAAGCCACCGGATCTGTTTTTGAAATTCGTACTTCACCACTGCCGGTCAGATCCATCAGGGAAGAATCAATCTTCAGGTCACGAACCAGCAGTCCGTCGGTGGCGTAAGCAACAGCTCCCTGCCCTGAAACTGTTTCCAGACGGATGTGTTCGCCGGGAGCCCAGGACGACTGTCGCAGATGGAAATTCTCAGCCAGAAACCTCATCCGTCCGGCGATGCCATCTGCGGAAATGTCTCCCAGCATCTGACCCTGAATCAGGCAGGACACTTTTCCCGAACAGATCGTGCCCGGAGCAAGTCGTTCGATCATCGGTTGGAATTCAGACAGGTTCAGTCGCCGAGCTTCAACCATCAACTGTCGGTGATGTGTTTGCGGATCGGGCAGAAACTGAATCTGAATGCTGGACTCATCACTGGAATTTGCCAGTGCGTTCATCTGTTCGTCCGTGAACGGCAACAGCGAAAAATCGCTGGAAAGACCGTCCAGCGAAGCCGCAATGCGTGGGTTTACGCCGCTGTTGACATCAAGGCCCCGGGCGGCAATGTGGTCGACTCCCTGCATGACGGCCTGGATGTCAATCTCCGGCAGTTCGTTCGGCGAACCGGGCAGCACGATACGTCCGGTGATGCCTTTCAGTGACGCAGAATTTCCCGGAAGTGAATTCTGCCCCAGAAGATGAACCGTGCCTTCCGTGACAGAGACATCGATTGGAAATCCTTCGTTCGACGCCTGCTCTTCTGCAGAACCAAGCATCTCCGTCAAAGTGCGTTCGATGTTGGTGCGTCCTTCCTGTGATCGCAGATTCAGAACGGGTCGTTCGATCTGAAGTTGCAGTCCGCGGCCACCCGACATCAGGATTTCCCAAAGCGGTTGCCGAATGGTCACCACGTCGGCTGTTGCCAGCGGAAGAGGAACCGCGCCTTCAGTTGGCTGTTCCGTGGCATCTCGCACAGACACGTTGGTGATGCGAACATTCGACCACCAGTGAGTGGTGCCGCAGTCGAATCGAACAAAGCGTGCCAGACGGGGCTGAGACAGATTCAGGACGGTTTTCAGCTGCCCGGTGGATGTGAGCAACGTTGGCAGCAGAACGACGATGGCTACGAGGACCAGCAGCCAGCGAAGTGTTCGTGACGGTGCTGCAACTTCGGCTTCGGCTGGTTGTCTGGCGGATTTCCTGGACATGGCAGCGTTCGTGTTCGATGAGAAATGAAATCAGACCTCGTCCGGGACGTGATCACTTGAGGAATGCGAATTGCGCGATGAAACTCATTTGTCGAACGTCATTCGGGCGTGTTGTCAGTTCAATCAAGGACGGCCCGAAGCCTGACGCCCGGAAGCTTCCCAACATTGTGCGGGTGTTGAGTGTGGCGCAATTGCTTTTCACTGAGTGAATTATCGACCGGTCGGCGCATGAGACTGGGTTTCGAACAAGCCGGTTCACTCAGGTACTACAGCCCGCACAGTTCGCCACGGGCTGGTGATGTCCGTCACGTGGTGACTCAGAAACGATTCATCGGGATGACGTGGTTTGGTAACGCAGCGAACGTCGACGCCATCAAGGATTTCGATTTCGTGAGCTTTGCGGGTCGCACGGGTTGGGTAGACCGGGGGGATTTCCGCGTCGGCGACCGGACCGCACGTATTGGTTCAGAGTTTTGCGTTGCCGACGGGGCAGAATCAGGACGGCCATCAGTTGGAAGTCGAAGCCTTAAAAATTCTGAAGTTTGCGACATTCCGGCCTCCACCTCCGTTCGATCGTTGCTGCACGACACCATTCACGGGAGACACACAACTCATTGCGCGGGGTGAGTTTACTTTTTCCTGTCTGGCACTAGTATTTCAGGCTGGTTCAGAGCGTATCGTTGTCCGGTGATTTTCGTCCTGATGAAAGCCTTTCGAACTGCTGTAGAGGAGTCCGACAGGTTGGTCCATTCATCGATTGACGCGGCTGGCTCAGAAGTTGCTCTGGACCGTCGGTGGTGACCTCTGCGATCCCGCCGATGTTAAACAAGTGACCAAAGTCATCGTTGTCTGAGCGCTGTCGGGAAATTCAGACAGCAAATTTCGCAGGCGAGGATTGTTGATTTCTTCCTGGCCTTTGCATTGATCGGGGAAACTTGAATGAAGACGGCCAGTCTTTCTCTGGACGGTAAACAGTACGACCTGCCGGTAATCGTCGGCACCGAAGGCGAAGTCGGTGTGGAGATCGGTTCCCTGCGCAGCCAGTCGGGAGCCATCACTCTCGATCCCGGTTTCAGCAGCACCGGTGCCTGTCAAAGCGCGATCACTTATATTGACGGCGAAGAGGGCATTCTTCGCTATCGTGGTTACCCGATTGAACAGCTGGCCGAAAAATCGGACTTTGTGGAAGTCGCATGGCTGCTGCTTTATGGTGACCTGCCCACCACCGCGCAGTTGAAGGACTTTCGTGCTCGACTGACGTACCACAGCATGATCCACGAAGACATGAAGAAGTTCTTCGAAGGGTATCCTCAGAATGCCCATCCGATGGCCATTCTGTCGGCGATGGTGTCTTCGCTGTCGACGTTCTATCCGGAATCGGAAACCGAAAAGAACCAGGACGACAACTTCGTTCGACTGATTGCCAAGGTTCGCACGCTGGCAACCTACGCCTATAAGAAGTCGATTGGTCAGCCCACGGTTTATCCGCAGAACCGACTGCCGTACTGCGACAACTTTCTTCACATGATGTTCTCCGTCCCGGCGGAGGAATACAAAGTCAATCCGATTCTGGCTCGCGCTCTGAACATGCTGCTGATTCTGCATGCCGATCATGAGCAGAACTGCAGCACGGCCACCGTTCGCATGGTGGCCAGCAGTCGGGCGAACATCTTCGCCGCAATTTCCGCCGGTATTTGTGCTCTGTGGGGACCACTGCACGGAGGAGCCAATCAGGCGGTGCTTGAGATGCTGGAAATGATTCAGAACGACGGAGGCGACTACAAAAAGTGGGTTCTGAAGGCCAAGGACAAAAATGACGAATTTCGGCTGATGGGCTTTGGCCACCGTGTTTACAAAAACTTTGATCCTCGGGCCGCCATCCTGCGCAGAATGGCGGGTGACGTTCTGGAACAGCTGGGCGTTGATGATCCGCTGCTGAATATAGCCCGCAATCTGGAGCAGATCGCGCTGGAAGACGAATATTTTGTGGACCGCAAGCTGTACCCGAATGTCGATTTCTACAGCGGAATTCTTTATCGAGCGATGGGGATTCCCACGAACATGTTCACCGTGATGTTCGCCATCGGTCGACTTCCCGGATGGCTGGCTCACTGGAAAGAACTTCGCGACGAAGACACCCGCATCTATCGTCCTCGACAGATTTACACCGGACACAACGAACGAAATTATGTTCCGGTTGCTGAACGCGGCTGAACCTGCTCGGGCCGTCGTTTGCTCGGGACTAATTCCGATTGTGCAAAGCAAAGATGAACAGGTTTGATCACGGATGATTCCGGATCAGCTGTCGTAACAGGCGTGAGATTTATGGCTGAAGTCGAACCACTCAAAGTGGCGGTGAACGGTGCTGCCGGACGCATGGGGCAGCGCGTGGTTGCATTGACACTTGCTGACCCTGACCTGAAGCTGGTGACAGCCCTGGAAAACAGTCAGTCGCCACGAATCGGACAGGATGCCGGCGAAGTGTGCGGCGTCGGAAAATGTGGCGTGCTGATTCAGTCCGATCTGGTCGAACGCGTTGACGTCGTGATCGATTTTTCGACACCGGAAGGTTTGAATCACATTCTCGGACAGTGCGAAGAACGACAGATTCCGCTGGTCATCGCCACGACAGGTCTGACGGAGGCTCAACGCGAAAAGGTCGCTGCCGCCGCTCAGTCGACGCCAATTGTCATGGCTCCCAGTATGAGCATGGCCGTGAATCTGGTCATGAAGCTGGTGTCCGAAGCGGCTCGCGTTCTGCGCGACAACACGGACGGAGTCGACGTGGAGATCATCGAACGGCATCATCGCTTCAAAGAAGATGCTCCCAGCGGGACGGCCCTGCACTTCGGACGGATCATTGCCGAACAAATGGGGCAGGAACGCCACGTTCACGGTCGCGAAGGTCGTCCGGGGCAGCGCCCTCGCGATGAAATCGGCTATCACGCACTGCGGACGGGCGACAATGTCGGCGAACACACCATCGTTTTCGGCATGATGGGCGAAACGATCGATCTGACCGTCCGCGGACACACGCGAGACAGCTATGCCTACGGGGCTCTGGCCGCAGCCAAGTTCCTGGTCAGCAAAGGGGCCGGGTTGTATTCCATGGCCGATGTCCTGAAGCTGTGATGACCAATCCGAGGTGCACGTCGGCATTGGTGAATGCCTTTCCCGCGACAACGACGTGATGTGTCCGGGGGCTGCCCCAACGCGATGAAGGGCTCTCATCGATCGGACGGGATCACAACGGCCGACGATGCAGATGACAACCGCTATACAATTGAGAAGTCCGTCGGCAGACTCCATGAGCTGAACGTTCCGGTGCCGTTGACGGCCTGCACCCAGAAGCGATAGTTTCCGGCCGGAAGACTGGAGGGCGACGTAAACGTCGTTGCCGTCAGAAAGTCTTCTCGAATAACGGTACCGGCCCCATCCAGATTGTTGACGTGCAGAATGTATCGAACGGCTCCGCCGTAAGCGGCCCAGGAAAACGTGGGGCTGGCATTTGTTGTCTGACCGACCGGAGCCGTCAAAACCGGGCGCCCGGCCACTGAGAAGTCCCGCGGCACACTCCACGCGCCGGCCGCTCCGGATGATCCGCGAGCGCGAACCCACCATCGGTAGTTTGCGTTGGTCAATGTTGACGCGGGTACGAAAGTCGTTTGAGTGATACCCGTCTGCGAAACCACGGTGGCATTGGTGTCCAGATTTCTCAGAAACAGATCATAAGACGCCGCCCCGGCCACTGACGTCCATTGAAACTGAGTTGGAGCCGTAAAATCGGATGTCGCGGGGGATAACGGTGTCGGTGTTGAGGCAATGTTGAACGTCAGTGGGGCTGACCAGGCTCCATAATCATTCTGAGCATTGAAGGCTCGCACCCAGATCCGATATCGTCCGATCTCCAGTGACGGGAGTGTGAGTGAACTTCCCGTGACCGCAGAATCGTTGACGATCGCCGACTGCCCGGTCGACACATTATTCACCCACACCTGAAAATGATCGGCTCCGGGAACGGTCGACCAGGAAATCGTCGGTGTGGACGTGGAAAACGCAGTCGTGGTCGTGGTGATGACCGTTGCCGGGCGCACGTTAAAGTTCTGAGGCGCCGACCACGGGCCGGTGCCGCCGCCGGACAGGGTCGGCTGGACCCAAACGGTGTACCGACCCAGAGGCAGGTCTGCCGTCGGTGTATAGGAAGCGACCGACACATTGGTATCAATAAGCGGACTGGCTCCCGTACTTCGATTGGTAATCCAGACTCGATAACGGGCGGCTCCACTGACGTCCGTCCACCGGATCACGGGGCGCAACGACAGCTGATCACCTGTTGGTGCGGTGATCACCGGAGCGTTTGCCACACGAGTCACCGTCAGGCGACTTCCGGCAAGTGCCTCGATCTGTAATGCCGGTATGGTCAGAACGCCGTCTGCATCCGGCTGAACTGCCCCTGAGTTCACAACCTGCCCGGAATTGACATTCGTGATCTGCCATGAGTAGGTCGCTCCGGAAGTAACTCGAAAACGCTGCAGGTTTCTGAGTGTCACGTCCGCGGTCTGAGCAACCGTCCGAGATCGAAGCGTTATCGAATACAGTCCGTCCGAATCAATAATCTCGTCGCCGAAGGCGTTCCAGGGAGCCGACCAGTCCAGATTAAGGTTGTAGAAACTGGTGCGGCTGGAGACGGTCGGAAAACCGGCCGAACCATTCGCATTGCTGAAGGCCGGATAGCTGACATTTCCCTTGAATTCCCAGCTGCCAAGATCTTCAAAGCCTGCCGAAAACAGATCATGGACGGCGAACGCGAATCCCATCCATGTATGGTTCCAGTTAATGCGATCCTCTGCCGTGTAGGCAATGTTATTGTCGTTCAGAATCTGGGGAAACGGCTTGCCCTGAGTTGCCCAGTCGATCGTATTATCAGAGATCCCGTGTCCGAACATCAGAAATGCCATGTCCTCACCACGTCGCCGAGCAATCTGTTCGTGATGATTCATCCAGTCGTAGACACCGGTGTCGTTGTACTGAACAAGGCCCGTCGCATACGGCCCGTCATTGATGACAGGAAGGTTGGATGCCTGCGTCCCCCACAGACGCTGGTAGTCCGTCTGAAAGTTGGGACTGGATTTGTAGTTCGTCATCGGTTCGCTGGCGTAGATGCCGGAGAACACATTTCCATAGCGAATGCCCAGGGACAAAGATCCCGACGCTCCCATGGAGTGTCCCTGAGAATGGATCCGAGTCGTGTCGACACTGAAGCGAGCGATCACTTCGTCCATAGTTCTCAGCAAACGCTGTTCAGTGAAGTTCTCAATGTGTCCGGAAGTCGGAATGGATCCGTCCGTCTGATAATTGTGATCGGCGGCAAATCCATACCACCATGTATGCAGTGTTCCTGCACTTTCACCAGGATCATCCGGGAACACCTGAACCGCCTGCCAGTCAAACGACGAAGTCGACGGAGCTGCATACCTTTCCGTATAGGCGTGCAGTGAAAACTTCAGCGGGTAAGACTTCGCGGAGGAATAGTCCGACGGCAGCGCGACGGCGTAGTTGTAGGCGTATCCCTGAAATGTTGGATTCCAGTTGTCATAATCCATGAACTGAGTGTAGACCATCCCGTGACCGTTGTTCTGCGACGAAACAAGAATCGGCGCTGGAGCGGTCGCAGATTCGGAAACCGCAGACGTCGTTGCATTGGACGACGGCGAAATCACACGAGACTCGATGCCGTTGGTCACCTGAGTTACCGCGTAATAAAAACTGCCGGCCTGACCTGCCGGCGTTGTATAGACGAACAGGCCTTTGTCGTCGCCCAGTGGAGTCCCCAGATCCTGAATCACAAAGTGAGTCGGCGACTGTTCACCGGCAAGCCTGTGAACGGACGTCTGATCATCGACCGGCCCCCATCGCTCGGTCAGCTTTTGAGCCTGTGACAGGTTGGACGAATTGATCGGCGCTGTGTGACGGTAGACGTTGTAGTGTTCGCCACCAACATTCGTGGCCTCATTCCATGTAATGAACGTCTGCCCCGATCGATGAAATGCCTGAATCCCGGTGGCATCCAGCATCTGTCGAAGCTCAAGGACCTCCGCGGTGCGGGAATTCACGCAGATCGACCGTCGGCGACGGGTTTGTCGCCGCGAAAACGGCAGGCTCAGTCGCTTAAGAAGTCTGCTCAGCAAAATGTCCATATCTTCGATCATTGAGAGTCGCAGTCTTCCCGTAACATTCACAACAAACGAATGCCGGGACGCCTGCCGGTGCCGGACGACTGGTACAACCCTGATAATCGGCAAACTCGACGGCGCAGGTTTTGTCATTCGGTGACATCGAGGCACGCGGGCTGATTCCTGAATC
>JAGQPY010000910.1 GCA_020426485.1 Planctomycetaceae bacterium
GCTGGAAGTCAGCGGCCTCGCGTCCTTCGACGACGAGCGGCTCGCCGTCTCCACGCGGCAAGGCGACGTGTGGCTGATCGGCGGCGCTGCTGCCCGCAAGCCGGAGTCGCTCGAATTCCATCGTTACGCCACCGCGCTGCACGAACCGATGGGCGTCGTGCGCCGGGGCGGCGGCCTCGCGCTCGTTCAACGCACGGAGCTGACGCAGCTGCTCGACACGACGGGCGACGAGACAGCCAACGAATACCGCACATTGGCTCGCGGGTGGGGCGTCAGCGGCAACTATCACGAGTATGCCTACGGTCCGAAATTCGACGGCCGGGGCGATCTGTGGCTCACGCTCAACATTGACCTGGGCGACGAGCGCCTGAACGACGAATTCCACTGGCGCGGCTGGGCGATGAAGGTCACGCCCAGCGGCAAGCTGATGCCGATGTGCGCCGGCATGCGTTCGCCCAGCGGCCTTGGCGCCAACGCGGCCGGCGACATGTTCGTCACCGACCAACAAGGCGACTGGATCGGC
>JAGQPY010000911.1 GCA_020426485.1 Planctomycetaceae bacterium
CATGACATGCTTCAAGTTGGAAACGACATGCGGTGGCAGATCGCCGCAGTTACTGACTAGACTGCTGGCTGTCGTCATATAGAGTTGAGCACAAGCTTCGTGATGACCAGCGTTGTAGGTCGAAGCTCCTTGGGCAATGGCACCCAGGATTAGCTCTCTAGCTTCGACGGCCGAAACCTTCTTGGATTCGCGAGGCAGCATCACGCTGTCGATGACGTGGATGACACCATTGGATGCGTCGATGTCCGTCGCTACCAAGTTGGCTCCATTGACGCGAGCCTTGCCGTCCTGAACAGTAATCGCAATCGTGGATCCCTGAAGTGTTGTCGCAACTTTGGCTGCTACAGCAGCTTCTGAGTAAACTCGCCCTGCGACGACGTGGTACTTCAGGATGCCAGCTAGCTTAGCCTTGTTCTCTGGCTTCAACAGACTTTCGACAGTCCCCGCTGGCAATTCTGCAAAGGCCTCGTCGGTGGGCGCGAAGACTGTGAGCTCGGTTTCACCGGTCAGGACCTCCGCCAG
>JAGQPY010000912.1 GCA_020426485.1 Planctomycetaceae bacterium
CCCGCGGGCTTGCTCTTTATAGGCCGCGAAGAGTTCATCAAAAGTAATGGTTCTGGCACTGGGATCATTGACATCAGGCGAGAGCGATGCCGTTTTGTTCGTTGGCCCCAGAGCACCGGCCACAAAACGGGGTTTGTCCGGCGTTTGGACCGTCATCTCATCGGCAACGGCTTTTGCTAATTGGGCCGAGGCTACGTTCAACTCGTAGGCCAGATGCTCCAGATGGTAATCGGCTTGCGAGATGGAATTGGCGTTAAACGTATTGGTCTCGATGATGTCGGCCCCGGCTTCCAGGTTGGCCCTATGAATCTCAGCGATGATGTGGGGTTGGGTAATCGACAGCAGGTCGTTGTTGCCCTGCAAATTCATCGAAACGTCTTGAAAGCGGTCACCCCGGTAATCGGCTTCCGTGAGTTTGTAGCGCTGGATCATGGTGCCCATAGCGCTATCGATAATAAGGATGCGCTGTTGCGCTAAATTTTTGAGCATTGTGGCAGTTGTCATTTATATCTCCTTTATTG
>JAGQPY010000913.1 GCA_020426485.1 Planctomycetaceae bacterium
GGCTGCCCACCGCAATCGCATCCGTACCGAACAGACGTGCGGCAACGGTCAGGGCACAGGCGGCGTAAATCAGAGTTGAAACGACGGCCACAGAAGCCGGCAGAACGTCAGCCACTCCTTCGAACACATCCCGGGCCAGCAGCAGCATGTTGACCAGCGGAACAATGGCGATCAGTCCCTGCAGGTGCCATCCCGGCAGCAGAATGACCAGTCCCGGGGCAATTGACATCAGCATCAGCGGAATCAGATAGGCCTGAGCTTCCTTGAAGCTGCGTGACGAACTGGTCAGCGCCAGCAGGACGGCCGAATAGAACAGTCCGAAAACAACGAGGATCAAGAACAATGACATTCCCAGCCGCACGGTCAGGCCGTCGTCGCCGAACAGCTGAGTTTCCATTCGCAGCGTATACACGGTGGCGGTCATCGCCAGAATATTCACCAGGCCCGTCAGCTGCGTCACGGAAAACACGGCGACATACTTGGCCAGCAGCAGATGGACTCGAGGAATCGGCAGAGCAATC
>JAGQPY010000914.1 GCA_020426485.1 Planctomycetaceae bacterium
CCATTTCTTTTCCAGATCTTCAGCAACTTTTAAACCACGCTGGTTGATATCATTGTTCAAATCAGCCTGCTGTTTCAGGATTTCGGACTCCCTTTGATTCAGCGGATCCATCTTTTTGTTGAAGTTATCTTTTTCTTCCCGGGTGCTGATTACCCGCGAACCATGCTGCACCCCATTAAATGTGGAATAGAGGCTGTAATAATCTTCCTGCAGGATGGGATCAAATTTGTGATCATGACATCGGGCACAACCAATGGTTACTCCAAGGAATGCTTCACCCGTTGTGCGAATGATATCGTCAATTGTATTGGCTCGAATCTGGGCTGCCTGGACAGCATCCTGGTTTCCAACATCATCATAGGGACCACAGACGAGGAAAGTTGTCGCAATCTCCACATCAGGTTGATCCGGGCCTATCAGGTCACCTGCCAGATGTTCAAGGATCATCCTGTCAAATGGTTTATCCTGATTGAACGACCTGATGATGTAATCACGAAATGGCCACGCGGTATTCGTGATTT
>JAGQPY010000915.1 GCA_020426485.1 Planctomycetaceae bacterium
CCCCATCCACGACGGATGCTCGCGCCGACTCAGTTTCCAGCGCGTAATGACAAATGGAATTTTCGAGTCACGTCAGCGGGCCGCCTTCAACACAACTTCGAAGACAGGTAAGCGATCGGTCTACGATATTACCTATTGATGCCCAACGAGAGCGGTGCCCAACGCTGTGAAGCAGATTCCTCCGTTTAGCCCGACCAACAGGGGAGGTCACGCCTGAAACACCTCCCTCCGGGTCGGGTTAAACGGTCTGTTCTCGAATGAAAATGCAGACCATCATCCGACCGGGATTTCACAACGCTGCCGAATGGGCAGTCTCAAACGCCGAGACGCTCCCGATGATCGCATTGAAAACCTGAATCCACGGCAACAAGTCTTCTTCAGGAAGTCGTCTGAACCAGTGTCGCGTCTCACTCAGATGGACTCTTATTGACCACAGTGCTCCGCCTGTTTAACCCCAATACCGTTCAACGAACCCCGTGGGGCAGGTTTTTAACCTGCCAAACTCGTGCATTCTCAAAG
>JAGQPY010000916.1 GCA_020426485.1 Planctomycetaceae bacterium
TCCATCACCAGAGTCAGATGCGACTTTTCCGCAACATCCTTCAGGACCTTCTCCCAGGATGCATCGAAATAGTTCAGTCGCACGCCGTCCGGATCCAACACCGCAGCAGGAAGTTCTCCCTTGCCGGAGAATGCTTCACGGAACGAACCAGGTGATTCTTCAGACGCGTCAAGTGGACCGGAGTGACTGAACAGCCACGCACAGCCAGCAACACATCCGGCCAGAATTACTGCAAGAAAGCCATGACGTCTCACCGGGGTGATCCTTCACGAATAGCAGGCTTTCGACCGCCTCCCCCATTAACCGCCAAAGATAAGACAGAACAGATGTCTCTGCATCGCTTCCAATCACGGATGCAGAACGATTCTCCTGAGGCATAGGAGAACCACGGCTCGAGCCTCAACACATGTTCAACTGTAACGGTTATTCCGGTCTATCGGCCTGTAGGGATTGTCGGGATCACTCCGGTTGTACCAGTTTATCCGAAAGCACAGGTTTCTTCCGCCGCCAAAGCCTCT
>JAGQPY010000917.1 GCA_020426485.1 Planctomycetaceae bacterium
GGCTCCCGGCAGCAGCGATGCGGCTCGGTGAAGTCCCTGAACATGGTCGGCGTCGGCATGAGTCGCGATCAGGTACTTGCAGCTCGACAGTGAGAAGTCCATCTGGCGGATCAAGTCAATGATCTCATCAACCGTGTCCTCATAACCAATGTCCAGCAGCGCCCATTCCGACTGCGAATGCACAAGGTACACGCAGCAGCCAAACCGGCGGCGAGCCTGAAAGTTCATCTCAATGACATGAGGAAAAAGTTCGCGACGAGCCAGCATAATCCTTACCTAACAAGGGCTTCGCCCTTGACCCGGTGGCGTCGTCAGTCGCAGCACATCGAAAGTGGCCTGCGCCGAGACGCTCCCGTTGGTCGCTTAGTCCATGATGATGTAGATGTAGGTCCGGCTGTGCCGGACGAAAAACTCCGATCAACCCCACAATGGAGTCCGGCCTTACGCCGTGAACAGATTTCGTAGCCGAATTCGTGAACCGATTTCGTGAGAAGTCGGAAGCAGAGCCATGCTCTCA
>JAGQPY010000918.1 GCA_020426485.1 Planctomycetaceae bacterium
TTAAACCTTTAAATTTAAAGAAAAAACAATTTCGTCAAGAATTTAATTTGAATTCTTTGTAGAATGAAAATCTAATCTTAATCGCTTAAGATTAGTAAATGAATAGGTCAAGCTACAAAGGGCGCATGGTGAATGCCTTGGCACTAGGAGCCGAAGAAGGACGTGATAAGCTGCGATAAGCTTTGGGTAGGCGCAAATAGCCAGTGATCCAGAGATTTCCGAATGGGGAAACCTACATAGTTAACACTATGTACTGTGCACTGAATAAATAGGTGTATGGAGGTAAACCCGGGGAACTGAAACATCTAAGTACCCGGAGGAAGAGAAAGAAACATCGATTTCCAAAGTAGCGGCGAGCGAAATGGAAAGAGCCCAAACCTAAGCCTTTGGCTTAGGGGTTGAGGACAGAACATAAATGCACAAATTTTTTAGTCGAAGACAGCTGGAAAGCTGCTCCGCAGAAGGTAATAGGCCTGTAGACAAAAAGAAATGAGTGAAAGTTCTGATCCAGAGTACC
>JAGQPY010000919.1 GCA_020426485.1 Planctomycetaceae bacterium
AACTCGATTGCCCACAATAAGAAAGCCCCTCGATGTACTCACCGAAGGGCTTCTTATTCCAGAAAATGGAGGATCGAGGACGCCAGTTGAACTTTTTGCCGGCGGAGTGGTGATGCTCGATCTCGACGTTCGCAGGCAGATTGAGGTGTTTTCAGTTACCTTGGCAAACGGTTTTCCTGCCAACCAGTAAACGAGTGGGACTCGAAATCTGTGTACTCGCGGGTGAAACACCGGCCGTCGGAAAAATCACCCACATGTCGTCAGCATTGAGAATTACCTCGAATGCGTTTCGGTTAATTTACCGATGCAAATCGCCCTATGCCCAGCGACGCGGCGGATGATCCCCACAACACATATTTACTGACTCAGGTCGGTTAGTCATGAGCGACTGACGACAAGACTTCGGCGCGGACGGAAGCTTCATTCATTCGCACGCCAGCGATTTGACGACAGGTGCGGCGGAGTGTGCCCAAAGTTTGAGTATCTGACACTACATTCTGGGGATGCGACTGCCGAA
>JAGQPY010000091.1 GCA_020426485.1 Planctomycetaceae bacterium
GCAGCAGGGTTCGAATGTGGCTGCCGTCGACATCAGCGTCGGTCATGACAATGACTTTGCCGTAACGACGCTTGCTGATATCCATCTCTTCGCCGCTACCCGTCGGCGACACGCCGATGGCACGAAACAGGTTGGAGATTTCATTGTTGTCCAGTACTTTGACCAGCTGAGCTTTTTCGACATTCAGAATCTTTCCTCGCAGAGGAAGAATGGCCTGAATGTTGGAGTCTCGACCGGTGTCGGCTGACCCGCCTGCGGAATCACCTTCCACCAGATACAGCTCTGTGGAATCCAGATCACGGCTGCGGCAGTCGCGTAGCTTTTCCGGAAGTCCGCCGGTGGTGATGGCTCCCTTGCGCCGCACCATTTCGCGGGACTTGCGAGCCGCTTCCCGAGCTTCTGCAGCGTTGACGGCTTTCGCGGCCAGCTTTTTGGCATTCGCCGGGTTTTCTTCCAGATATTTCAGCAGCCCTTCACCGGCCACCGACTGCACGATGCCTTCCACTTCGGGATTGGTCAGCTTCACTTTGGTCTGAGATTCGAACTGCGGGTCGGGAACGCGCACGGAGATGACGGCCGTCAATCCTTCTCGAAAGTCTTCCCCCGCCGGAGCGATATCTTTGAACAGGTTGGATTTCTTCGCATAGGTGTTGAACGATCGCGTCAATGCGGCCCGAAAGCCGCTCAGATGTGTACCACCGTCCACGTTGAAGATGTTGTTCGCGAAGGCTCGCACGTTTTCCGTGTAGCCATCGTTGTGCTGCATGGCGACTTCGACCTGTACGTTGTCGATTTCACCGCTGAGTCGAATGACTTCGTTAATGATGGGCGTCTGAGTTCGATTCAGATACCGAACGAATTCCACCAGACCTTCTTCATAATGAAACGTTTCGGTTCGACTGACGCGATCGTCCTGCAACGTGATGCGAATTCCGGGAGTCAGAAACGCGAGTTCCTGCAGGCGGCGAGTCAGCGTGTCGAAGGAGAACTTCGTCTCCGGAAAGATCGTGGGGTCAGGCAGAAACGAAAGTTTCGTCCCGCTTTTTTCGGAACGGCTCAGCTGACGAAGTTCCGAGGTGCGGCGACCTTTTTCAAAGTCCATCACCCACACATGACCTTCGCGCTGGATTTCGGCGGTCAGCCAGGCGCTGACGGCGTTGACGGCCGTGATCCCGACTCCGTGAAGTCCGCCGGTGCCGGTTTTGTAACCGCTGTCTCGGTCGAACTTTCCACCCGCGTGGATTTCGGTCAGTACGACTTCCAGAGCTGAACGACCATCGTCGGTGTTGCCGACGGGGATTCCGCGGCCGTCGTCCTGAATCGAGATGCTTTCATCGACGTTGATCTGGACGCGGATTTCCTTCGCATGTCCGTTCACAGCTTCGTCAATGCTGTTGTCCACGACTTCGTAGACCAGATGATGCAGGCCCTGTGAATCCGTTCCGCCAATGTACATGGCGGGTCGTTTTCGAATGCCTTCCACACCTTTCAGGTGCTGAATCCGCGAACTGTCATACGTGTCTTTGGACGGGTCAGCCACGTCGGTCTTCTTTCCTGTAAGCAACGGTGTCGACGGATCGCTTTGGTGCTCCATCGCAGTCGCAGTTGTTGAGTTCCTGGTATTCCGGCCCGGCCGGTTCAATTTGAGCCAACAGCCCGATACGGCGTTGAAGGACAGCGGCTCGTCGGTGTGTGAAGGTGTCGTCAGAACGCTCTGATAAACCGCAGGGACCTGATCTGATGAATCGGACACTGCTGCTGAACCTGTGGTAGAAGTTCGTGCTGCAGAAACCCATTCAGTTCTTCCAGAATGGCACTGTTGGAAACAGCGATTTCCAGAACGCCGGCTCGCACACCTCGCACGTAGCTTCGATCGCCCACGCGTTCTCCGGCGGCCTTCTTCCAGACGCTGTTGAGCTCCTCCGTGGCGGACGATTCAGACAGCCCTTTCTGCCGCACGAGGTTTTGAAGGAGTTGCCCCAGCCGAGCTGGCTTTCCCAGAGAAAAATCGGTCATCAGATCCTTCCCTGCAATCCATTACCGGTTTTGTGCCAGCGGCATGATGACGTAGGTGTACGAATCTTCCACTCGAAACACGGCCGCATGTTCCGCGCTGGTCAGCTGGAGTTGCACGAGCGTTTCGGGCGTCAGCACCTTCAGAAAATCGGCGACGTAACGAGGGTCAAAGGTGATGCGAATTTGTTCGTGGTCGTATTCGATCGGCATCTCCACCTTTGATTCGCCGACATCCTGAGCACGACTTGTGAGAGTCACCATGGCGTCACGAAAGACGAAGTCCACTCCGCGACTTTCTTCGTCGGTCACAATCTGAGCCTGACGGACAGCGGCGTGAAACGGACCGGCGGTGAGCGGGATGGTGACGGCCCCCGAGGTGGGGATAACGTCGCGATACTTCGGAAAGCGACCTTCCACCAGCCGACTGTAGATCACACAACGTCCGGTTCTCATCAGCACATCGTTGTCTCGCACAGCGATGTCCACGAACTCCGCGGATGGATCAATCGACCGCTCCAGAAGACTCATGGCTCTTGTCGGTATGACGGTGGTTTTTTCCGGTGCCTTGGGGCTGCCTTCGCTTTCACAAACGGCCGTTGCGACCGCCAGACGTCGACTGTCTGTGGCAGCAACGGTGAGTCGCCCGTCATCAAACTCCAGCAACAGACCACCCAACGCATACCGCGTGCTTTCGGCATCGGTCGCGAAAGAGGTCCGACGAATGATCTGCCGAAAGACGGCCGATGGAATTCGAAAATAATCAGTGGCGTCGAATTCCGGCACCGGCGGAAAATCGCGAGGATCTTCGGACGACAGTCGAAACTGCGAAGTGGCAGCCTTCAGTGTCAGCGACTGTTCATCGACTGTAATGTCGAATGATTCGTCCTGCAGCTCCCGCAGAATGGAGGATACCCGGTTCGTTGGCAGCAGTGCTTCCCCGGTTGACGTAGTCGTGACACCATCGACAAGATATCTGATCGCAACTTCCTGGTCGGTACCAACCAACTCCACACCATTCGATCCAAGGTGCATATAAACGTTGCGAAGTACATCTTTGGGTGTCCGTGCAGGAACCGCCGACGCAGCTGCCTGAAAAGCCGCGGAAAATGGAGATCTCTGACAGGTCAACTGCATTGTTCAATACTCGAAAGACTAAGGTTTTTTTCACTGAAATACTGACCGGTTCGTAATCCGGATCTTAGCAGAAACTCGCCTTTCTGGGTACCGCGCTGGGGCAACTGAGCGTGTGGAAATGCAGACTTTCGCGGACCGAGGCCGGGAACGCCACCGCCGCAAAAACAGGCTCTTTTTCGACAGAAAATATGCCCTGGTGGCGGACGTTCAGATGCTCAAGGTCGTTGGAAGCGGCGATTCGACCTACTGGTTGACTCTGTTCAATGGCTATGAGCGTTTGATTCGTTCCTTCGCGGCCTGCAATGTCCGACAGTTTTAGGTCTCGCGGACTGCCGTAGACTGGCCAACATGCCGTCTGAACGCTACGCGGCGGATCGCGAGCTGGGCAGTTTCGTGATGGCTGGTTCGTCCATTCGATCGCGCAGACATTTGCGACGAGACCCCAGGGCGAGGAAGGCGGGCAGCAGCACCAGATCACCCGCCAGAGCGGTGACCATCAGGAAGAACATCAACATTCCGAATCTCATCGTGGGCCGAAATGGAGACAACGACAGCGCCAGCAGTCCGGTCCCGGAAATCAGCGCGGATGAGATAATCGGCGCGCCGGTTTTCAGTAAAGCCGTTCTGACGGCTCGATAGCGACAGCCTTTGTCCTGCTGGCAGTCGCGGTAGGCAAACAAGAAGTGAAAGGTGCCGTCGACGGCCAGTCCCAGAGCAATGCTGGCGGTCATCATGATGCCGATATCGATCGGCTGATCCCACCAACCCAGTATTCCAAACACCAGCACGATTGGAGTCAGATTCGGTATCATGGCCACCAATCCCGCTGTGATGGAACGGAGGGCGATGATCATCACGATTGTGATCAGGACAAAAGCTGAAGCGAAACTCTTCCAGAAACCATCAAAGATCTGTCCCTGAGCATGTTCCAGCAGCGGTCCGATACCCGTGAAGGTTACCGGCAGCCCGGCACTCAATTCCTCCAGCGCCGTGACCGTTTTTCTGACCACCGATGGTGAATCGTCATGCAAACGGATCGAGATTCGCCACAATCGGCTGCCGTCCGCGATCAGTCCTTTTGTCCCGTGGCTGTTTCCGGCTGCTGACGAAAGGCGGCTGAGCGACAGATTCTGCTCAGTCAGTTCTTCCGGGAAAAAGTCCGAGACTGACAGAGTATGCCGCACATTCGCGTGGCTGCTCAACAGACTTTCGATCCGTCGGACTTCCCGAAGTCGTTCAATAAATGAACCCGGTGCCTGACCAAAATCCACCACGGTTTCCACCGTCGTCGGACTCGTCAGTTTCTCACTGATCATGCGTGTGTTCAGAACCACCTGGTCCGTTGGCGGAAGGAATTCCAGTGGATCAATCAATGACCGCAATCGTCCCAGTCCCACGCAACAGATCATGGTCGCCAGCACACCGGGCATCAGGACAACCAGCGGCCGATTGACAATCAGCATCGCCCAGCCGCTCAAAGCGTGACGTGTTCCGATGCTGACCTGCGGTCGATACCCCACGGCCAGCAAGATCGCCGGGGTCAGAAAGATTCCGCACAGGAAGCTGTAGATCGTTCCGATGGCGGCACCAACACCAAACATCGGTATCGGGCCGATATCGGACACCGACAGACTGATCAGACCAATCACGGTGGTGATCGCGGCAAACAGACTTGGTCGCAGGACGCCTTTGATCGCCTGAGCCACCGCGTCGGGCTGCCGAAAATGATTGTTGTAATGCCCGATGAAGTGAACGGCCGCCGCTGTTGTGAACACCATCACCATGACCGGCAGCGACGACATGACGAAGTTCATCTCCATGTCCAGCATCCACATGCTGGCCAGCGTCAATTGGATCGCGAAGACATTGCCCACCATCAGTGCCGCGGATGTCTTCCAGCAGGCGATGTTCAGGAACAGCAGCGTGAAACACACCAGCAGTGTCAGGCCGAACAATGTGGAAGCTCGCTTACGACTGCCGAGATTATCCAGGCGAGTGCCGACGACGGGGCCCCCGGCACAAATCGCTGTCCCGAGTCTGCAATAACGTAGCTGCTGATTCACTTCGCGAACGGTTTCGCCTCGGTTGGCCGTCCCTTCGCGATTCAGCGATACCAGGATCGTCTCCAGCTCATCGCCCGAAGTCGTCAGCAGGTTTATCAGGCGTTCTCGAGCGGCGTGGTCGGAAACCCCGTTACTCTTCATAGCATCGATCACCTGCTGACGTGTCCAGCAGTGAGCGACTCCGGGCAGTCCTGAAAGACGCCCCGCCAGAGCTTTCAGCCGTGATTCTTCGGGAAACGGCTGAGGGAAAGCGATCAGAATATTTTCGTCGGCACCGAAAGTCCGGCAGAAGGAATCGTAGTCTTGACGAATCTGACTGTTTCGAGGCAACCAGGCTTCGATGTCGTTATTCGTGGTGACATGTTCCCCAAGAACGGCCAGAATCGGCAGTGCGATCAGGCACGACAGCAGCAGCGCAGACGAATGCCGTCGATAAAAGTCTGATACCATACCGATATGCCGGGAACGAATGACAAAGAAGTTCGTACCCTACTGCTATCGAGACTTTCCCGTCTGAATCGTGACGGTGATCGGCTTTGGATGTTCCGCTCGGCCCATGTTGCGGCAGTGATTGCCGCATCCTCGTCAGATTCCGCGATTCGGCAATCAACGGCGAAAACCGCTGGAAGCCTACAGGCAGATTCGTCGTCACTGTTGATATCGTCCGCACGACTCATCCGATTCGGACAATACCCTGCTGGTTCCGCCAGCAGTCGTCACCGCGAACTCAAGCCTACTTTTCTTCGTTTTCTGAAGGCAGAAAACGCCCACCGCTCATGAACATGCCGTTATCGCAGGGATGACACCATTCGATCATCACTCGGTACTCGAATTCACGAGTTTCGCTGGCCATACGGACGCTGGTTTCGCCGGGCGACATCGAACCCCGATGCAGCAGACCAATCCCGGTGCGACTGATCTCACGCGTCATCGCGGATATCGTGTTGCCACGCCCCGTCTTCACTTCTGCGGGAACCGATAACTCTAATCGCTCGTTCGTGCGAATGTTTGGCGCATCTGATTTGCCAATGCTCTCCAGCACCTGTCGCAGATCGTCCAGGGTGGGGCGGCTCCATGGATCCTGTGTCATCATTTGCTCCGCTTGAATCTGAATTCCCATGGCGAGGTCTTCTGTCAAACTGACCTCCCACGCTTCTGGAATCTAGGTTGCGAAGCGGACTTTGGCGCGAAATCCTGTTCCGAAGGCGGGGAAGTCGGAATGAGCGGGTTACCGATTCTGCGACTTTGCCGGATTCTGCCGCTCCGGCATGAACAGAAGTGCCAGCACGATCAGGCATCCGAGCAGCAGTATCCATGTCCGCGTTGACCAGCCCGTATCGCTCGATGCATCTGGCGCCGCTGCGGAACCGATCTCCGCCAGCGCGGGATCGTCGATGATTTCTTCGAGTGCGTCCGCTGGTGATGCAACCGTCAGAAACGGATCTTCTTCGAAGCCGACCGGGTTCACGGTTGAGGGCTGTGAAGACACGCCGGTGGCTGGGATGACGTTTGGAATCTCGAGCCCTCCGCTGACCTGCATCGGCACTTCAGCCAGCGGTGCGGGCAACTCAGAGCTTTGAGAGACCTGTGAAAACGAGGGAGCCGGTTCCGGTGTCGACACTGCTGCGTCAAACGCCGGACTCGCTTCTTCGGACTCCGTCAGCGTTGATGGAGTGTTCCAGATCCGTGGCTTCGTACTGCCCAGTGAGGCCGTACTGACGGTATTCGATTCTGTCTGGGACCAGGCACTCTGACTTCCCTTTCCCGCACCAAACGCCGCCCAGGGATCCCGCTGGTGAATCTTACCGAATCCATGGCGTTCGGCTGCCAGCGAAAACGGATCAGTCTCATCCGGTGACTGTGCAGGCTCTTTCCTGACGTCCGAGGCCGCTGTTTCCGAGGCCGCTGTTGTCGCCAGAAAATCTTCTGCTGAGGCTTCGTCTTCTTTGAGGCCATCCGCAAACGGTGAATCGGATACTCTCTCCTGACCGCTGCCGACTGCTTCTGCAAAGAACGCTTCTGCCACCGGATCTTTGGTCTTCTCTTCGCGAGCTGCTACCGGCTCTTCAAAGTTAGTGCCACCGAGCAGCAGGTCGAAGGCCGATTCCTGCTTTGCGACCGTCTTTGGTTCCGGAGAACCAGTTTTCGCAGCCTTGGGGTCTGAAGGAGCGGCTGTCTTTGATTCTTCGGTTGATGCGAGTTCCACGAACTCCGAAAACGACATCGTGGATTTGTCTTCGTCGTCGGCCGTTTCGCTTTTCGCTTCTGTCGTGCCGACCAGATCGGCGACGCTCAATTCCTCAAACGCTTCATTCGACTTCTTCTCGACGGTGGACAGGGTTTCATTGTATTGTCGAGCTTTTTCGTTGGCGGCGTTCGCCGCCGCCGCGGAAGCTTCCTGCAACCGCTTTTCCACAGCCGCCTCGGCCGTCGTGACTTCCTCTGCGGCTTCACTTTCGACATCAACGAAGGGGTCCGTGAAGTCGGCTTCTTCGCCTTTGCGGTTCAGCCAACCAGCCAGGTTGAAGATGCTTCGTCGCTGCTTCTCCGTCTCTGGTGTGTCCGCTGACGCCAGCGATGCTTCTTTTTCCTTTGAACCTTCAGCGTCTGCCGCCTCCAGTTCTTCCAGCGTCTTGTAATCAGATCGAGTTACCAGTCCACGTAGACCTTTGCCAGCACATCCCGACATCATCAGGAGTAACATGACGACGACAAAGTTGAGCTTTTTTCCCTGCTGAAACATAGTGCACCTTCCCTGGTTCACGACTCACTCGCGCAGCCCGCACAATCGAGCGTTACTGAAGTTATTCGTCCTGCGTGACAGCCTGAAAAAATGCTCCTCACTGGTAGGGTCGGTATTTGATTGCAGATTCCTGCCGTAAAATCCTGTTAGCCAGGCGGGGCAAATGAGCGTGTGCGGGCGATTTCAGACTGGCTGGTCAGATCGATCGTCTGATTTTCTTTGCCCGGACCGGAGATTCGCTCAACTTTCCCTGATGTCCTGCCGACCGTCGGGCGACATGAATCGGAAACTCCGGCTTCGGTTTCTTTGCCCACCCTGCGGTTCGATTCAGTGGTGGTGAGCCTCAAAGATAGCGTTCTTCGCATCGCCTTTTCCCACAACGTACGCCAGGAGGTCCAGAACCTCATCCTTCAACAATTTGTTGAGAACGCCTTTGGGCATGATGCTGACTTTGCTTGTTTTTCGTTCTTCGATGTCCGCTTTCGAAATCGTCAGCACCTGGTCCGGAGCCAAAGGGTTATTCAAAACGCGAAGTTCTCGATCGGTTTCTTCCACGATCAATCCCGTCACCACTTTGCCCGCTTTGGTTACGATCACCTGAGACTGATACCTGGGGTCAATCTTCTTTGACGGATCGAGAATGTGCTCCAGGACATCCAACGGCGCATAGTTCGGATCCAGCTTTGACAAATCGGGACCGATGGCCCTGCCTTTGCCATTGAGTTGATGGCACCCCACGCAGCTGGCGACTTTGAATAACTGTTCACCCACTGCGAAACTGTTCGAACGATGTTCCAGATGCTCCACATCCGCTGAAAGGTCTGACAGTTTCCAATCCGTGTCTCGACTCAGATAGGTGAGGAGTTCGTCCTGAATCGTGATCTTCTTTTCGGCCAGATAGCGAGTTTTGTCGGCCTGAAAGCTTTCCACGTCGTGGACGACATACAGGGCACCATACATCCGTCTCCAGTGTCCCGGATACGTACAGACATACGGATAGATGCCTTCCTGTTTCGGCACTTCAAAGTAGACCCGATCTTTGTCGCCAGGTTGAAGCAGCCGACTGGACACGAGAATCTGTGATGATCGCGGTATGAAGTGCCGAGCGGCAGCGTCCCGATCTCGACCCGTCTGTTCCGCCAGCTCGCCGACCTGCTGCAGGTGTCCCGGCGTGACCACTGCGAAGTTGTGCGGCATTCGATCATGATTCACCAGTGCGAACTCGACGGGTTGCCCTGCCCTGACGACGACCGTATCAACGTCGTAAATCATTCTTTCTTCAACCGTGCCGATCCGGATCTGTGGCACCACCAATTGAGCCAGCCGTTCCTGAAACCGCTCCAGGTCCGATCCCTTCAACCGATTTTCCAGCGATTGACTGATCTTCAGCGTCACCGCCGCGGCTTCTGAATTTCTTTCTTCGGGCGGCAGACTGGCCAGAAAAGAAAGCGAGGCTTCACCGAGTCTCCCCAGTTCTTCGGATGGCCACTTGTCCGAGGGGATGTTCACGATCGCTTCCAGAGCTTTCACGGATGACTGTCGGTTCCTCAGTAACCCGTTGAGTGCTCCGACCTTCGCCGCCTCTTTTCCCGGCAGAAGCATCATCGCTTCGATCGCCAGTTCCTGAGCTGACTGTGGTGCTTCCGTCACGAGCAGATTCTCGGGAATTGGCGACTTCCCGAATCCCGGCCCGTCCCACTGAAGCCGCAGTCCGTCGTCGCCGCCGTTGTCAAAGTAGGTGACCACCAGCTTATGGAGCCCTTGTGTCAGAGATGCTCGGACCTTCTTTTCGCTCATGCCGTGCAAACCGTCGTGATCGATGACCAGTTGACGATCCAGATACAGACGAGACCCGTCATCCGATGCCAGATAGAACGTGTATTCGCCCGGCTTCTCGACTTTCAGTGATCCCTGAAAACGTAAGGCAAACGCGTCTCGAGTCTGCAGAACCGGGACTTCCATCGTGATCTGCGACGCTCGGCCGGTGGCATTCGGTGTCAACTTTTCGAGCGTCTCGGCAGCCACTTTTGATGGATTGGGTGCGTAGAAATCGACGACAAGCCCTGGCTCGGTCAGGGCTTCCGTTCCTCGGGTGCCGGGCAGTTTCGGCAACAGTTTCAGGATCTGCTTCAACGCGGATGATCGAGCCTGATCACCACTCACCAGTCGAACACTCTGCAGCACTTCTTCGACGGAGATCCTCCCGGCCTCTGCTGCGGCGAACGGTCCATCCGCGGTTGCATCAGCGGTCATCCATGACGCGATGGCCACGCGACGAGCTTCCGAAGTCTGACCGTCGGTTGCCAGAGTCATGATGCGGTTCCGAACGGCTCGCAACTGATCCGCCGGCTGATCCGCCAGCAACCTCGCCAGGCTGTTCAGGACATTGGTATCGGTATCAGCGCTCAGGGAATCAATCAGACTGAACAGTTCTTCGGTTTCGCTGGTGTTCTTCGACTTCGCCAAACCGGTCAACGCTCCCCGCAACGCCTGTACGGGCGCGCTTTCGCGAGTCAGGATGGCCTGATAGACGTCCACACTGGGCTGCATGCGGAGCAGTTCGGCCACGGAAGCATACTTCAGTGCATACCTTCGAGCACCTGGGCTGAGAACGCTGCCGGCCGCCAACAGGCGCTTGAGGTAGCCGTCCACATCCAGACTGCTGATGGCTTCTTTCAGGTTAAAATCCAGCTGGATGTCGGTTGGATGCTGTTGAGCCGCAAACACCACTTCCGGTGCGTTGGGTGTGTTCAGAGTGACGGCGGCGATCACGGCCTGTGCTCGAACCTTCGGACTGGGATCATTGGCCATGTCGATCATTATCTCGGTGGCTTCCTCAGCGGTCAGAGCACTGTCTTTGCGTAAAGCCCACTCTGCCGCCACTTTCACCGCCGCCGCTCGAGCTTCAGCGACGGGCGAGCTGAGGACTCGACTGAGCAGCTCGATGTTTGGACTTCGATGCTGTTGATGCACCCACAGAGCCTCCGTGAGCGGGAGTGCGGCCGCGACAGTGGCCGCGTCGAAATCATTCGCCCAGTTTCCTGCTGCCGTGACGGCTTCTGCTCGATCGCGTCCGGTCAGTTCCAGTCGAGCGCGATAGCGATCACCAGGATTTGGCGAGCCCAGCGTTGCAACGACCGCTGACACTGGCTGTGCCCGCAGTTTCCTGACGGCCGTGGGGGGCCTGCCATCGGCCGTCACTCGATAGACGCGTCCATGCCGATGGTCTCGACTGGGATCACGCAGGTTGTGCTGCATATGGCCGATCAATGGATTCTGCCAGTCCAATACATACAGCGCGCCGTCGGAACCCATTTCCATGTCGCTGGGTCGAAAGTTCGGATCCGTGGAATACAGAATCGGTTCCACTTCTGTCGCATGCAGACTGGCCCCGTCCTCCTCAAACTGATACTGAGTCACGCCCTGAAAGCCGATCACATTGGCGATCAGCAAGTTACCACGGTTTTCTTCCGGAAAATGCTGACTGTCGAGAATACATGTGGCTGGTACCGGACGGACTCGCTTCTCATACAGTTGCTTCGGTGCCCCTCGACCCGGAAATCCCACATAATTCCCGGTGCCACCCGTGCCGTCCGTCACAAACTGATTGCCCCATTGGTCGAAGCAGTCTCCGTGAGGATTCGGGCCGATCCTGAACTGATGATCGATTTCCCATGTCACGGGATCCCATTTGAACACACCGCAGCTTCCGCTGTTGGCACGATATGTTCTGGTCGGCGTTTCAAAGTTTTCGTAGTGAAAGATGCCTCTTGAAAAGAAGAACCGGCCATCGGGCCCCATGACAAAACTGTTGGCGGTGTGGTGAGTATCTGCGGAATCCAGACCATGATAGATTCGCTCTTTGACGTCGGCTCGGTCGTCCCCATCGGTGTCTTTCAGAAAAAAAATGTCCGGCGCCATCGCGACCAGTACACCGCCGTTCCAGAACTCAAAGCCCGTCGGATTGTGCAGGCCGTCTGCAAATGTGATGCAGCGATCCGCCTTTCCGTCGCCGTCCTCGTCCGGCAGTATCAGCAACTTGTCATTCATCTCTTCCAGCGGGTGCCAGTGAGGATAGGTGGGCCATGCTGCCACCCACAAACGACCGTCTGTGTCCACTGCACTCTGCACGGGGTTGACGAGTTCCGGAAACTGTTCTTCCGAAGCAAACAGATTGACGCTCATCCCATGATGAACGGTCATCATCTGAATGGCTTCCTCTCCTCCAAGAAACGCATGCTGAGCGTCCGGCTCCGTTCCCGGCTTGTTCGTGATGACGGGGATCACTTCCGGCAGGTTGCTGTCGTCCGGTTCACGAGGTTTTCCCTGAGCAGCGGCCCAGATCACTTTGTCCCGGTTAGCGGTCATCACATTCAGTATTTCCAGCTCACGAGCCTGTACTTCGAAATTCGTCTGACCATTCATGAATTTCAGCCCCGAGCGACCGCCGAATACGCTGTACCCGTCGGTCGCCCGATAGATGTTGTGCCAGATCAGATTCTTCTTCAGAACGGCCGTTCGAATCAGGTTGTCGTTGACCGTTCGACTGTCTTCTGAACCGAACAGGCTTCGTTCGATCAGTCGACTGAGGTTCCGGTAGCCCACTTCGTTCATGTGAATGCCGTTGATCGTGGCGGGACCGTCCATTTGTTCGTACAGCTGAACAGTTGCTGAAAACAGATCCACAAAACGGACACCCTTTTCGTGAGCGACGGCTTTCATCGCCTGCGTGTACAGTGCCAGTCGCCGGTTGTTCTCTGATCCATCAGGCAACTCCGGGTTGCCGAGATTTTCATGAGCGATCGGTGAAAACAGGATCAGTTCCGGTGACGTCTGACCGTCATATTTCTGCTGCAGCGTATGATCGATCATCTCGACCAGTTTTCCGCGAAACCCGTTCAGTCCCGCCTCACCTTCAAACGCTTCGTTGTACCCGAAGAAAGCCAGGACCACTTCAGCTTTCACTCGACTCAGCCATTCATCCGGCGACCCAAAATTTTCCGACCGTGGACGTATATCAATCACATCCGCGCTGAAGCCCAGATTGCGGATGACCAGTTGATGTTCGGGGTGTCGCCTGTGCAGCATGGTCTCCAGCCATCCGAAATGCTGCATTCGATCGGCCAACGTATTTCCGATGATGGCTATGTGACTGTTCCGACCAAACCTGACCGGCTTTTCTGTCAATGACTGTCCTTGCGCTATGCTGATGCTGACCGTCATCAACAGCAGTGCTGTGAGCACTGAATGTCCTGTGCCGTTCAGTTGAGTGATTCGGCGATTCATTTTTGTATGACCTGATCCTGCTTTCATGAGTACTCTTCCGAGCCCTGTCTGAACCACCTGGTCCTTCTATCCTTGATCGATGTCTTTGAACCGGATGAAAACCGGGTTCTGACATCTTTCATACCGCCGTCTATTGTACTGCCGGGTCAGTGAGGCTGATGTTCCTTTTGCAGCCTGTGGTTTTCCTGCCGCTGACATGTTTTACCTTCTGCTGGTTTGCGTCGGCTGGAACAGTAACAACCACCTCTGCCGAGAACCATGGTCCTGAATTAGAGCACGTTTCGCACGCCGCCAGCTGTTGACGCTGTCGGTTCGACTTTGCCATGGGAACTCCTGAAAACATCGTAGTGATGTTATTGAAAGATCTGTCGAATCTTTCGTCCCAGTGCTTCCTCTGACAGTGGGTCGATGAATCTGGTGTTAATCAGCACGGCCTTCAGTTTGTCGACGGACTGGTGAATCTTTACCAGGTCCTTCAGAGTCGTGAGGATGGCGTCACAATTTTTCTGAGTTGCCTGTTTCTGTATTTCGATCAGATCTGTCGGTCGGTAGTGATAATGATCCGGAAAGATTTTTTCCGCTACCACGATGGCACCCTCGGACTGGCAGGTGGTGATGAAAGCCTCCGGATTGCCGATTCCGGTCATGACGCAAACCCGCTTGTTCCGGACAGCCTTCATCTCGGTTCGGTTGTTATCTCCATCCAGTAGTTCCGTGGCTTCGAAACATGTCTGAAACACTTCGGCCTCACAGCCGACGGATCTTATTTCTTCCTGAATGGCCTGAAGCTGAGAGTGGGTTGCTGTGTCTGAACGAGTGATCAGCACGACGTCGGCTCGACACAGACTTTTCGGTGGCTCCCGCAGCAGCCCCGCCGGCAGCAGAGCATCGAAACCGAAAGGGTTACTGGCATCGATCAGCACGACATCCAGTTGTCTGTCGATGCGACGATGCTGAAAGGCGTCGTCCAGTACCAGACACGTCACTTGTTGTTCGCGAATCAGCTTTTCCGCCGCCCTGACTCGATCCGGATCCTGTTCGTGGGGCACTCTCGGGCACAGCCGATCCAGAACTCGTTTTTCATCATTCACGCCGGTTTCATCGGCTCGATAACCTCGACTGATAATTCCGGGCTTCTGCCCCTGTTTTTGCAGTTCCTGAACGAACCACGCTACGATTGGCGTTTTTCCGGTGCCGCCTGTCGTCAGGTTTCCGATCGAGATCACCGGAACGGGAACCCGATGAACTTTTTTCACGCCCCGGTCAAATAAGGCGTTTCTGACGGTTGTACCCACTCCGTACGCCGCTGCACAAAATCTCAGCAGCAGCTTCAGCCCTGCTGCCACCGGGCCTTTCCACTGGCCGCTGATCAGTTTCTTATACTGCTGTTCTGACATAAGATACTGCTGGTTCCCGATCAGCTTGTTGAGGCGTCCGCGTGTCGACGACTCTTCCGTATCCCCCGCTGTGGCTTAGAGTTCTTCAGACCCTTGGCTCTTGCTTTCTCGACGGGGACTGTTTCACGAATTTCATTCGAATCCCTGACACGGGATTTGAATATATCCCTGACCACTGTCGTTGTTAAAGAAATCTGATATGCCTGAGATACCACACATTGTTTATACGCTCACCGATGAAGCTCCTGCTTTGGCGACGTATTCCCTGCTCCCCATTATTCAGGCTTTTACCTCGAAATCCGGTGTCGTTTTTGAAACCCGTGATATCTCTCTGGCCGGTCGGATCATTGCCGCGTTTCCGGATCACCTGAATGAAGACCAACGTCAGAGCGATGCTCTTGCTGAATTGGGTAAGCTGGCGAAGACTCCACAGGCTAACATCATCAAATTGCCCAACATCAGTGCGTCGATACCGCAGCTGACGGCGGCCATCAAAGAACTTCAGGATCTCGGTTACCGCATCCCGAATTACCCCGAAGAACCTCTGACCGAGCAGGAACAGGACATCAAAGCTCGCTACGCAAAAGTCCTTGGCAGCGCGGTCAATCCTGTCCTGCGTGAGGGAAATTCTGATCGTCGAGTCGCTGCTTCCGTGAAGGCCTACGCCAGAAAAAATCCTCATTCCATGGGCGCCTGGTCGTCTGAGTCCCGAAGCCATGTTGCATCCATGAAGGACGGCGACTTTTTCGGCAGTGAACAGTCCGTGATTCTCTCAAAGGCC
>JAGQPY010000920.1 GCA_020426485.1 Planctomycetaceae bacterium
GTGACAACCGTCAGCCGCAGGCAGGCACGGCAGGGCACTACTCCGCAGCAGATGCGGAATTCTGAGTGATGTAACTTAGGATCTCCATGATTTCATCGCTAGTAAACTTGTCCAGCAGAGCTTTTGGCATCATGGATGTTGTGGAGGGGATGATTTCTTCGATGTCCTTTTTCTGAATGACCTTCGGTTCCGGAACTTCCGGATTCACCAGAATGGAAATCGACTTGCTGTCTTCGGCTGTCACAATTCCGGACGTCGTGATTCCGTCCACGTCCACGACGATTTTGACGGCGTATTTGGGGTCGATGCGGTAACTCGGTTCCAGCATTTCCTTCAAAATCGAATGCCGATCGTTCTTCCAGCGTTTCAGGACGTCTGTCAGTTCCGGGCCGACAGCGCCGCCTTCGCCCTTCATTTTGTGGCATCCCAGACACGTGGCTTCCTTAAACAGACGTGCTCCGATTTCCGAGTTGCGTCCTCGAAGAGCCTGAGCCAGCTGGTCCGCAGGAAAGTCCT
>JAGQPY010000921.1 GCA_020426485.1 Planctomycetaceae bacterium
CACAACATATCGCTCAACAACTGGGCATCGCCAACGGGAAACCAGTGGTACACGGCACGGAGCTGGCTGCCATGGATGCGCGGCAAATGGAACAGCGTGCGGCGTCAACGTCGGTTTTTGCCCGCGTCGCTCCCCAAGATAAACTGTCGATCGTGCAAGCGCTACAGAAACAGGGGCACGTCGTGGCAATGACCGGCGATGGTGTCAACGACGCGCCAGCGCTCAAGCAATCGCACATCGGCGTGGCGATGGGACGCACTGGCACCGATGTCTCGAAAGAAGCCTCCGACATGATTCTGCTCGACGATAACTTCGCCACGATCGTCAACGCCGTGGAAGAGGGCCGCATTGTCTACGACAACATCCGCAAATTCGTCCGTTACACCATGACCAGCAATGCAGGCGAAGTATGGGTGATGGTCATCGGACCGCTCCTGGGAATGCCGCTGCCACTGCTGCCACTGCAAATCCTGTGGGTCAACCTGGTGACCGATGGGCTCCCCGGCTTGGCATTG
>JAGQPY010000922.1 GCA_020426485.1 Planctomycetaceae bacterium
ATGACGACCAGAAGTTCGATCAGGGTGAAACCGCGCGAGCGGATTGTGTTGTGTCTGTACAGAGCCATGGAAGAAATTGCTTTCCGTAAAACGATCGCGGTGTCCTGCAACGGTGAACGAAATTCACCGGCCGTGACGACTCACGATGTGTGCCATGAAACGAATGAATATGCCGCGAATCCAGAACCCATTCGTTTAACCCGTGGCCGACAGGCCAGGTTGACGTGTGAGGTTGTGGTGACGGCCTGGCCTGTCGGCCAGGGGGTAAACATCGCGCGACGGGCCTGTCGGCGCGACCCGTGATCGCGCGCTCACGACGCAGAACAGGCTGCTTTTGTGGAGAGCGAGCTGAAACTGAGCGTGAGCGCGCGGACACGAGTCGCACTTGTTGTGCCGTCCGCCTGATGATCGCAAACTTCGCGCAGCAGCCAGCCTTCAAGAGCGCACAACAGTGCCGAAAGAATCAGGCCGAAACAGCGCAAAAGCCTGCAATACCTATGCGAGGTGGAGGCTC
>JAGQPY010000923.1 GCA_020426485.1 Planctomycetaceae bacterium
TCATGACCTTGCCGGGTCTGTCGCTGTTTTACGGCGGCTTGGTGCGGACCAAGAACGTGTTGTCGGTGCTGATGCAATGTTTCGCCATCACCTGCGTGGTGTCGCTGCTGTGGTTCGTCTGCGTCTACAGCCTCGCGTTCGGGACCGGCGGCGACTGGATCGGCGGTTTCGGCAAGGTCTTCATGGCGGGGGTGGAGGAAGACTCCCTGACCGGCGACATCCCGGAAACCGTGTTCGCCATGTTCCAGTTGACCTTCGCCATCATTACCCCGGCGCTGGTCGTCGGCGGTTTCGCCGAACGCATGAAGTTTTCCACCATGCTGCTGTTCAGCGTCCTGTGGCTGATCTTGGTGTACGCGCCGGTGGCTCATTGGGTATGGGGCGGGGGCTGGCTCCAGCAAATGGGGTTGCTGGACTTCGCCGGCGGAACCGTGGTGCATATCACCGCCGGGATGGCCGCGTTGGTTTCGGCCCTGGTGCTGGGTCGGCGCCACGGGTTTCCGGGGACAGCCAT
>JAGQPY010000924.1 GCA_020426485.1 Planctomycetaceae bacterium
TCGGACATTACCGGTTCGCATATTTACGATCAGAAAGAGCAGAAGTTTGTTTTCTATCGCGGCCCTGTGTTTACCAACCTGCTTCTGGCCGATGAGATCAACCGCGCTCCGGCGAAGACTCATTCCGCCTTGCTGGAAATCATGCAGGAAGCGCGCATTACTGTAGATAACAGCACTTTTGAGGTCGATGAACCATTTTTCGTTATGGCCACACAGAACCCTGTGGAATCGGAAGGAACCTACAACCTGCCCGAAGCTCAGCTGGACCGATTCCTGGTGAAGCTCTATATCGATTATCCGGAAGAATCCGAAGAAACCAGCATCTATACCCAGCATGCCGGTCGGGGGGAACCGGAGCCGGAGAAGCTGAAGCCGGTGATGACTGCAAAAGGGGTTCTGAAGGCCATGCAGCTTTGCGAAAAGGTTACTCTTTCTGAAAGCATCATCGAGTACATAACCCGCCTCGTGCGGGAAACTCGAAAAAGGATCGAGGTGCAACTGGGTTGTTCTC
>JAGQPY010000925.1 GCA_020426485.1 Planctomycetaceae bacterium
GCCGCACACGGTCCTGTTCAAAGGGGATGGCAGCGAAGGGGAACAGATCCGCGAGATCACCGGCGGAGACAAGTACGTAGTGGTCACCGACGCGACGGGCCACAATGGGTCGATGTCGAACGCGCTCAACTACGTCGCCCACTCTGGTACGCTGGTGTATGTCGGCATTACCACAGGCGAGGTCTCGTTCCCGCATCCCTTGCTGCACCGACCGGAGATGACCCTCAAGGGTTCGCGGAACGCCATGCCCGGCGACTTCGCCCGCATCATTCGCCTGATCGAAGACGGGACCATCAACACCGATCCCTGGATCACACATCGCACCACGTTCGACCGAGTGATCGCTGAATTCGAGCAGTTCACCCGACCGGAAACTGGAGTCATCAAGGCGGTCATTCAGGTCACGTAACTCGACATCAACCGCGACGCAACAACGCCTACGCAACAACGCCTACGCAACAACGCCTACGCAACAACGCCTACGCAACAACGCCTACGCAACAACGCCTAC
>JAGQPY010000926.1 GCA_020426485.1 Planctomycetaceae bacterium
TGGCCGAACGCTTTCATCTGCCGATCATCCCGGACCTGACACCCCGCTACAACGTCGCGCCCAGTCAATCCGTGGGGGTGATCCGGGTTACCCACGCTGGCCATCGGGAGTTCGTCGCCCTGCGCTGGGGTCTGGTGCCGGCGTGGTCATTGGAACCGCGCACGGCATACAGCACGTTCAACGCCCGCGCCGAGACCGTGGCGGACAAACCGACCTACCGTCACGCCTTCCGCCGGCGCCGGTGCCTGATTCCCGCCGATGGCTTCTATGAATGGCGCACGGTCGGGAAACGCAAGCAACCGTATTGCATTGCACCAACCGACGGCCAACCGTTCGCCTTCGCCGGGCTCTGGGAACGCTGGGAGCGGGACGGAACCGTCGTGGAATCCTGTACGATCGTGGTCACGACCGCGAACGCCACCATCGCTCCCTTGCACGATCGGATGCCGGTGATTCTGGCGCGCGCGGACGAAGCCTTGTGGCTCGATCCGGCCCTGACCGATCCCGCCA
>JAGQPY010000927.1 GCA_020426485.1 Planctomycetaceae bacterium
CATCTCCTTGATTTCAAAGGGGACCTCACCACTCCAATCAATTCGCTCAAGTGCAAAGGGCTTTGGTCCCACCGAGCCCCAGCCGCGGTTCGTCCCTCCGACGATCATCGCACCTTGAGGCAAGATCTCCGTAGCTACGTTCCCCGATGCCAATCCCGAGCGAAACGGGAAACAAACTCCCTGGTAATGTCCTTGGACCTTTTCCAAAAAGACGCGCATCACCGTGCTGGCGGATTGATCGCTAACAAACAACTGCCCCGAAAACGGACCGAACTTACCATGCGTGGTATCGCAGGTGACACCGCTAGCTGATTTCCCCATTTTGTCATACGGAAACATCACGGCAGGTACTTCGAACTCGGGAATACGCTCCGCTTCGGTCAACGAACGCGACTGACTCTTCGGTTCCTTCGGCTTGGGCCCGATCGTGGACTCAGCCAATTCGTACCAACGGAAGCGGCCGGGATGGCCAACAAATTTGCCAGGTATCAAATGCTTGAGATGACAGG
>JAGQPY010000928.1 GCA_020426485.1 Planctomycetaceae bacterium
CATTGCCGTACTGTGTGTACTCGCGCAGACAGCCGCCTTCGGTCAGTCCCCGAATGAGGAAGCAGCCACAGCCACGCTGCCGAAAGTCGTGCTGGTGGGCGATTCGATCCGCCTGAGTTATGCCCCCATCGTCACGCAGCAGCTGGAAGGCCGCGCTGTGGTCGTCAGCCCGAAACCAAACGGTGGCGACAGCAGCAACGTTCTGAAGAATCTCGAGCAGTGGGTGCTTCGCGAGAAACCGGCCATCGTGCATTTCAACTGCGGGATTCACGACACGAAGAAATTCAGCGGGACGGGCCGGTTTCAGGTTTCGCCGGAACAGTATGAGGCCAACCTGCGGCAGATTGTGGAACGCATTCGCGAGAACACCGAAGCCGTGGTGATTTTCGCCACGACCACACCCATCCTCGATGACCGGGCCGCCGCTGCCAGGCAGGGCCGCGACTACGAACTGCTGGGAGCCAGCGTGCAGCAGTACAACACGATCGCCCGGAAAGTCATGGCCGA
>JAGQPY010000929.1 GCA_020426485.1 Planctomycetaceae bacterium
GTTCGTTGCGGTGGGTGTAGATGAGGGAGTTCTTGGGGAATTTTGATCGGCCGTTGCCGGGAATCCAGCCGACGCCCCATTTTTTCATGAGTTTCGGTGTCATCCATGGGCGACTTCGAACGTATTGAGCGGCCTCGGGGCTCATTTGAGTGACGTCGGTAATCAGGTCTTCGTGCAGATTGGCGAGGGCTCGGGCAGCTTCTTTTTCGTGGCGGTGCAGCGGGGTGTTGGTTGGCGTTGGAACCGGCGAAGAGGGGCTGGAAGTGGGGGCGGCGGGGCGAGGCCTCGCCTGCGGCATCGGGTTAAACGATTGGGTTTGTCTGCTGGATTCAGTAATGCCAGGACTGCTGCCCGGTTCGCCTGCCATTTGTTTGAGGGTCGCGACGGCGGCTTTGAATTCTTCGCCTCGGAGGCGTCCGCCTTCCGGTGGTCGGAAATGTTCGAGGCCATGAATCAGCGTCAACAGGTTGCCTCGCACCTGGCAACTGTGACAGTAGATGCGGTTGA
>JAGQPY010000092.1 GCA_020426485.1 Planctomycetaceae bacterium
CCAATGGTTCAGGCCAGTGTTGCCGCCGGTGCGGAGCTGACATTGTTCAGCGGCGACAAGTTGCTGGGCGGACCTCAGGCCGGCATCATCGTCGGCAGAAGTACATGGATTCAGCGACTGAAAAGCAGTCCTATGATGCGGGCGCTTCGCGCTGACAAACTGATTCTTGCAGCGCTGGAGGCGACCGTTGAACTCTATCTGTCCGAACAAACGCGGAATAAGCTTCCATTGCTGGCGATGCTGTTTCGTTCCGCGGAGGAGCTGCGTCGGGACTGTGAGGGTTTGTTGCACGGTCTGGATGTGCCGGAATCCGTCTCCGTCAGTATCGAATCAACGGTCTGCGAAGTGGGGGGCGGTTCTGTGCCCGGGTCGGCGTTGCCCGGTTTTGCTCTGCGAGTATCCGGAATTCCCTGTGACGACTTCTCCCGAATTCTGCGCCGTCAGCCCATACCCGTGATGGCTCGAATCCAGCAAGGAAAAGTGTGGATAGAGATGAGAACCGTGATGGATCACCAGCGAGCGGATCTCAGACACACTTTGCAGGAAGCGATTCGCCAAACTGTTACGAAAGCGGAATCGTGACGCCGGAACGCTTAGCGGATCGACACGTCGTGTTGTGGGGAGTCGGCCACACGAATGCTCACATCGTTCGAATGTGGATGCAGAATCGCCTTGAAAACACAGATCTGACCTGCCTGTCCAACTTTCCTGTCGCGACCTATTCCGGCATGCTGCCGGGCGTTCTCGCAGGGTTATACCGTGAAGCACAGATGCAGATCGATCTCGTCCGTCTGTGCGCCAAGACTGGGGCGCGATTGCTGACGGATACTGTCACGGGACTCGACCTGATTCACCGACGGGTTCTGTTTCAGGACCGACCGGCGGTGCCCTTCGATGTTCTTTCCATCGGGATCGGTTCTGTTCCGGCGACTGATCATGTTGAGATAACGGATCAATCCGTTGTCTGCATCAAACCGATGCAGACCTTTCTGCCTCGGCTGCGCACAGCTCTGGGTGTTGCCGGTCAACGGTGTACGGCGGCATCGCTGCAGGTTGCTGTTGTCGGTGGCGGCGTTGCCGGAATCGAAGTCGCGCTGTGTCTGAAAGCATTTCTGAGACAGCAAACAGAAAGGCCGTTTCAGATCACTGTTGTCGCCGGTAGTCGAGACATTCTTCCGGGAGTCTCCGCTTCGATGCGAACTCGAGCGCGCCGTGCGCTGGACGGCCTGAAGCTGATGACCGGAAAGATGGTGACTCAGGTTGGCGATGGTGCGGTGGTGCTGGACGATCATTCACGGCATTCCGCCGACCTCGTGATCTGGGCCACTGGTGCGGCGGCTCCACCAATCTTTCAGAGACTCGGACTTCCGCTGGATGACCGGGGGTTCCTGCTGACGGACAGTACATTGCAGGTCGTCGGTCAACAGGCAATCTTTGCGGTTGGCGACAGTGGAAGTCTCGAAAAGGAATCCATTCCGAAAGCCGGTGTTTACGCCGTCCGTCAGGGACCGGTGTTGTGGGAGAATATTCAGCGGTCGGTTCGGCATAAGTCTCTGCAGCACTTCCGACCGCAACACAACTTTCTGAAGCTCCTGAACATCGGTGATGGACAGGCGATTGGCGAATGGAAAGGGTTCAGTTTTCAGGGGCGGTGGGCCATGAAGCTGAAAGACCGAATCGACAGAAAATTCATGTCGATGTATCAAATGTCAGGCAGCCCAATGGAACAGGGGGCAATGCCCTGTCGTGGATGCGGGTGCAAGCTGAGCAGCGATGTCCTCAGATCATCACTGGACTCGGGACTCACAGGCCATGCACAGCAGAAACCGGAACTTGACGATGCGGCTATCATTGAATTCAAAAGCGGCGCATCGATCGGAATCTCAACGGACTTCTTTTCAGCCCCATTTGATGATGCGTATCTGAACGGTCGAGTCGCAGCTGCTCACGCGGCGAGCGATTTAATCGCCACCGGACTTCAAATTCGTTCTGCCGTCGCCAATGTTGTCATTCCGGAAGGTACACCTGCGTCACAACAGCAGATTCTCAGCGACATTCTGGCGGGCGCGAATCGAGAGTTCAGCGCCATGGGGGCCACAATCGTGGGAGGCCATACAATTACGGGACCTCGCTGGGAACTTGGATTCACGGTTGTCGGTGAACAGACAGGCAGGAACCTCCTGCGGAAGAGTGGTCTGCAGGTCAGTGACCGGCTGTACCTGACCAAACCACTGGGAACGGGTATCCTTCTGGCGGCTCACATGCGGGGGTGTTGTGCCGCCGAGGACTACTCAAATCTGGTGCAAACCATGCTCAACAGTCAGCATCAGTTGGCGAAGATTGCTGTGGAATGCGGGGTCATTTCGGGGACAGATGTCACTGGATTCGGGTTACTTGGGCATCTGGCTGAGATGCTGGAGGCCAGTCAGACGTCTGCGGTGCTGCGCTTCGACCGAATTCCTGTGCTGTCAGGTGTGAAAGCAGCGTTGTCGGCGGACATTCAAAGCACGCTCGCGCCATCGAACAGGAGCATACTGAACCATGTCGAAGCATCAGACGCAATCCGGAACCAGACTGAGTTTCCGGTCCTGTGGGATCCGCAAACCTGTGGCGGATTACTCCTGGCCGTTCCCGAAGCGAACTGCGAATTGTTTCAGACATCCCTGCGTAACGACTGCATTTCATCCGTTGTCTTGATTGGCGAAATCGTTGAATCGACCAGCAACATTCGCCGGATCACTGTCTTGTGAATGAACCAACGTTATGTACGATGCCCACAACTCTCGCCGCCGAGAAACCTTCGGAAGTGTTTGCTGGTCTGGTGACCGCCGCGGTCTTCAAAACCGTTGAGTGATGTGAAAGCACCACTGGTGGGTTCGATTCCCATCCACTTCCGCTTTTGTGGTGGTCAGTTGTTGTTGGCGTTGTTGTCTGTGGCCTTGGCGAGTTCTGCGAGGGCCTGGGGGCGGGTGGGGTAGCAGGTCCAGAAGAAGTTGGTTCGGGTGTTTTCCAGCAGCATGAGGGACTTCATGACGCTCTGCATGTCATCGGAAAGGTTGCAGAGCACCGCTTCACCACCGCCCAGGCGGACTTTCTTGGCCAGCTGGATCAGGATTCCCACCAGAGTTGAGCCGAAAAATGTCAGGTTACTGAAGTCAAAAAGCAGGTGATTGACCTCCGGGTTGTCCAGCATTCGATAGGTGTCGTTGTACGCATTTCGAATGTCATTGTCCCTGTACTCTGTGAACGTCCCGTTGGGTGTGACAACCAGCACATTGGTTTCCTGTTCAAAGCTGAACACACATTTCTGTTCAGTCATCGGTTCAGCCTTTTTTTGGTTCACCACTAAGACGGAAATGGACAAAGGTGTTCATCGAAACCACCACAGATCGCCAAAACCCAATGGTAAACGACGTGGGAATGACTGGCCTGGAGTCCGATCAGGTGTTCCTTCATCACGACTTTAACGTATGCCCTTCATTGCGAATTCTCAAGCGGTGGCAGTGCTTTTGTTCCTGATAAGACGAGATCTACACATAGGTGATGTATAGGAGATGCACGTTGTTGAATCAGAATCTCGAAGCAGCATTGTACCCATCACTGCAAAAGTCGAACATCACTTTCCTGACACGCCTCCGAACCGGAAGCTTAATTGCTCAGCGGCACCAGAGTGTGACCAACAAATGCGGAATGGTCCGGCGTGTAGCGGGTGGCTCGAAACATGGCGACGCCACCGAGCGGTCCGGGGCCACCGCCTGAGCTTACCTGCGGATTGGCGGCCGGCACTTGGCCGAGGTAATTTTGAAACTCCCAAACGATCTGCCCTGCTTTGTTAACTTCCAGCAGTCGTCCGTTTTCACCGGAACAGATCAGTGTATTGCCGTTGGGAAGTCGCTGAGCACCGGAGACGCGTTCGGAGAAGCCGCGATCAGGCAGACGGAAGGTCCAGGTCAGCTGGTCTGGTCCAAAAGGAAGTCCTGCTTGAAGAGCATACGTTCCGTCTTTCTGAACGGGCGGTGTGATTTCATCGACCGTGGAGAAGGGGCGGCCATCGCGATGGCTGCCGTTATTAAAGATCAGCAGGTTTCCCGCGCCGGGCAGTCCGGCGGGAATCCAGTGTGGATCATGTTGACCGAACAATTTCTGATCGGCGGGGGTTCCGGCAAACCACGAAAAAGGATTGCCCCAGCGATACAGCAGATCGCCACCTTTGCCGGCACGTCCACCCACAGATCCCTTCGCCTGTTCAGACGTGGTGCTGTGATCAATGATCCAGACTTCATCAAACGTGCGGCCACTTAGCGCAATCTGATCCAGATCGGGGTTGTAGTCGATGGAATTCATGTGAATCCAATCCGGTATCGCACGTTCCACGTAGTTCAGGTCGACCCTGTGTGGTGCGTCGGAGGGATATCCAAAATTCGGTTTGGTGTTGTCAAATGACTGAACCAGATGGTCCCACAGATGCCATTCCCACACGATCCTGCCACCGGTCTGTCCTTCCGGCTTGATTTCCAGGACAGCTTCCGACCACACACTACCCTCGCCGATCAGATCGGGATCACGTCCGGCGGCAATGGCGTCTTCTCTTGACTTGCGTTCCCAGACGACGACCAGCACGTTTCCATTGGGAAGTGGTTCGATGTCGTGATGGGCATGGTATGTTTGGTCGGATACGACGAAGTTCCAGAGCAACTCGCCGTCCCATGAAAGTCGCTGAATGCCTCCCGCGGGACCGCCGGGAACGTCGAACACCTGGTTTTCGATTTTGGTGGTTCGCAGCAGACTGCCATCCGGCAGCAGGTAGCAGGCCTGACTCGGGCGTCCCTGCATCGTCCACGAATGAACCACGTCACCTTTGAGATCAATCAAATACGTCTTCTGACCGCCGAACGGCGCGATCAGTGTGTAGCCGGGGCTGGCATTGTCGGTGCTGATCAGCACGCCGGTTTCCGGCGGTTGGCCGAGGACTGTTGTGCTGCTTAGGACCAGTCCAAACAGGAAAATCAGTGGGTATCGCAGACTCATGGTTGGAATTCCGGTTGAGTTTCGTAGTTGTTCAGCAATGCCAGTCCGTACAGCGCGAGGCTGTCGACATAAACTGCGTTGGGAAGGTTTTCCGCCAGTTGTCGTCCTCCGCCGCCGGTCAGGACATGGACTGTAGATTTCGACTCTGCAAACTTTGACTTCGCGACAACTTCCAGCCGCTGGGACAACTCCTTCACCGCACCGAGCTGTCCCCAGAACAATCCGGCGGTGATGGCCTTTTCGGTATTGCGACCGGGCATGGGAGGACCATCCGAAAACTGTTCGCCGAGATGGTCGGTTTCGATCAGAGGCAGCCTGGCCGTGTATTCATGCAGAGCTCTGGCAGAAAGACGCAGTCCGGGAAGTATACTGCCACCACGAAAGACGCCATCACTTGTCATCAGGTCAACCGTTGTGGCGGTTCCGGAATCGATGATGATGGCTGCCTGTTCCCGTGCAAACAGCTGATTCGCCGCGAATGCCGTCAGCAGCCGATCGATTCCTACGGCGGCTGGCTGTTCGACATCCACACCAATGGGGATCTGCTGAAACGAATCGACCACCGTCAATGAGACATCCGGGATCGGCCACAAGCGAATAATCCAGTCACGGACTTCCGGGTTTGATCCCGCAATTACGGCTGCACGGGGACGGTCGGGAGTCAGTTGATCGAGCCACTGTTCGATTGTGTCGGTCGACAGATTCAGGTCAGCATTCACATACGCCGTGATGCTTTCGGCCGTGACAGACTGACCACTCTGACAGACAAAGACACCAAACTTTGTTCGCGTATTTCCTGCGTCCATCACGGCGATTCTGCTTTGCGACATCAGATTCCATCCGATCATTGCCGTCTGGACGGTGGTTGAAGTGCGGCAGAAATTCTGCCAGTGACTTGGTTTGCTTCAGAAATGGAAGGAAAGACCAGGAGACGCTGTGTGATGAACAGCACTCTGACGAAGGACGACTATACCGATGACTGTGACGGGGTGATGTGACGGAAGGTTGCATTTATCCGCAAGTTTACAAAGATCTGACCTCAGATCGAACGGTCACATGGCCAGGACAAAGCCGGAATCCGTTGTCCGTGAAACTTCGGCGTTTGGGAGTGGTGCTTTGACTGCGCGGTTGCTGGTCCGGTGGCGTTGGAGTCCGTCGATTTCACGGGGGCAGACCACCTGCTGACCGGGACTGAAGTCAAAAATGGTGTGTGTTCTCTCCGATCCACGTCACGAAGGGGTCTGGCTCCATTGAATTGACAACCTGGTTGACAGGCGGCGGTGACACTTTTGGAGTATGGAATGAAGATGGCTGGCTTCTGTCGATTGCTGTTGATTTGGGCATCCATTAGTTCGGTGGGTTTTACTGGAGATCGGCCGGCCTCACGATTACTGCTGATCGGCATTGACGGACTCCGGCCCGATGCACTGATTGCTGCAGAGACGCCTCATCTGGATCAACTGATTGCTGACGGTGCGTATTCGGATACGACGTTAATTCTTGGTGACCGATATCGCGGGAACGACACGGTCAGTGGTCCCGGCTGGTCCAGCTATCTGACGGGAGTCTGGGCTGACAAGCATGGCGTTCAGGACAATGGTTTTGATGGCAGAAATTATTCGCGTTATCCGCATGTGTTCTCGCTGATTCGGCGACAGTTTCCGCGAGCGGTGACAGCCACATTTGTCGATTGGGAACCGATTGACAAATACATCGTGGCAGATGCGACCAGGCGAGTTGTTTATCCTGCGGAAGGACCGGAAGGGTACACTGTTAATGATTCCAGACTTGCGATGGAGGCGGCTGAGTATATTCGATCAGATGACCCCGACGCAGTCATGGTGTATCTGGGAGCGGTCGATGAAACCGGCCACAAGTATGGATTTCATCCGTCTGTCCCGGAGTACGTTCATGCGATCCAGGTGATTGACGGGCACGTCGGTCAACTATTGGCAGCGGTGAAATCCCGGCCCAGGTATGTTGAGGAGAGCTGGCTGGTCATCGTTTCCACAGATCATGGTGGCAGCGGAACGAGCCATGGCGGCGGTCATGACAAGCCGGAAGTTCTGACCACATTTCTGATCGTCAGCGGCGATCGCGCGAGGAAAGGTGCAATTGACGTTCAGACGTATGTTGTGGACGTCGTGCCGACCGGGCTGGTTCATCTGGGAGTTGACATTCGGCCCGAATGGGAGATCGATGGAACCGCAGTCGGTTTGAATTCGGTTCGATCCGTGAAAAACAGCGAATGAAGCTCGCAGGTTTGCAGCGAGCGCGGCAGCGCAACGATTTTTTCCGGACAGACACAGTGAATTCGGTCGATGGAACTCACTGGCCCATGGGAGAGTGTTCCACGGAAAAGCGTTCCTGAAACTCGGCTCGACTGTTGGATGTCGGAAACGGTTCCTTTGGAATCGGCACTTCCAGGAACTCACACAATGGTGGCCAGCCTTCGGCCACTTCGAATTCCAGCAGCTGTGACCTGGGGATCAGGCTGCGCACCAGACTGTTATGTCGATTGTAAGAATCGATGGCGGCAGCGCGGTCTTCAAATCGTCCTTCCAGCATGGTATCCAGCAGCAGTGTCTGAGCCATCGCCTGCACCTTGCGGTGCTGATCATCCGGAGCGTTTTCGGGATGGGTGATGGCCTGATAGACCGTGGCGAGGAAACTGTCGTACCAGCTTTCCGCATCGCGAACGGTCAGGATGTACTTTGCCTGGGGGTAGTGTTGGAACAGAGCTTCGCTGAAGTAACAGGCGGGAGCGTCAGCGGTTGATTGGAAGTCTCGAAAGACGTCTTCCCAGTCGATGTTCCTGTTGTTGAGCGCTCCGAGCCAGAAGTCCGGATCATCGGGGCGGTCGAAGACTTCGATCATGTGATAACACGGTCCAAACCCCAGAAGTTCCAGCGCGTGCTTGAGCGACATGGTTCCTGTGCGCGGATACCCAAGCCCAATGACCTTCAGCATGTTTGTTTGTCTCCACCGCAGGACCGCCTTGCGCATATGCAGCAAGTCTATCAGTCATCATTGCAATGGCAATGGCGCAGCACCGTCGAAAGCGTTTCGTCAGGGGAAACCTGGCCTTCGACGGGAAGACAGAGAAAAAACCTGTGAAAGACGTTAAACTTCCGTTCCGGGCAAACTCACTGACGTGATGCTGCAGTTTTCCGAGTAGCTGGCGGAAGCGTTTTCGGGTGGTCGCTGAATGGTCTGGGGAGCGGCCTGGTTCCACTGCGGAAGTTTATGTGGAATCATGCGAAGGTTCGCGAAACGGTTTTGGCCTTCGCAACCGAAGGTCGATGGAGAAATGAATCAATGCCAACGATCAATGGGACTGTGATCTTAGCAGCCGTCGCAGCGGCTGCGTCGGTTGGAGTTTCAATGGGCCAGACTTCCGAAACCGGTGAACCGCAGACCGGCAGAAGGCCTCCTTCCGGCGCTGGCACGGAAGGTGATTCTGCTTTTGTTCAACGCATGATGACGCTCGATCGTGATCGCGACGGATTCCTTTCGGAGCAGGAACTGCCGCCGTTTTTTCGGAGCAGGATTTCTGAACTGGACGGGGATCGTGACGGGCGTCTCAGTCGTGCGGAACTGGCCGCTTCCGAAACGTCGACAAAGGAAAGCGATTTATCCGGGCGGAAGGGACGTGCTCCGGCTGGTGATTCCATGGCCGGACAACCACCGATGCGGCGGGCAGGTCGTGGACGAGCGTCGGCCACTGGAAAAGGCAGTCCGCTGGACGCGGAACAGATTCTGAAATTCGCTCTCAGCTTTGACGTCAATCGTGACGGCTCGCTGGGACCGGAGGAGCTGCGAGAATACTCGTTCGCGCTTGCGGCTCGCCGCGCACAAGCGCGGGTTGATCGAGAACAGTCTTCGTCGGGCGCGTCGAATCCGACGTCAGCAGGTGCCCGGACTCCGGTGCCGGGTGGAGTCGGCAGTGCCGAGCGACGATCAGGTCAGGGTTCAACGGCTCCGTCTGCCAGCCGATCCACGCCTCCGCCGCGCGGACTTGGATCTGATGGCAAAGGTGACGGTGGCTTTGGTGATCTGCCGAAATCAAATTGAAGTGAATGATCGTGACGTTTTGAGATGACCATTGATGGAGGTTCGAAATGACCACTTCAAGTCAGAAACAGCTTTGCAGCTCCCGGTGTCTTCCGTGCGAAGGCGGCGTTTCCCGCATGTCTCCTGAAGAAGCGAGAACTCAGTTGAGCGAGTTGCCGGAATGGTCGTTGCTCGACAACCCAGATCGCATCACACGGCAATGGGTGGTGAAAGACTTTGCGGCAGCCGTTCGCTTTTTCCACGCCATCGGCGAGCTTGCGGACTCGGAGGGACATCATCCGGATCTGCATCTGGTTCGGTATCGCAACGTGACAGTCGAAATCTGGACGCACGCGATTCAGGGCCTGTCCATCAACGACTTCATCCTGGCAGCGAAAATCAATCAGTTGCCTGTCGATCTGAAAGGATAGTCCCGGCTGACTCGCAGGCCGATCATTGGTTTATCTGGTTGGGCAGCAAAATGGGGGCGGATGCTTCATCAAGTCCGGCGCTGTTCAGCGCAGAACCGCGAACGAGGCCGGACAGGTATCCTTCCCGACGAATATTTCACAGGGTTTCCGCTCCGTGGCGGGAGCCAGTGCCGGTTTTGTGCTTTCAAGAATCATCAAAGGCAACTTGCGTGGCGTTTCAGTTTCCCAGAATGCGTGACGTTCATCAGCAGTTTGAGACACGGCGGGTCGAAAACATTCCTCAAACGGTCGCCGAACAAATGGCGACGCTCAACCTGCACGAGAAGGTACTTCCCGGTGCGACGGTCGCTGTCACGGCCGGAAGTCGCGGTATCGCCAACATTGCTGAGATTCTGCGTGAGACCATTTCCTGTCTGCGGAGTCTGGGTGCAGAACCCTTTGTTGTGCCGGCGATGGGCAGTCACGGCGGCGGCACGGTGGAAGGTCAGTTGGAGGTCCTGCGGGGTCTCGGCGTGACCGAAGATTCCGTCCGCGCGCCGATCAGGGCAACGATGGAAACCGTGGTCGTCGCCGAAACCGAGACCGGGATTCCCGTTCATTTCGACCGGTTTGCTCATGAGGCGGATCATGTGATGATCGTGAATCGTGTGAAGCCACACACCCGATTCATTGGGCCGATCGAATCCGGACTGCACAAGATGATGCTGATTGGGCTTGGCAAGCACGAAGGAGCAAAGGTCTATCATGCCGGGATTATGTCGTACAGCTTCTCTGAAATGATCAGTGCGGTGGCCGGGCGAGTTCTGGAGACGTGCAGGATTCTTGGCGGGCTGGCAATACTGGAAAATGCAAAGGACGAAACGGCATTGATTGAAGCGGTGTCACCACAGAATTTTGCCGTTCGTGAACCTGAACTTCTGAAGCTGGCTTGCCGCTGGCTGCCCACTCTTCCAATCGATGATGTGCATCTGCTGATCATCGACCGCATTGGAAAGAACATCAGCGGAGTTGGCATGGATGCGAATGTTGTGGGGCGAAAGTTCAACGATCATCTGGCCACGGAAAATGACATTGCCCGGTGTCTGAGAATTATGGTTCGCGCGTTGACGCCTGAAACACACGGCAACGGCACCGGAATCGGCATGGCCGAATTCACCACAGAACGCTGTGTGGCTCAAATCGATCCCGTGAAAACTCGAATCAACTGCATGACCAGTCTGCATCCTGAAGCAGCGATGATTCCGATAACGTATCCCACAGATGCCGAAGCGATTGATGGAGCTCTGCAGACCATCGGTATGGTTGCTCCCGGAGATGCAAAGATCGTTCAGATTTCGGACACGCTTCATTTGACGAGGACTCGAGTTTCCGAAGCCTGCTTTCCATTGGTGGAGGCGTCAGACTGCTTGAGTTTCGCCAGTGACCCCTATGATTTCCCGGTGGACAAAGACGGCTGGTTATCGGATGTCCGGCAGTGACGAAACTGTGCTGCCTGACCGAGTTGGCCGCGTCGCACCACTGAAGGATCAGGAGGCATTTGATTTTCTCGAGCCAGGGTGCGAATGAATTCGCGAGCAATATGGTAAGAAGACCTGCATCTCTGAATGGACGCAATTGTGGATCAAAGTCAGATCCGCCACGGTCCGGATTTGAGACAGTGCGTCGATTGAGGCATGATACGGCTTTCCCCGCCGCTGAATCTCAGGCTATTCATGACATCACCTCTGCACTTCATGATGGGACAGCACAAGGCTGTCATCCCCACCGACCGTTATTATTCGGCCAGACATATGTGGCTGAAACCGATCGACTCCGGCACTTTTCAGGTTGGGTTTACGTCATACTCAATTCGGCTGCTGCAGGACGTTTACTTTCTGGAATGGACGGTTGACGAAAATACTCCCGTTCGTGATCGTCAGGAAATTGGCGAAATTGAAAGTTCCAAGGCGGTCTCAACCATGTACACGCCGTGTGCAGGCACGATCCTGCAGTTCAATGCTGCTCTGCTGAACGATCCGTCCGGAATCAATGCTGACAACTATGGGGCGGGTTGGCTGTATACGTTTCAGACCGGCATTTCCCTGTTATCTGCTGAAGACTATGTTCGGGTGCTGGAGAACGGATGGGAAGAAACACAACGGGCGATCAAGGGGCAGATGAATGAAGGATGACGCGGTTCCGGCGTCCGTTTTCGAAAGATGTGACTTTTTAGGGTCCTGATCATGCTGAAGATTTTCTGTCCGTGGAGTTCTCGGCTGTGCGCGCGAACTGTGGTTCTGGCAATTGCCGGTCTGTCGCTGACGATTCTCAGTCATGCGGACGAAGCCGCGATTCGTCAGGTGACCGAAGCCGACATGCCACGGATTCCTCACACGGAACCTCAGGCAGCGCTGGGGACGTTTCGCACCGCGAAGGGCTTTCGGCTGGAACAGGTGGCTGCTGAACCGCTGGTGGGTGATCCGGTGGATGCCTGTTTTGACGAATTTGGCCGCATGTTTGTGGCGGAAATGCACGGCTACCCGTTTTCGCAGGAACCGACCAAACTGAATCCGGAAGGGGGCGGAGCCGAAAACGCGGGCATCATTCGGATGCTTCAGGACACAGACAATGACGGGCAGATGGACCGCAGTGTGGTGTTCGCCGACAACATCAGCTGGCCGACTTCTGTCTGTTGTTACGACGGTGGCGTGTTTGTTCTGGCGCCTCAGTACCTGTACTACTTTCGCGACACTGATGGTGACGGCAAAGCCGATATTCGACGCATTGTGCTGCAGGGCTTTGGTCGTGACAACGTTCAGGCGGTGACGAACGGGCTGCGGTGGAATCTGGAAAACCGAATCTGTTTTGCCGCCGGACGGAATCCAAAAAACCTGACCGGAGCGAAGCAGCAATCCTTTTCGGTGGGGCAGAACGACCTGAGCTTCAATCCCCGAACTGAAGAATTTGAGGTGATCACCGGCGGTGTTCAGTTTGGTCATTCGATGGATGACTGGGGCACACGCTTTGTGTGCAGCAACAGCAACCACATTCAGCAGGTGGTCTTTCCGCAGCGATACCTGTCTCGCAACCCGGCTCTGGTGGTCTCCGGAGTGATTCGCGATATCGCCAGCGACGGGCCGAGCGGCCCGGTCTTTCGAATCAGTCCTCCGGAACCCTGGCGCATCGTGCGGCAGAAGTGGCGTGCGGCCGAAAAGGGCTACAAGCTTGTGGTTCGGGAAGACGGTGCGTGGGAGTTTCTGCCGCTGGATCCGTCAAAGAAGGCCGGCGTTGTTCCGACGGAATATCCTGTGGGGTTCTTCACGTCCGCAACCGGCGTCACGATTTACCGAGGTGACGCTTATCCGGAAGAATTTCGTGGAAACGCGTTCGTAGGAGATGTTGGCGGGAACCTGATTCACCGAAAGACGCTGCGGACAGATTCGGTGGTTTACACCGCAGATCGTGCCGACCAGGGCACGGAAATTGTCGCTTCAACCGACAACTGGTTTCGTCCGGTCAATTTTGTCAACGCACCGGACGGAACGTTGTATGTTCTGGATATGTATCGTGAGACAATCGAACATCCTCATTCAATTCCCGAAGAAATCAAGAGGTTTCTGTATCTGACCAGCGGGTCAGATCGAGGCCGAATCTATCGTCTGGTCAGTCCCGACATGAGCGATCGGCCGACAGTATTTCCCGGCAATCTGTCCGGTGCAGAACTGGTTCAACAGCTGGAATCGGCCAACGCATGGAATCGTGAGACGGCGCAGAGACTCATTTGGGAGCGGCAGGATCGGACGCTGGTTCCCGCAATTGAGTCTTTGTTGATGCAGGCGAAATCAGCGTTGGGGCGCTTGCATGCGTTGTACTCGCTGGACGGGCTGGGTGCCCTTCGCAAGGAACATGTGCTGACCTGTCTGAACGACTCGGAGCCGCGACTCCGAACGCATGCCATCCGACTGGCGGAACGGTTTGCAGATGATCCCGGTGAAGAGATCGTTGCGCGTCTGACGCAGTTGGCGAACGATGAGAGCGAACATGTTCGGTTTCAGCTGGCGTTGTCACTGGGAGAGTTTTCCGGCGATATGGTCGTTCAGAATCTGACGACACTGGCGTTGGATGAGCGCATGACGAATGAAATTCGCACCGCCATATTGTCTTCGGCCCGTCAGTGCTCCGTCGAAGTGGCGTTGACACTGCTCGATGATCATTCGGATGAATCTGATTCACGTCGTCTGGGAATGGTCTCCGATCTGGCCGTTTTGATTGGTTCAGGACAGGATTCTTCTGCGGTGATGCAGCTGCTGAATGCCGTTTCGGAACCATTGTGGCCGCTTCAGTCGCAGCGAATCATACTGGCCGGGATTGGGCAGGGATTGGAGCGTCGTGGTTCAGACTTCTCACGACTTCTGAAGGCGGAAGACGCGCGGGAGTTGCGAAATCGCGTTCAGGAAATGTTTCATCGTGCCGGGACCGAAGCTGAAAATGAAGCGGCTTCGCAGGAAAGCCGTCGTGCTGCAATTGAGGTTCTGGGGTTTGACGATTCGGATGATTCCGTGAAAATCCTGAGCGGGTTTTTGTCAACACAGACGCCCATTGCACTGCAGACGGCTGCTGTTTCGGCACTGGGGGTGCATCAGCTGGATTCGGCAACAAACCTGTTGATTGACAACTGGCGAGGAATGAGTCCTCAGATTCGCAGGATGGCCATCGATGTCATGCTGTCTCGCACGTCGCGAGTAAAGTCTTTGTTGTCAGCCGTTGAGTCGGGCAGCATTCGTCCTCATGAAATTGAACGCAGTGTGAAGCAGCAGTTGCTGGCTCATCGCGACGCCACGATTCGCGGACAATGCCAAAGACTGTTCGGTGGCGACATTACGACGAGTCGGAGTCAGATTGTCGAACAGCACCGCGGAGTGTTAAAGCTGACCGGTCGTGCTGAAAACGGCGAAACGATCTTCCGAAAAATCTGTTCGTCCTGTCACCGCGTCGGTGAGACCGGACATCAGGTCGCTCCGGATCTTTCATCAGTGCGAAACAAGTCCGAAGAAGACCTGCTGATCGCGGTGCTGGACCCCAACCGCGAAGCTCAGCCGAATTTCAACACGTATACCGTGTTGACTCAGCAGGGACGTTCCTTCAGTGGCATCATTGCCGTCGAAACAGCCAACAGCATGACACTGCGGAGAGCCGAGGCCAAGGAAGACGTCATTCTGCGGTCCAACATCGAGGAACTGATCTCGAATGGCGTGTCACTGATGCCGGAAGGGCTGGAAAAAGATCTTTCGGATCAGGACCTGGCAGATGTCATCGCATTCGTGAAATCGATTGGGAGTGGGAAGTGAGCGATGAGACAAAGGGGTCGCCTGCAGCGTTTTCCGCGCATGAAAAACGGTACAGTCGCAGAAGGGGGACATCGCGACTGTACCGGAATATTTGTGCCCAAATTGCGACCTCGAGCACACGCAGTTCATCGGCGAAACAGAAAGCTTTCAGCAGTTGACGGCACGCAAACGTCCGCCACTACATAGATTCACCCACCCGGTTTCATCAGGATTTCGTGATGGTTCCGGTTACACAGACGGTCGAGGCGCTGCGGTTCGGTTTCCGGGTCGAAGTTAGCCCCGTTCTTCCGGTCAGCGATGGTTGCGGTCTATTTTTTTCGGACATCAATGCACACGACCTCGACGTCGTCACGCAGGTAGAGACGTCCATCGGCGATGACGGGGGCCTGGCGGGTTGATTTCAACACTTCTGCTCGTGCGGTTTCCTGAAATGCATCGGCTGTGGCTTTCACGATGACCAGTTCACCTTCCATGGTGCTCAGGAACAGTTTTCCGTCGGCCAAAGTCAGGTTGGATTTGCCAAACCGAGTCTTGGCCCAAAGGCGCTCACCATCCGCA
>JAGQPY010000930.1 GCA_020426485.1 Planctomycetaceae bacterium
TGAATGGCGAAAAGTAAACGTATGGATCCAGTCTCGGGTCATCGACCTCCCATGGTAACCTCCATTTGGGTGGACAATGCAGTTTTAGCAACAATTGAGCGATGAAGACATCGACCTCGGCACGCGCGTGCTTTAGCTTCTGATTCATCGGGACCTGAGACCAAACAAAGTGCAGACTGCGCCACATTGTCTTGATCACTTCATTCCACCGTGCGGCATCCATCACCGTGTCGTATTCTGCCGTCATTCCAAAAAAACTCTGCATGGTAACTCGCTGTTGATAATGTAAGAATGCTGAGAATCGCTAAAGGGGACATTGTACTTTTAGCCTAAAGTAGAATGTCCCCTTATTGCCCTTTCCCTTATTGCCCTTCCCTTTCTTTCATTCAATGCCCGATTTTGCGATTTCCGTCACGTGCTGTGATTTCTGCCAGGGTAGCGAGGACATTGGCGCTTTTGTCGTTCCCAAGCCGTTCTGCGATAATATTGATCTCCTCCTGGGAT
>JAGQPY010000931.1 GCA_020426485.1 Planctomycetaceae bacterium
GGCCTGTCGGCCACGGGTTAAACATTGAATTCACAATTCCTGTCCGCACGCAGCTGAGTCAGATGCACCGGCCCACTGTCACTTACGAACAATTCACCCGAGACACTTCTGACATCCCTGAAAGGGGAAATCGATGCAGGTCATCATCACAGCTGTCGGTCCTGATAATCGCGGCCTCGCAGATCCAATCGTGCATTACGTCACCGGAGCCGGCGCCAACATCTTTGAAATTCAGATGTACGACCGCGATTCGGAACAGTTGTTTGCGATGTTGATGCGCATCGACTGGCCTGCCGATGAAACACCAGTCGCGACGTTGAGATCCCATCTGGTGCAGATCGGTGAAACCCGAGGCCTGAAGATTCGCGTGTGGGCACGGGACGAACATGCTCGGCCACCGCGTCTGGCGATCTGCACGACTTACCGCACGGAACCGCCATTGGCCGTGCTTCGAGCCGTGCGCGACAAGCGTCTGAAGGCGGATGTGGCGCTGATGGCTGGTAA
>JAGQPY010000932.1 GCA_020426485.1 Planctomycetaceae bacterium
GAAGCGCAAACAATGCCGTGATACTGAATGCCATCGAAAAGTTCTTTTTCGCGTTCCGGCATCTCATGGCACATGCGAGGAATAGAAGGTGTCGGCAAAGTTGAAACAACACGATCGAACACTGGCGATTCATCAGCCAGCAGTACAGAAACGCGTCCACCATCGACTGAGTCAATTGCTCTCACAGCGGCATTGCAGCGAATTTCCACACCAGCCTGTTGCAGTGTGTTTGTGAACTGTTCCATCACAGTGGCATAACCGCCGCGAACGTAGCCAAACATTTCCTTTTTCAGGCCTGTTCGTCTGGCGGCATACATGCGGGCGATCGTGGCCCAGATAAACGCGGCTGAAGTCTGTCGCCAGCATTCTCCCAGCTTGCAACGCAGCAGCGGCAACCAGATCTTCTGAAAAGTACGTTTGCCGGAAAGCTTCTCCAGCCATTCAGCAACCGGAATTTGCTCCAGTTTCTGCCAGTCGGAAACCCGGGATGCATAAAAGATGGT
>JAGQPY010000933.1 GCA_020426485.1 Planctomycetaceae bacterium
CCACGATTCCTTGCCGGGAATGAGCAGGCTCCGATTACTGAGGGGAGTGGGCGACGCGAGGTGGCGAATTGGGTGGCAGGGAAGTCGAATCCGCTGACTGCGCGAGTGATCGTGAATCGGATGTGGCAGTGGCATTTCGGGGCGGGGATCGTGCGAACGCCGAATAACTTCGGGATCCTGTCCGAGCCGCCGTCGCATCCGGAACTGCTGGATTGGCTGGCGGCGCGATTGATGGAGGAGAACTGGTCGCTGAAGGAGATGCATCGGCGGATGGTCCTGTCGGGGACGTATCGTCGAACGGGGAAAGTGACGGAGGAGGAATTCGGCAGGGATCCGGACAATCGGTTCTTCGGACGTTTTGCAGCTCGAAGGCTGGATGCGGAAGAGATTCGGGATGCAATGCTGTCGGTGAGCGGGAGCCTAACGCCGGTGCCGGGGGGGGCGGCGGACGATCAACTGTCGGGTCCGAAGCGGTCGTTGTATCTCCAGACGGCGAGGTGGGA
>JAGQPY010000093.1 GCA_020426485.1 Planctomycetaceae bacterium
AATCGCCATCACTTCAAGAATGTTGCGGCTGCGTGCGAGTTCGACACATTCCTGAACCAGGCGTTTTCCATATCCGCGCCCCTGCATTTCGGGCAACACGGCAAGGCTTCGCACTTCAGCCAGCTTGGAAGAATAAATCTCCAACGCGGCAAACCCCACCAGTTGTCCGTCATTGACGGCAACAAAACCAAACGGGATCAAGTCCTGCAGCTCGTCGTAGGTTCGAGGCAGCAGCCGGTTCGCACGGACAAACACGTCAATCAACTGTTCCAGCTCAGGAAGATCATCGCGCGTCGCCGGACGCACTTCCGGAAGTGGACTCTCAGTAACGAATTCAGTTTCTCGGTTCATCAACGGCTACAGAGTTCGAAATCGACAGAAATGGTACGCAGGTCACACCGTCCTCAGGAAGAAGCATAGCACGATGGCCGACAGCGGAACCAAGATCCAAATCAGGTTTTCCCGGAAATATCTGCCTGCTGAGAATGCTTCAATCGAAGCCGCAAAAGATTCAACGCAACTCCGGCAGCCCGCTGGCGAAAGATGGCAAGGTTACCTGTCATGCTCACGTCCTGGTTGATGACACCTTCCGGTGTCACAATCGTCACCATTCCTGTCTGACGACGAATACCGTCGTCTCCACACACCACCTGTGTGGGTGATGAAAGCAGTATGCAGTCGACGTGGTCCTCCAGAAACAGTCTTTGAATCTCTTCGTTCAGACTCTGATACCACTGGTCTGACAAAGATTCAGCTTTTAACCCGGCGAACACTCGGCTGGACACAACGTTTGCCGCAGAATTTTCGTCTTCTGTCAGCCACGTCGTCATCAGTCCTCCCGTGGTCGTTCCTTCCAGAAGGGCCACTCGCACGTGATGAAACGCCATCATGCGACTCACGACGGCGGACAGCTCGTCGTCACTTTCCCCGAAAACAGCGTCGCCCAGTCGCTCCAGAATCTGTTGCCGAACCCCGTCGCTCAGCAGCTGGCACTCTTTTTCACTTCCGGCACGGGAGGTGATGGAAAGCGAAATCACCGCTTTGCTGGCAGTAATTCCGACTTCAGGGTTTCGTCCGCGGGCGGTCAGGTCCCCCAGCAGCTTTTCGGCATCCGATTCGCCGTATCCGAACGTACGGAGCACAGTTCGCCTGACGAAGACCGGACTATGCGGCAGTTGACCGCGAAGCTGCTCCTGAAACATGCGTTTCATTTCGGCGGGAACGCCCGGCATGACTCCGATGGTGCATTCCGGATTTGTCAGGTGCATCAGAATTCCCGGAGCCGTACCGTGTGCATTGTGCAGTGTGATTGCATCACGAGGTCTCTGAGCCTGAACACGATTCCGTTCTGGCATTTCACGCCCGCGACTTCGAAACAGCGCTTCGATGTGAGCCAGCGCCAAAGCGTCTTCCACCAGAGGCTGGTCAAAAGCGGCGGCAAGTGTTTCCCGAGTAATGTCATCCAGAGTTGGTCCAAGACCACCGGTGATCAGTACCACCCGAGACCGCTCAGCAGCTTCTCGATAAATGCGAATCATGCTCACATGATCATCGGCGACGGTCGTATGCCGATGCACAGTCCACCCCAGTGCTTCCAGCTCCTGACTGAGCCACTGACTGTTCGTGTCGAGACGCGATCCACACGTCAACTCCGACCCGATCGCAATAATTTCTGCCTTCATGTATTTCTGTCTGTCTGAAAATCGATTTTCTCTTCACGCCACACCGAACCAGAATCCGGATAACGCCGGTGCTGTATCTGACGAACTCGATCGTGAGGTGTCGATTACGAAGCCGGCGATGACCTCAACCACGAGGAACAGGAACGCTGATCGTGGTCGGAAGTGTGTTGGCTGACACGTCGTTGTACAATGCCATCATTTCGTCGGCCATGCGTTCCAGCGTGAACCTGTCTTCCACCAGATTCTGACCGGCGATGGCAACACGTCGAGCCAGTTCCGGATCTCGAATCAGCTTCAGCATCGCTTCTGCCAGCGAACGACTGTCCGAAGGAGGAACAATAAGCCCGTTCCGCTGATCCTCGATAATGCTTAGAATCCCGCCCACTCCGGAGGCAATCGCTGGTCGCCCCAAGGCCATTGCCTCCAGCATGATAATTCCGAATCCCTGCTGCAGTGACGGCATGCAGAAAATATCGATGGCCGACAGATAGGTCGACATCGCCGTGCCGTCATCCACAAATGTCGTCACACTGTTCAGCTCCAGTGACGCAGCCAATCGCCGAAGGTTACGTTCTTCGGGACCGGAGCCGGTCACCACAATCCGAATGGGAATGCCGGATTCAAGGACTCTGTGGCAGGCGCGCAGAAAGAACGAACCACCCTTCATGACCTCCAATGGCCCTGCCATTCCAATCACCGGAGTTCGATCGGGCGCGAGAATGGGGGGGATTTTTCGATTCAGATCCAGCGGCACCCCGGGCAGAATCACGCGTTGCTCAATCGGCTCCAGCTGTCCCGGAAGAGCCGCTCGAACGCTCGCACTGACGCAGGTGATCGCTCGACAGGCAGTGCCGGGCAGTCCAACGCTGACCCGAGCTGCTTCGCTCTGGTCGTTGATATTCAAAATCACGGGACGGTTCAGTGTTCTGCCCAGCCATAAACCCTGTGAAAGCATGGACGGTCCCTGGACGTGAATAATGTCCGGGGGCTGATCCACCAGGTTCTTTAACACGGTCCGCCGAACCACACGACCCCAGATCGGCATCGAGTACCCACGAACAGGAATGATTCGCACGTTGTTCGTCAGTTCAGCGTCCAGCGACTGACGTTGAGTACAAACAACCACTGTTTCGACACTGCGCGCCTGAAGTCCCTGAGCCAGCCGAAGCGCGAGAATTGAGGATCCGCGAAACGAAAGTTCGCGAGTAAGCAAAAGGACTCGGGAAACGGAATCCGCCATGACTATAACTCTGACTGCGATGACAATCGCAACAGCATATCGACTGCTGAAGTCGTCAGGAACCTGGACTTCATCTGACGTCGAAAAACCCTGTCACTGCGGATCTAACGTCAAATTCCTGACAGCCCCTGAAAACATCATCGTGCGGTCAGCAGCCATGAAAACGAACGGTCGAGTGACGGCGTCAGGATCGACGACGCAGGGACCGTGGTCGCGAGAGGATTTCATTGATCAAAATCGCGTTTCTGATTCCGCTTGGGTCGGTCAGCAGCGCGCGGACAGATTCGGCCGCGCGATTTCGACCATCACTGACGCCGCCAATCAGTCCAGTTGGCATCTCAAGGTCCCGATCTCCCAGGTGAGAATTCACACTGGAAATGATGGAGCTGTCAACGTGCTCTCTGACGTCATCATCCAGATAGGCGGCAACGTGATCACTCACTCCTGATTTCAGATGATTCAGTCGATCCTGAGCCGCAGCGGACTGCCGCCGAGCCTCTTTTACCTGTCGACGCCGTTCGGTCTCGGCCTGCTTTCGCTTTGCTTCTTCCTGACGAAGCCGCTTTGCTTCTGCCGCTTTGCGGCGACGTTCCCGTGCTTCCGCCTCCGCGGTGTCGGCGGAGACTGGTCGTTTGCCGGTGACTTCGGACAGAAAAGACTCAATCTCACTTTGCACACGCTGGCGACGTGCCGGGTCTGCCGCCGGCCGGCGAGCCGCCTGTTGAGCCTTCTGCTCTTTCTCCTTCGCACCCTTTGTCAGAGACTGGATCATGCTGAAGAAGGCAATCAGCAGGAAGACGATGACCTTGATTTCCATTTCCGCTCCAATCTTCGAAGACGGCGATTCCGGGTGACCTGACGTCGAGCATCACCTCTAATACGACGTCGATTCCGCGTCGACTTTCGTTTCATCGACACGCAACAATTGACGGATCAGCCTTTGGAACCGGTTCCGGCGATGGCTTGTCGCATGTTTGTATCAGCCTGCACGTTCTTCAGCTCGTAATAGTCCAGCAGACCAAGTCGCGACGACCCAAACGCCTCTGCCACCGCCTTGGGCACTTCTGCTTCCGCCTGCACAACCTTCGCTCGGTTTTCCTGGATCAAAGCGATCATTTCCTGTTCACGAGCGGTCTGGTCAGCTCGAAGCTGCTCAGCTTTTGCCTGAGCGACTCGCATGTCGGCTTCTGCCTGATCGGCCTGCAGTCGAGCACCGATGTTTTCACCCACATCAATATCGGCAATATCGATCGACACAATTTCGTACGCCGTGTTGCCTTCCAGGCCCTGCCCCAGAACGATCTTTGAAATGGAATCCGGATTCTCCAGCACCTTTTTGTAAGACGGAGTCGAACCGATCGCCTGCACGATCCCCTGACCAACACGAGCGATGACGGTTTCCTCTGTGGCACCACCGATCAGCTGGCTGATGTTCGTTCGAACTGTCACACGAGCCCGCGCACACAACTGGATGCCGTCGCCAGCCACGGCGTCCAGAGTTCCGGCGGTCCGCTTTGGATCGGGACAGTCAATCACCTTGGGATAAACGCTCGTTCGGACAGCATCCAGAATATCCCGCCCGGCAAGGTCAATCGCCTGAGCCGTATCCCAGGAAAGATCAATGCTGGCTCGCTGAGCCGCAATCAATGCACGGATGACGTTGGGAACGTTTCCGCCGGCAAGGTAATGCGCTTCCAGCTTTCGCTGAGTAATCGGGTAGTCGCGTGTCAATCCGGACTGCACCGCCATGATCATGCTTCTGACGATTACCGTCGGGTTGACTTTCCGAAACCGCATCATCAGCAGCTCATACAGACCGATTCCAGTCTGAGTCATCTTGCACTGCAGCCAGAGGCTGGCAAACTGCGCAAAGATGGCCAGAAAGATGATGAAGATCAGAAGTATGACCACAATTCCCACCCACTGAGCGGGGGTCACGACCGCCAAAGTGACAACCTGAGACATCAGATTCATCATCAACTCTCCCGATGTATTTCGGACAAGGTCACGGCTCTGAGCCTGATCATTCTTGATTGAAATCCACAACCCGACCACGGGGCAGGTTTCAGCTGCTCGCACTGAGTGAAGCGACCTCTTCCCTGAAACTGCAATCCGGACGATTCAGAAAGAACGGCTGCCCACACTGCGGCATGAAAACGAAGCTGAACTGTCGCAGGATCAAACATTCTGTGCAAACGAACACGCCTTCCGGATGCTGCACCGCTTTCTGAGGACCAAATTCGGCTCGGTGGGCGCCTCCCGGCGCTTAGTGGGCAGCTCCGCGAGAGGAGATCCGATTTCACCGCTGCCCCTCAATAAAGTCATGCGTTCAGCTTTCCTTGCGATACTCGTCGGGAATTTCAAAGTCCAGTTCGTCGGAATCCCCTGTGGTTCGTTGTTCCCCACCGAGCACATTTTCTGACGCAACCACTGGATTTTCAGAGTCTGCAGACACCGAACTGCCGCGCCCGGGTCGACTTTCCCGCGAAGCACCGGCTCGAACAACCAGCCGATTCCCTTTGAGCTTCACCACGTGAACCGTTTCGCCGGATTCAATCAGGACGCCTGCCGACTCCGCATGAAATCGCTCACCATCAATGGCAACCAGCCCTCCCGGAGTGAGCATGCCAACCGTCTGCCCTGTGGCCCCGATCAATGATTCCAAACGGCGCCGCTCGGTCGCCATGCCACCGTGCTCATAGGCTGTTCCGCGCAGGACGATTCTATCTCCCAATCGTGTATTCTGCAGCAGAAACAGCGTTCCGCCCAGAATTGACGGAATGCCCAGCAGCCAGAAGCCCGCGTATGTCCAGAAAAAACCGGGACTCGTCCCCCACCATGCCTGCCAGGCGCACCATGCGGAAATGAGAAGTGTCAGCGCTGACATGATTCCAATCATTCCGAAACTGGGAATCATGAGTTCCAGCGCCAGCAGGAACAGTCCGACGATCAGCAGAATTGTTGCCAACACACCTGCATCAGGCATGACAGAGCCCTCACCACCAACCAGAATGACGTCTCTCAGATCTACAACGACACAGTTATTGTTCGGTCCGCCTCACAGTCTGTCCACGCAACCACGATCGTCACCGGATAAACTCCGGAATTTTCTTACATGACCACACGAACAACGATCAGGTGCCGGTCCACGACCGAGGCCGCTGAACTGATTCGAACCGGTCGCCTTGTTGCCTTTCCAACGGAAACGGTCTACGGCCTGGGCGCGGATGCAACAAATCCGGATGCTGTCGCCGGAATCTTCGAATCGAAAGGGCGGCCAACTTTTGATCCGCTGATTGTGCATGTTGCCGACGTTCTTTCTGCACAGGAACTGGTCACGTCGTTCTCGGAAACGGCCGTTCAGCTGGCGGCAGCCTTCTGGCCCGGACCAATGACTTTGGTGCTGCCCAGACGAGAAATCATTCCGGATCTTGTCACCGCAGGGCTTCCCGGGGTCGGTATCCGAATACCCGACCATCCGCTGGCATTGGAACTTCTGCAGCTTGCTGAATGTCCCATCGCCGCTCCCAGCGCGAATCCGTTCGGGGGAATCAGCCCCACGACAGCGCAGCATGTCCTGGACGGCCTGCAGAACAGAATTGACGGAATTCTGGATGGTGGCTCGTGCGGCGTGGGCATCGAATCAACGGTCGTGTCGTTGATGACCGATCATCCCACTGTCCTGCGTCTGGGCGGCCTGCCGGTGGAAGCCATTGAAGACGTTATCGGCCCGGTGGAAATCGCCGTCGGAGATCCCACCAAAGACGACTCGGCTCAACCAGCACCCGGCATGCTCAGTCGTCATTACGCTCCCGGAACCCCGATGCAGCTGCTTCAGCCGGAACAGACTGCCGTTGCTCCCCAAGGTCGGCGTTGCGGCCTGCTGACCTATCGTCGGTTCGCGCAGGATGACCCGGCATTCGCCCCGGAAGTCTCCGGATTTGAAGTGGTCGAAGTCACCGGAGACGATTCAAACCTGAGAGCCTGTGCGGCTAATTTTTTTCAATCGCTCCGAAAGCTCGACGCGAAGCAGCTGGACCTGATTTACGCTCACCTCTATCCGCCGCACGGACTCGGCCGAGCCCTGAACGACCGACTGCGTCGAGCAATTGGCTGAATCGAACTCACAGAACCAGTCGACTCTTTCGGAAAGGCAGAACGTGCGATAACCTATTTTCGGCTGAAATGTCCGGCGCCTCAGGTCGGGGAAGCCAAAGTTGGGCGGGACCCTGAAGCGATCCGCCCGATTTATGTTGGCTGATTACTCCGATTCGTCAACCTGACGGACGGCAGTATCGGCGCTCCGGAACTCGATATCCGACAGTACTGTCACTTTAAGTTTGACTGGTTCATCAATGTCCGAGAATCTCTCATCGCGTGATTTTGCAACCGATCGTTCTGATCCATATCGGGCTGCATTCCAGTCACGCTCGCTTTCAAATCGCCAGCTGTTGTTGATCGCCGGCGTCACGGTCTTCGCCGTTGGCTCGCGCATTCTGCCGACATCATGGCTGAGCTTCACATGCCTGATTTCATTGGCTGTGTTTTCCGGGGCCGTGTTGCCTTCGCGATTTGGGTGGCTGCTGCCGCTTCTGGCACGAATCATCACGGACGCCGCATTCCATTTGAAAACGGGACATGGCTATTTCAACAGCTGGCCATTCGATTATTCCTCCTACATTCTGATTTACTTCATGTGCCGAAATCTCCCCGTCCGACAGTACAGCGCCGTGATGGGACGAACCGTCGGGGCACTGGCTCTGTATTTTGTTCTCAGCAATCTGGGCGTGTGGATGATGGAAGACTTTCATCCTCACACGTTCGCCGGACTGATGGATTGCTACATCAGTGCGATTCCATTCGTGCGAGGCATGGTGATCGGGAACCTGATCGCAGCCCCCGTCTTCTTCTTCCTGTGGAATGCAGTCTCCGCCACGGAATGCGTCATGGAAGGTGCCCCGGCCTCCGCGACCAATCGCTGACTGAACAGATCACTTCGCCAGCCGCCTGAATGGATGTCGTTGCTGCAAAAAAGTTAACGAAACTCACAAGACCGGGCTGCGACGGAACTGAGTGATTTGTCCAGTTTGCTCGCCCGGAAAGATCTTCAATCGATCTCCACCCCGCTGTCTCAGAGACCCTCCCATGCTGCAACCCCTTCGTATTTCCACCTGGAGCCTGCTTTCTGTCCTGATTCTGACGTCGGCTCTTTCGGCGGCGGAAGTTCGCACCATTGGCGGAAACGGAATGGACGGGTATTCCGGTGATGGCGGACAAGCGACGGATGCAGCCATGTCTCAGCCATTCGGGCTGGTCATCGGCCCGGACGGAGCCCTGTACGTCTGCGAAGTCGGTTCACACGTCATTCGACGGATTGATCTGAAGACAGGAGTGGTTTCAACGGTGGCTGGCACCGGTACCAAAGGTTTCACCGGCACCGATGGCCCGGCAACGGCCGCTCAGTTGAATGAACCTTACGAGGTTCGGTTCGACAGCGATGGGAACATGTACTTCGTGGAAATGATGAATCACGCGGTTCGGATGGTGGAAGCTCAGACAGGAATCCTGCGATTGATCGCCGGAACCGGTAAATCAGGTTTCAGCGGTGATGATGGCCCGGCTCACGAAGCCACCTTCAATCGCCCGCACTCCATCGCGCTGGACGACTCGGACCAGCTTTACATCTGCGATATCGGCAATCATCGTGTCCGCAAGGTCGATCTGAAGACGCGCATCGTCAGCACATTTGCCGGCACAGGAGAACGAAAGCCCACTCCGGATGGTGCGCCCATCGCAGGAACTCCTCTGAACGGTCCGCGCGCACTGGATTTTGATGGCCGCAGTAATCTGATTCTGGCTCTCCGAGAAGGTAATGCGATCTATCGTGTTGACTTGAAGTCCGGGACTCTGCATCACCTGGCAGGCACGGGAAAATCGGGCTACACAGGCGATGGTGGTCCGGCAAAGTCAGCGACGCTCTCCGGACCGAAAGGAGTTTCCCTTGACCGCAATGGCGACATTTATTTCGCTGACACCGAAAGCCATACCATTCGCGTCGTCCGCGCTGCGACAGGCATTGTTGAAACAGTGATCGGCGACGGGAAAAAGGGGAACGGTCCCGGTGGAAACCCACTGCGCTGTCGCATGGATCGACCTCACGGAATCTTTGTCGGTCCGAACGGAGCACTGTTCGTCGGCGATAGCAACAATCATCAGGTCCGAATGCTCACCAGCCCCTGATCGGGCAACAGTGTTGCTGCGACAGGCAGTCGACATTGCCCGTCAAAGAAAACAGAAGCCGCACACCGAGCGACCGTTGTGTGACGAATCCGCACGCCCGCAAGTTGTGCCCGATCGTTTTTCGACCCGGAATTGAGCACCGTGTCCCATTGTGGCGTTGAGTTCCCCTGGTCAGGCCATCGTGGCACAAGTCGTGCTCTGCAAAAGTTTGAGTCTTCGTTCTGTGCACTCAACCGTCGTTCTTCAACACGAGCGATCTTCGTTCGGAACCAGAAAACATGTGCGGTTGAGTTCTGCCGGGCAACCGGCAGTGCCAACGAAGGTTCGTGGGGAAATGTGTCGGTCGCACAGCGGCGCTGACTTGTCCCACAATTTCAATCGACTGATTCAATCGGGCTGAAAGGCAGGTCCATGCGCAGACTTCGGGGAGGAGTTCAAACCATCAGGGATGACATTCCTATCCTGAAATGCAGCGGTGCCTTGATGGCACGTGGCTTGCCGGTTTTGCTGTGGTTGCTTGTTGGCCAAAGCTGGTTGAATGCTCAGTCTGCCGGGCTGGATCACCCTGTCGCGGCTCGCAACCGGGTCACTATTGACGTTTACCTGCAACCCGACTCTGAACGGTGCCAGCAGTTGGTGGAATTCGTCAGTGCTCTGGCAAAACAGCGGTCCGGAATCGATGTCGTCAAACACGATGTCGCTGCCGATATGGATGCTCGCCGAGACCTCTATGAACTGGGTCGGCAGTACGGCGTGGCCAGGCTGGGGCTGCCTGCGGTTCACGCGATGGATCAGTTTCAGGTGGGGTACTCCGACGATCCGACAGGAAAGCAGCAGATCGAATCGCTGCTGGCCGTCGAAGTCTTCACCAGAAGCGGCTGTCCTCACTGTCGAGATGCCAAAGCCTGGCTGCAGACACTGTCACCGCAGTGGCCGGCTCTTCGCTTTGCCGTCTACGACATCACCTCGGATATGAATGCCCGCAACCGCATGATGTCCCTTGCGCAGAAGTATCATGTTCAGGCATCGTCCGTGCCGGCATTTCATTTGTGCCGACAGCTGAAGATTGGTTTCATTGACAGATCCTCAACCGGTCGAGAACTGGAACGGCTCATCCGAAAAGCCGCACGGTCGCAGGAATCTCGGGCGGTCGGTCGGTTCGACATCTTCCGGACGAACGACATAACGGTCGCCCTGGCTGCTCTCACAAGACCAGCCTTTGCCTTGAATTCTTTGGTTCAACCGCCGAATGCCGATTCACCTCCGCCGCTGAATATGGATGAAGTCCCTCCACTTCCTGCAGATGAGCTGCCGGAACTTCCCGCCGATATGGAGGGACCGGCGTCAGATGATTCAGACACCACGACGGCCGGTCCTGCAGAACAAAAACAGGAAATGGAGGTGCCGTTCTTCGGGCGACTTAGCGTCGTTCAGCTTGGCATGCCGCTGTTCACATTTCTGGTCGGTCTGGTGGATGGATTCAATCCGTGCGCGATGTGGGTGTTGATGTTTCTGCTGTCCGTGCTGGTCAACATTCGAGAACGTTCCCGCATCATTGCCATCGCCGGTACGTTTGTGTTTGTCAGTGGTCTGGCGTACTACGCCTTCATGGCGGCATGGCTGAACGTGTTTATGCTGATTGGCATGGACCGCTACGCTCAGGTAGCACTCGGATGTATTGCTGTCGTCATCGGAATCGTCAACATCAAAGACTTTTTCGCATTTCGTCAGGGCATTTCATTCAGCATCCCGGATTCTGCCAAGCCGGGAATCTACGCGCGCGTCCGAAGAATCGTTGCGGCAAAACACATGTGGGCTGCACTAAGCGGAGCCGTTGTTCTGGCCGTTTTGGTCAATATCATTGAACTGCTGTGTACCGCCGGGCTGCCTGCGTTGTACACGCAGATCCTGATGATGCAGGGCTATCCGGCGCTGGTGAATTATCTGTATCTGCTGCTCTATATCATTGCTTACATGCTGGACGATTCCATTCTGGTGACCATTGTTGTGATCACCCTTTCCAGGAAGAAACTGCAGGAAGGCGAAGGGCGCTGGCTGAAACTCTTCAGCGGTGCAGTGATTCTGATTCTTGGTGTCATCATGATCTTCAAACCAGGCTGGCTGATCTGAGTTGTCCGAAGTCACTCTGCTGAATCAGCATAATTCATGATCTTCAGCCATTCGGCCGCTCGGTCGGGCCATGTGCCGATCTGCGATCCCGAAACAGGTCGCATTCCATATCCGTGTCCGCCGTTCTGATAAACATGCAGTTCGGCGGGAACCTGATGACGCTTCAGCCCGGCGTACAATAACACGCTGCCCAGAGATGACGATCGGTCATCGTGGGTATGAACGATGAACGCGGGCGCCATACCGGGACCAGCCTGAATCTCCGGAAGCAGATCGCCCGCTTTCTCGTCGTAGATCTGCCATGGATAGATCAGCAGCGAAAAGTCGGGTCGGCAGCTCAGGCGATCAGTGTCATCGATCGGCATGTAATCGGATCTCTCCTGTCGAGTATGCAGAATGGAGGCAACCTGACCTCCGGCAGAAAACCCAAGCACTCCAATCTTCGCTGGATCCAGTTGCCACTCCTTTGCACGAGCACGAACCAGTCGAATTGATCGTTGAGCATCCTGCAACGGTCGCAACCATGAAGGTTCACCGTCTGTGGTGACTTCATTTGTCCGGTATCGCAGAACAAACGCCGTAACACCCAGCTCATTCAGCCACACCCCGGCTTCCGAACCTTCCTTGTCAGTGACGACTTTGCCGAAACCACCACCCGGAAGAATGATGACACCGCTGCCGTTCGGTTTTTCGGGCAGGAACACATCGAGCATCGGTTGCCGAATGTGAGTCACACGTGTCACCGGCGGATCTTCGCCCGGTCTTGGCGGCTGAACGGTTCCGGTTTCGCCGGACGTCTCCTTCGGTGCCAGTGTCGGCCACACAGCCACCTGTCTGGTCGACGGATCGGAGGCATTCAACAAATCGCCTGAAATCAGGGGGAAGAGGAGTGCCATGGTTGAGATACAGATTCGATTCATCGCATGCCGACCCGTTGAAAGTGGAAGCAACGCCTGTTGCAAAAAGAACCGGAAACCAGGAGGCCCTCACAAACCCGGGACGGGCACCTTTCCCGACAACCATTTCTCGGGTTTCCGCCCCGCTGTGGGCGCCGGTCGTGCTGTTGTGAGGTGTTCTGAATGTTTTCGAGGAAAGGAAGTATCGATTCCTCTGTCGCCCCGTCCGGTGAATCTCAAACATTCCTTGTCCCGGAATCAAGCTTCGCCCGGAACTGGTTCGGAATAAGGTACCAGTCGAGCATCTCAGACGTGCGGCTCTCAACAGCGCCACCTTCTCACTCATCCCGAAGTGAAGGCGAAGTCTGCAAATATGAACAAACACCTGCAAATAGCTGCGTTGACACGTTCGCAGAAGCAGATTCGGCTGAATCCATCTTGCTGCGAACTCGACGGTCGGAATAGAGTCCGCAGATTCATGCCTCACGTTTCCGTCGGCCCATCGGGGGTTGCCTCGTGGTTTCTGAAGGCCACGGATTCTCCTGCAAATGGAATGAACGCTGCTTCGATGTCGGTCAATCACAGTCTTCACCACAGCCTTAGCACTAAACGCGGCAGAATAACTGCTCGTTGCTTTCGGTTGTGGACCGCAGCAGTTCTCTGCACGAGTGCTGTTGGCTGTCTGACGCCGATGAATACTCGGTTCCCGGTTCTGCAGTCCTTCCATCCGCGAGCCGAAGCACAGGCCTTTCAGCAATCGGATCCTTTCATGGATCCGGATATCGGCCCGGGTGATGAATCGAGGCCTCGTGATTTCGCCCGCCCGCGCACAGAAAGCCGTCGGGCTGCTGAGCAACGACTGCTTCAGGGCGGACCCATTTCACCGGAAACCCAGCCGCCCGGTTATCCGCGAGGTGGACTGCGACACTCCGGCGCGCTGTAGTCACCGAATTGCCCGGCGCAGAATCTGTGCAGATCGTGTGAGCATCAGACTTTTCTGAATCGGCGCCCTTCCGGAAAATCGTTCACGTCTTGCCGCCCGGGACGTTCAAGCGAGCAATCAAAGTGACAGGCGGTCTGTGAAAATAAGCCGTACGGCCGGTGCCGGTGACGAAGTGTCAGGTCCCGCAACATCTCAGGTTCTGCAACAAAGCGGAATCATCGCCATTGCTGCAAATCTGCGAATCTCTGCAGTGATCACGGTCGGCGGGCAAATCCCGCAAAGTCGGTGGTGAGTCCCCGTAATTCCGCAGATTGGAGCAACCGGTTCCTTCCCTTTGTGAGAAACCTCCTTTCAGTTTGAACCCAGCGGTTTTCAGCCGATATAATCTGAAGTGACCGTTGACAGAACCGGACTTGGCTCCCGAAACGAGACAGGAGTCGGGTAACAGACCTGTCGGGAAGGGTAACTGTCCTGGTTTTTTGTTTTCGGTTTCTTCCCTCCGTCGTTGGTTCAGATCATCCTTGAGTCTGAACTCCCTCCTCTTTCTGAATCACTCTTCACCAGTGATGGCCATGATTTCTCGATCGATCTTTCCATCGCTCGCTGCGCTGTTTTGCATCTGCAGCCAGATCACTTCGGCTACCTTCGCGGACGAAAGTCGCACCAAGCGCGGAGCCGAGATTTTTGCGGCTCAGTGTGCTGTATGTCATGGGGCGAACGGCGAGGGAACGAGCGACAACTATCCGGAACCGTTATTTGGCGACAAACCCACCATCGATCTTGCCGAGGTGATCTCGCAAACGATGCCCGATGGTGAACCGGAAAAATGTCAGGGCGAAGAGGCCGAACTTGTGGCCGAATGGATGCAGTCGGCGTTCTATTCTCCCGAAGCGCAGGCTCGACTGCATCCGCCGCGGCAAAAACTGAGTCGGTTGACGGTGTCTCAGTATCGCAATGCCGTTGCAGATCTTGTGGAAAGCTTCACGTGGACGGCTCAGCCCAATAACGAAACGGGGCTGAAAGGTCGCTACTACAATTCCCGCAGCTTCCGAAATGACAAGAAGGTTTTTGAGCGAGTCGATCCTGAGATCAGCTTTAGCTTTGGCGAAGGCACGCCGGATTCCGAAAAGATTCCGGATGCGGAACAGTTCTCCATTCGGTGGGAAGGCTCCATCGTGATCGATGAGTCCGGATGGTACGACTTCGTGCTGAAAACAGAAAACGGCGGCAAGCTGTACATCAACGACACCGATGAGCCTCTGATCGATGCCTGGGTGAAATCCGGTTACGACACAGAATACCGTGGGTCTCGGTACCTGCTGGCGGGACGACTGTATCCCGTTCGACTGGAATGGTTCACCTTCAAAGAAAAGACGGCGTCCGTGGGGCTCTGGTGGAAAGTTCCCGGCGGCGTTGACGAACCGATTCCGTCACGACACCTGACGACTCAAAGTTCTCCAACGGCACTGATTGTCGAATCACCGTTTCCTCCGGACGACCGCAGCGATGGCTATATTCGCGGCACATCGGTTTCACGCGAATGGGATGAAGCAACGACGTTTGCCGCCATCGAGGCCTGCGACAAAATCACGGCAAGCCTGCGTTCGCTGGCAAAAATCTCTCGCGGAGATGACGACTCGGCGCGGACAAAGAAACTGCAGGAGTTCTGCCACTCGTTCACCTATCGTGCGTTTCGCAGACCGTTGAGTGAACAGGAACGTCAAATCTACATCGACTCACACTTCCAGTCGGATGTGTCTTCGGATGATGCCGTGCGTCGCTGCCTGCTGGCGGTTCTGAAGTCGCCGCGTTTTCTCTACAAAGACATCACCGGCCAACAGGATCTGTTCACGAAAGCTTCACACCTGTCATTCGCACTGGTGGATTCGCTGCCTGATCGAAATCTGCTGGAAGCAGCGGAAAAGGGATGGATCTCCAGCGACAAAGGGCTGCGAGATCAGGCATGGCGGCTGGTGAACACGTATCGAGGCCGCGTCAGGCTTCATGAGTTTCTGCGAACATGGATGAATCTCGATCGCCTGCAGGATATCAGCAAAGATCCGGAAGCGTTCCCGGAATTCACACCGGAAGTTGTCGCAGATCTGCGAACGTCGCTGGAACTGCTGCTGACAGACGTTGTCAGTG
>JAGQPY010000094.1 GCA_020426485.1 Planctomycetaceae bacterium
CAATCGGGGCGAGGGCGACGTTGTTGGATAAGACACTGTTGTGTAAGTGGGGATGAATGTCATGCGAATCATTGTTGCCACGGTTTCGTTCACGTTTTCCGGGTTGCTGCTGTCCTCGGCCTCGCTGAGTCAAACGACCGATACAAAGGATGTCGCAGCGAAGGCGGCGGAAGCCGATCGGAAGCTTGACGAACAGTATCAGGCGTGGGTGAAAACGCTGTCGCCCGCCGAACAGGCGTGGGAACGTGTGTTGCAGGAAAATCTGGGTTCCTTTTATCTGCCGATTCATAAACGGCAGAAGGTCGCCGGGCAGTCGAATGCCTGGGATTTTGTCAAGGACGATCCGCAGCTTCCGCGAGTCCTGTTGATCGGAGACTCCGTTTCCCGCGGTTATACTCAGAGCGTCCGACGGACTCTGGCCGGAAAAGCCAATGTCCACCGCGCGCCGGCCAACTGTGGTCCGGTATCGCTTGGGCAGAAGAAGATAGACGTCTGGTTGGGCGACGGCAAGTGGGACGTGATCCACTTCAACTTCGGCATCCATGATCGCAATACCCCGGTCGCAGATTACAGTAAGAAGCTGGAGCAGCTTGTTGAGCAAATGCAGAAGACCGGTGCTCGGCTTGTCTGGGCTTCCACGACACCGATTCCGGACGATGCGGCCAAGAGACAAACGGCCGCCTCGATCGTGGAACGCAACAAAGCGGCGGAGGACATCATGGCAAAATACGGTGTCGTTACCGATGATTTGTTTTCCGCCGTCACGCCTCACCTGGACACGATGCAGAACCTCAACGACGTCCACTTCAACGCGGCAGGATACGATTTTCTGGGCGGCAAGGTCGCTGAAGCAATTACCGAAGTCCTGAAATAGAACAGATTCAACGTCATGAAATCCTTCCCTGCTGCAGTCCTTTTTGTGCTGGCATCGCTGACGATCATTTCGTCCGCGCCTGCCGCGGATCGTCCCAACATCGTGTTCTTTCTGGTCGACGATATGGGCTGGATGGACGGCACGCCGTATGGATCGCAGTACTACGAAACTCCCAACATGCAGCGGCTGGCGGAACAGTCGATGCGATTTACGGACGCGTATGCTCTGCCGCTGTGTTCGCCCACCCGAGCTTCGATTCTCAGCGGGCAGTATTCGTCACGGCATCGAGTCACCTCGGCCAGCGGCCATCAACCGGCGGCCCCACCGGATGCGTCTCCCTATCCGGACAAGGCTCCGCGAGACAAACAGTTTCTGTATGCCAACAGTCAGAATTATCTCGACCCGGATCTGCCGTCGCTGGCAAAGGTCCTGAAGCAGGCCGGCTACACAACCGGACATTTCGGCAAGTGGCATCTCGGATTGAGTCAGCAGCACTGGCCGGACAAGCACGGCTTTGACGTCGCCTTTCATGCTCAGCCGAGTCCCGGGCCGCCGAGCTATTTTTCGCCCTATGGCGTTCAGCCGGACGGCAAACCTTCCGGGCGGAATCATGTCGGCACCATCACTGATGGTCCGGACGGCGAATACATCACCGATCGTCTGACCGACGAAGCTCTGAAATTTGTTGACGCCAACAAAGATTGCCCGTTCTACCTGAACTTCTGGCACTATGGTGTGCACGGACCATGGGGCCACAAGGAAGCGTACACGGCCGAATTCTCAAAGAAGACCGACCCGCGCGGTCAGCAGCGGAACCCGATCATGGCGTCGATGTTGAAAAGCGTCGATGAAAGTCTGGGGCGGCTGATCAATCGGCTGGAGCAACACAGCCTGGCCGACAACACACTGTTCATTTTCTATTCAGACAATGGCGGCAACGTTCACAGCCGCACGTTCGATGATCAGAAGATTGCAAACGTGAAGGAAGGCCACCCGCAGTTTGCTGCGATTCAGGACTGGCGAAAGTGGGCCGGCGGTGAACCTCCCACCAACAACGCACCTCTGCGGGAAGGCAAGGGCCGCATCTACGAAGGTGGACAGCGAGTACCGCTGATGATTCGCTGGCCAGGACGCGTTCCGGCCGGTTCGACCAGCAATGCCGTGGTCGGTCCTATCGACATGTACCCCACCATTCTGGAAGCGGCCGGAATCCAACAGCCTGAGAACCACATCGTGGACGGCGAATCGCTGCTTCCCGTTCTGAAACAAACGAGTTCTCTGAAGCGCGAAGCTTACTTCACCTGGTTTCCACACCTGATCCCGGCAGTCTCCGTACGACACGGCGACTGGAAGCTGATCCGCCGCTTTGAACCTCATCGCGACTACCCCGATGTCCTGGAACTCTACAACCTGAAGGAAGACATCGGCGAAACAAAAAACCTTGCCGACCAGAGGCCGGAACTGGTCCAACAGCTCAATGCGCTGATCGACCAGTTCGAAAAACAAACCAATGCCCTGGCCCCCAAACCCAACCCGGCCTATGCCGCGGCCGCAACCGTCCACAGCCAGGATCCGACGGAAGGACTGGTGGCTCGCAGTTGTCACCTGGTCAAAACCGACGGCGCCATTCGAGTCGTCGGCAACGGTCGTCTGCCGTTCCTGGGTACGGCCCGAGTCCGATTGAATGGACCACTGAAACTGACACTGGTCGCTCGCAGTGAATCCGGCGGAACCGCCGGCATTCACTGGAAGACCACCGGCCAGGATGACTTCCCCGAAACCGGTCAAAGCGTCAACTACCAGCTTCCCGCCGGAAACTCATGGCAGGAAGTTACCGTCGACCTCCCGATCAAAGGCAACCCACAAATCATCCGCCTGTACCTGCCCGCCGAAAAGTCCCCCGTCGAACTCCGTTCCATCCGCTTCCGCAACGATCGTAACCAGGAGCAACAGTGGTCGTTCGCCGAAGTGACACAGTAAGCCAATCACGGAAATTACTTCTGTCGATCTCAGGATCACAGCAGATGAAAGCTGGTGGTCAGCTTTCAGTGGGGAATGCTGTACTCCAGCGCCAACGTTGCCATCACGCTCCACGTGATGCGGCATCGCCGGGATAACCGCCTCGATTCGCGATAGACCCCGCCGTCAGAGTCGACGGTGCACGGCATGTGCTCCGGGCCATTGTAATGCGGCAGCGAAGGGTTTTGGTTTGACAGAGTCCTGCCGATATCCTGGCAGCCACACCGATCAGGCGACCGCTGCACCAGATCGCGGCATCAATGAACTGAAAGATGGTGTGAATCGGGACTATGCGGCTGAACGATGGTCCGTATCAGCGTCGTCTTCACGGAACGATTCATCTGTGGCAAAGGAGACCGGCATTTGGAATGCGGCCGATTCAAGGTCGGTAATTTGATCCAGCAACCGTCGAATCGTCGCCTCTGCTTCCCGCCGTTCCTGAAACCATTCCTGACGAACACTGGCCAGCTGGCTTTCCAGTCGCCGGATGTCTTCCGGTTGAGGACCGTTGGGTTGCTGGGCCGTCTTTTGAGACAGAGAGATTTCCTGATCGGCAAACCACTGTTCCAGATCCAGGCGGTCCTGTCGAAACTGTTCCTGTCGAGCATTCAGTTCCGCAGCCCGTGACTCCAGTCGTTCGCGTTCCGATCGAAGCTGCTGGTGAAGTTGTTCAAAGAACTGCTCCACAGCGCGGCGAGCCTGCTTCCAGCGTTCGGAACCACCGGGAGCAGTCTTTCCCTGGAATGTTTCTGATGCCTGAAGTTCCTCCAGCAACAGCCGTTGTTCCAGAATGTCTCGCTGCTGAGCATCCAGTTCGGATCGCAGTTGAGTCACATGCTGCAGACGCTGTTCGACGCGATAAGCCGTTTCGGAGGCCGCCTGTTCCGCCTGATTCAATCGGCGGGTTCGAGAATCCAGGTCCTGCAGGATGGCATCTTCCTGTTCGCGGAGCCGTTCCTGCTGACGTTGAAGATCGAGTTCCCCGGCGATTCTGCCGCGTTCAATGACCTTCTGTTCACGTTTCAGCGAACGCTCGCGTTCCGCGAGTGCCTGTCGAATCTGCTGCAGCTGACCGAAGCGCAGGCGATGTTGTTCGTCGAAAGCTCGACGTTCGCTGCGAAAGATCTGTTGTTCGCGACGCAGTTCGCGTTTTTCGGTTTCGAAGTCTTCTCGCGCACGATTCAGGTGCTCAAACTGAAAGCGATATCGGCGCTGCAGGTTGTTCTGTTCGGTCAGCAGAGCCTGTCGTCGCTTTTCAATTTCATCGCGAAGCCGCTGCTGTTCAGCTTCCAGTTGTTGCCCGAACAGTTCCCGCTGTTGCTGAAGATCTTCCGTCTGCCGTTGCAGCTCCAGCCCCGAACTTTCCCGATACTGATCCCATTCCTGTCGCTCGCGATGGAGCTGCTCCAGTTCCTCGGCCAGTTCCTGTCGAACCTTCTGCTTCAGAAGTTCCTTTTCCGCCTGCAGACTCTCTTCCAGCTGCAGACGTCGATCCTCGTAGTCGCGATCCTGCTGAGCCACTTTTTCAAGCAGTTGCTGTCGTTCCGCCTGCAGTGTCTCGCGCTGAGTCTGAAGCTGCTGACGTTCCCGAGCCAGTTCCTGATTGACGGCTTCGTGCAGTCGTTCACGTCGCGCGTCGAGGTCTTTCTGCTGATCAGCGATCAGCGTCTGGCGCTGTTCGAGTTCAGCCTGAAGATGCCGTAACTGCTGCTGCCGCTGATCCAGTTCCGCGGTGACTTCCCGTTGAGAACTACGATCCCGAGCCACCTGCTGAGCGAACTCACGAGCACGGTTTTCAAACGCGGTGCGATCCGCAGCCAGCTGGTTTCGTTCCGCCAGAAACTCCGCCCGCTGCCGCTGGAAATCATTGAAGCGATGCTGCAGTGCTTCGGCAGCCGTACTGACCTGCATCAGTACCTGCAAGGCGTCCTGGTCGGCGTCGGACGGACCTTGTGAGGGCAACGAAATGGGAAGCTGACCGCTCACCGACGAAGCGGTGGATGCGGTTCGATTCGCATTCTCCGATGCGCTGCCCAAGTTCGGGGAATCCTTTCCCGTGACAAATTCAACGAGGCTGGGCCTCGCACCAATTAGAGCAACCGTTCGGAGACGTTCCCGACGGTCGCTTTGAAAAGTGACGCAACTGAAACAGATTTTCTTCAATCAGGGCAGCCAAACGCGTCAGCGGAGGGTGTCTCAATCGGAATTCCGTTTCCGGCGACGCCGCCCCAACTCCGGCAACATTCCGCTGCCGGATGCCTGTGACCAAACGACAACGGCATTATTGGATGACGCGACCGAGCGGACACGTGTCCGTGTTCCGAAGGGTCTCAGTGTCAGCGATTTTTCGTGGAATCGCAATACGACAAACCGCCGCTGAGACGCAAATCTCGCGGCGGTCGCTAGATAACCTTGATGTTTCGGTGAAATCAGCCGACTGCGGAATTCAGCATATTCACAAAGTGCTGCTTCGGGGGAGCCCCAACCACTTTGTCCACCAGTTCACCGTTCTTGAACAGCATGACGGTGGGAATGCTGGTGATACCGTAGCTGGCGGCCGTCTGCTGGTTTTCGTCGGTGTTCACCTTGCCGATTTTGACTTTGCCGGAGAATTCATTGGCAAGTTCTTCGATCGTGGGCATCAGCATCCGACAAGGGCCGCACCAGGGAGCCCAAAAGTCAACCAACACAGGATCCGAGGACTTCAACACATCGGAATCGAAGTTTGCGTCCGTAAATTCGTGGACATTTCCAGCCATTTTTCACTTCCTGATGTCAACCGGGCGCTCTTTTCAGCCCCGGTTTGCCTTAATTGAGGCGGTGCCTCTGACGATTTGAACAATCCACGGAAAACGCATCCGGAGATTGTTCCGAAAACCTGACCTATCGTGAAGATGTTTCACGAAACGAGCGTAGTTGAACAGCGGTCGTCGACAAGGATCTTTCGACCTGAAATTCCGAAAACGGAACCAATCAGCACGCTTTCGGAAACTCACTTCGACGCTTCCGGGGGCTCGAAAACACCGAGAACTCCGGCAGCTGCGGGATTATCGGCTAACCCCAGGACACTGTCAACGCGTTCTGGTTCCCGGGAACTTGATGACAATCACCGACTTTGGGCTGTCGCCGGAAGCCATCGAGCCGATTCAGGCGGCCTCGCTGAAATCCGACGGCTCGCAGACTGCGTCCTGAACGTCGTCGAGTTCGGCGGAGCTGCCTGCTTCGGCATTCTGAAACGCAATGGTCTTCTCCATCGCATGTCGCCCTGTGTCACTGACCTGATACTTCAGGCCGACACTACGGCCGGAGATCTCGAATTTCAGGTAGCCCAAAGCGATCAGTTGACCGTGAACCTGAGTCAGTTCGTCTGGTGCGAGTTCGGGGTGTGAATCAATTCGCTCCAGCCATCCGGGATTCTCCGTGTCGTCGCTGGCTTTGGCCGCCGCGGCTCTGACGGCATACGCCTGCATGACCAGCAGATTCTGCCGCGAAAGGGTCGGAGCGTTGGGATCGAATGGCTTCATACGGACAGTTATCGACTGTCCATTCCTCACGTTGCAAACGACCGGTCTCGCTCCGAATGATCGTTACGACGTGTCCATCTTAACAATGTACATTCCGTATCAAATGCCGGTTGAACCGGTTTCCTGAAACCACGGGCTGGATAAAGTCCGAAACGCCCAACACATTTCGCCGCGTGCTGTCGCGAGAGGCGCGGTCAGGTTACCCGTGACTATTGGTTGGTCTGTCAAGATTCGCATGAGTGACTGTAGGACGGCCTTTTCAGGCCGTTCTTTTGAGCTGACGGCCTGGAAAGGCCGTCCTACTCATCAAATCATGGCTGACACTGCACTATTCTGTGACAGGTTTGTTTCCGTAAATCAGTTCCATGTGCTTTCGGATGGCGTCTTTTTCCGATTCGGGAGCTTTTTCCATCGCAGTAGTGATCCACTGTTGAGCAGCCTTGAAGTCACCTGCGGCCGCACAGGCCACTGCCAGAGTATGCAGCGTGTTCCATTCGTTGTACTGCGACATCTGGCAGGCCTGAGTCGCCAGCTTCACAGCCGTTTCCGCATTCTTCACATCGGGGGCATCCGCGGTGGCGTGCATCCATGCCAGATCGTTGACCGGTCGGTAATTCAGAGGATCATTTTCCATGGCCAGCTTCAGATCGGAAACGGCCTCGGTGTATTGCTTCTGCTGCCGATAGGCAAACGACCGGTTTCCGTAGGCATCAGTGTACCGCGGGTCAATCTTCAGAGCGGCAGAAAAGTCGTTGATCGCCGCCTTGTAGTCACCGCGGCGAGAATGGACAACGCCGCGATTGTTCAGCGCTTCCGGGTATTCCTTGTTCAGCACCAGAGCCGCATTCAGGTCGGTCAATGCCGCGTCCAGCTGTCCGGTGGCGATGTTACAAAGAGCACGATTGTTCATGGCCACGAAATGTTTGCTGTCAGACTGAGTCGCTGCGTTGAAGTCTGCGATGGCTCGAGCGTAATCCTGTTTCATGTAGTAGGCCTGACCACGGTTATTCAACACTCCGGCAGCCCTGGGCTTCTTGGACAGACTCTGGCTGAAGTCACTGATTGCTTCATCAAACTTCCGGTGAGCCAGATACGCGATGCCTCGAAGATGGTAGTTTTCGGCCGTTGGTTCCGCGGGAATTTTTTTGGAAATCTCCTGAATGGCCGAGTCGAAGGGAACGACTTCTTTCTCCCACAACCAGCCGTTCTTTTCCGCAATCCACAACCATTCGCCGTTGACCAGAGAAACCGTAAACGTTTCTCCCAGATAGGCCTTCCACACAATGGCCTCCGGAGTTCTCAGCGCGGCGCCGGGAACGGTCACAATGACCTTTGTTCCCACTCGTGGGTCATCAATGGTCGACGTATCTTTCACCTCGGCGGTTTGCTGCCCGGAAGGCTTCTGCGAAGCATTCTGAAGTGCAGAGACCGCTGGCGCAGATGAAAATGCTTGAATCAGCAGCGGCAGGACGGCACACAGAATAAGACGATGGGGGTCAACACAGCGGTTCATGGTGACTGAACTTCCGGTAGCATTGGTTTCAGGAGCGGCGATGCAGAACCAGCCTGTTTGGCTTGAAAGATGTGTCTCGGCTGGTCGGCTCGAACTGTAGTCATTCCTGATGACTTGCGGAACAACGTCTTCGCAAAACAGCGCTGTGCATTCCGCGGCGTGGCTGTACTGCCTTACCCGTTTTGTCTGTCTCCCGATGCTCGTGGCAGAAATCACCGAAACTCGAGTCATTCTTCGGGTTGCCGGTGCGAACCGAACGGGCCGATCACATCCGAACACTGCTTTTTCAGCCGTGGCTGTTGGTTGTCTTTATGCCTCTGGGACTCCTCCTGTGATTTGTTTCCTCACTGACTGTTCCTGAGTTTGATTCCGCACAGTTGATGCCCCCGCTTTGGTGAATTCCTGACCCGACGGCAGCCGGGAATTGCTGAATTCGTTGACTTTGAACGTCATTCCGATCGCCCGATGCACCATTTTATCCGGAAGGCGATTCTTGCCTTGATGCGTCTTGCGATCGGCGTTCTGCACCATTCATAATGCGGGCCAGTGAGAGGCGATGTGAAAAAGGGGTCTGACCAACGCCGTGAAGAGATTCGAGCTGGATAAGGCTGACGTTCGAAACAGGTCGTGCCGTTGTTTCAGTTTTTTCAGGCAGGGAAAATGATTGTTTAACCCGACGCCGCAGGCGAGGCCCGCTCTGGCTGCGATCAATCTCGCCTGCGGCTTTGGGTGAAACGATGAGAATCTCTTCACGGCGTTGGGGTCTGTCCCTCTCCGGGCAGCCCGACGTTCCAAAGGGGCAGATCCCTTTTTAAGATAGCCTCCGGGGAACAGGTCGCTGCAGCGGCGACCATCCTGAAAGCCCGATTGACCGTCCCATTCATCCGGTGTTGGTCAGCGAAGTGACCGGCCGAGGATCGATGATCTCAAAATGCATTGTCCGCAAATGAATTGCCGAATCCTGACTCCACTCATTCTGCATGCACTGATTCTTACGGCTGGAACGACGGCGTGTTGTGCCGACGAACCGCCGAAACAGTTCTCACAGGAAACGCTGTTTGCGTATGGGCGCTTCGATCGTGCGATTCAGGATCTGGACGGATATCTGCGAGCGATCGGGTTTCAGAAACCTGCAACCCTGGGAACCAACTACTTCGCGGTTTCGGTCGGCGGCATTGATGCGATTCGCGATCTGGAAGAATCGCGCGGTGTTGATCCGGAGACGCTGGCCGGTTTGTACGCCGGTTACGCGACTCCTGAAGTGGCCAGGCATCTGAACCTGAAAAAGATCACCAACGAACGCGGCCAACTGGTCCTGAAAATTGAAGCAGCCGACGGTCGGCTGAGATACAAAAACTCTGTCGTGCGCATGTACTCACCGGAACGCCTTCGCGAACTGTTCGCCCTGCGGGAAACGTTTCGAGTCGAACCGCCTCGAGAACGTCGGCACATTTTTGGAACCTTCGTGTTCAAACGACAGCACGAACAGGGCGATTTTTCACAGGGCTCCGACAGTACTCAGGTGACAGAACTGTCCAACTACTTTCGAATTCTGCAGCCGATCGCTCTGGAACTGGACACGGCGCTCAGGAATGACGCCGGTGCGACAACTGTCCTTGCAGGCGGAACCAGCCAGCACTTTTTCGGCTATTCCATCGGTGGAATCGATGTGCTTTCTGATCTGCAGAATTCCAGCACCGTCGACCCCGAAACCTACGCGGCGATCTACGCGGGATTCATCAGTCCGGATCACGCAGATGCCTTTCAGTATCCAGCCAGCGGAAGCGGTCCCGTTCTTTACGATGGTAATCCCGTCAAGCTCTATTCCATCAAACGTCTCGAAGAATGCTTCCGTCAGCGTGACCGAATGGGACTGCTCACCCAAAAACGCTGACAAGAGCTTCGCCCAGCGCCATGAAGAGATTTCCTGAGGGGGAATACACGCGGACTCATGGAATCAGGAATTCCGCTTCACATCATCCCACATGACCCCGAATGGGTTTTTACAGCACAGCCCGCGGTCGCTGTGACAACGGCGCAACCCGGGGATTCTTCGTTTAAACCGACCCAAAGGAGAGAACACACCTGCAGCGACTTCCCTTCGGGGCGGGTTAAACGGTCTGTTCTCGATTGAAAATGCTTCACAGTGTTACCTGAAAGGGTTCAACCGCCGTTTATTTTTCCGGGGTGTGCCGCTTCGCGTCGATCCCGGGATGTGTTGTTCAACTCGTTCCGGGTTGAGACGCTTTGTTTTCGGCGACAAGAATTCTTCACGGCGTTGGGCTTCGCGCCTGAGCCGATGGCGTGGAGTTTTGTTTCAGGTGGACAGAGCCCAAACGCCGCGCCGCGTTCGTTTCTTACTTCGTCCGTTCACGGTGTCGATCCGGATGTGTCGGACGGGTCACCAGGATGTTGGCCCCGGGCTCAGAGCCGCTGACAGAACCGGGGCCGGCTACTGCAACGGGGGAGAAACTCGGTGATGTCAGTGTCGGTCAGGGAGCCTGTCCTGGTCTTGTTTGATCCTCGATTGTTCAAGAGTCATCCCGTGTCAAAGCACCGAATCTACACGACAAGTTTTGCCAGCGTTTATCCTCACTACGTCGCCAAGGCCGAACGCAAGGGACGCACGAAGGGTGAAGTGGATGAGATCATTCGCTGGCTGACCGGGTATCGACAGCGTCAACTGGATGCCGTGCTGAAAAAGTCGACGGATATCGAAACCTTCTTCGCGGCGGCCCCAAAGCTCAACCCACATCGGAATCTGATTAAAGGCGTCATCTGCGGCGTTCGGATTGAGGAGATTGAAGAGCCAACGATGCGGGAAATCCGCTATCTGGACAAACTCATTGACGAACTGGCCAAAGGCAGGACCATGGAAAAAATTCTTCGCAAGCCCGCCGACGACTGACGTGGGTTAACAGAACAGCGTCCGGTTGTCCTTTGGAGTGCGGGGACTTGTCGCCGCCTTGGCTTTGATTCACCGCGTCGAGTTTCCGCGAACGGCAGGCAGCAATTCACTCGTAGAAGAATTCCGAATCGTTCGGAAGTCTCAACAATTCCGCGACAGATCCGGCACGGGACTCTTACCAGTTCCGCGACAGTCCTTCGGATTCTGGCTCCTGCCGATGGCCAGATTCATCAAAGAATCGGTGCCTCGGGAGTTGTCGTGAATGCTTCCGGAAAAGAACAGACTCGTTTCTGCGATCCGTTGTCCGCAAAATCCAACGCGGCGACAAGTCGCCGCACTCCAAGGTGGCGCTGTCGATTCAGCAGTCCGTTAAATGGAGTTCGCCCTGGGGATGAATTGGGTTTGCGACTGGGAATCTGTTGGGGCGGGTGCGTGAAAACGACCGGCGCCTCTTTGAAAACTGCCTGACTTCGGGTTCAACCAACCCGCATTCGACGGACAGACTCGACGTGAGGGTTTTCCTTCGTCGGCAGGGAATGTCTCTCAGTGAGGGGATTGCGCCGCATTCGTGAGTGCTGGTGCTGATGGGTGAGGATTCTTCACACAGCGTGATCTCTGCTTCCGGGTGAAAACCTTGATAGCAAAACACCCCACCTGCAAACGCTCGCCTCTTGAAGTCGATGACGGAACGTAACGACAGCAGGGTATGAAAATCACCCGGAGGAACTTCCCAACTTGAAAGTCTCCGGGGTGTTTTTCCGTACCGAAGTCTGTGGTGACATCGCTCCCAATTCCGAAGAGCACTTTGAAAAAGAGCAATGCTGCCCTGCAGGGCGGGCTCTTCCCTATGTCACCTCGCGGCTTCGTTTCGGCAGTCTTGATTCCACGGTGTGGACGTGGAATCACATAACGCACCACGAGAAACCAAGAGATTGATCGGGAGAAATCAGAATGTCATCCATGCCTGCCAACTCGTCCTGCCAGCCTTCTTCTGCATCCGGGTCTTCGTTTCAGCCGACCCTCCATCAGCAGCACGCTGCGGCGTCCCATTATTCACTGGCACCGGACCAACTGGCCGAATGGCGAGTTCAGATGGGAGCGTGCGATCACTGCGCGATGGTGTTTGACTATTACGGTCAGCCGGTCTTTCCCAGCGACGCACTTCGAAGCAAGCTTGCATCGAATGTCTCGCTGGAGGGAAGCAACCACACTGAGTCTCTGGTCTGGCAGGCCGCCTGCGAACGTGCGGGGCGCATGGTTTCCGAAGCCATTCGAAATGGAAGTCAGCACGGCGTGTCTGCTCTGATTGCAGTTGGCCAGCGATGCTTTGCGTTGATCGGCAGTCTGATTCGAAATTCGGCCACGATGCCTGTCGGCGCGGTCATTCATCTGTCCGATGTGACCCCCGATGCGACCCGCCTTGCAGCGGCCGGTGATCTGCCGGGCCAACCGCAGGCGCCGAAGATGTCTGAGGAACAGCAGGACGAGATTGCGGAACTCTGGAAGCAGCGTGAAATTGCTCGCCAGAAGATTGGTCGTCTGTCGCGGCGGGAATATCAGGTGGTGTCACTGGTGGCCGATGGACTTCCCAATAAGAGTATTGCTCACGAACTGGACATCAGCGTCAAGACCATCGAAAAGCATCGAGCCAACGCCACTCGCAAGCTGGGTGTCGACAGCACGGCCGAGGTGGTTCGAATTGCTGTGATTGCCGACAGCAAGCCGACAGAAGTGGATCGCACTTCGGAGCTGCCGGGCAGATCTGAAACGCCGTTCTTTCCACGGCCTTTGTCGCCGGAATCGCAGAACTGAGCAAATTCCTCGATTTCGCTTGAACTGATTGTGCCAGCCTCGAACCCCTGCCGGGCCATCGCTATAGTCCGGGGCGTTCGGCTGGACCGATTTCCCCGGAATTTCCGGAGAATCGTCTGCACAACGTATTCGATTTCTGTCAGCCGCCTCCACGCAACAGCAGTCAAAGCTGAGTCGCAGGGGTGGTGCCGTTGAGGCACAACACGGACAGAGTTTCGAATGCATGCACGTCACATCGTGCATCTGTTGCAGATTCAGTCGCAACAGGTTTCAGACCATTTTCGATGTCCATCTGAGCATCGGTTGATGTTGCCGATGGCAGATCAATCCACCGGTCTGAAATGCAGTTTCCTTTATCGACGCAGCCGCAGCGTTTGCGGCGGCTTTGGGTTCCCTTCGTCCGTTGTCGCGGACATTGTGTTGGGCGTTTAGAATGAAGATTCACGAATACCAGGCGAAATCACTCTTCCGGGCTGCAGGCGTGGCCGTGCCGGAAGGCATTGTTGTGAAGTCTCCTGCAGAAGCCGCAGCGGCCTTCGAAAAACTGGGTGGACCGATTGCCGTCGTCAAGTCTCAGATTCACGCCGGTGGTCGAGGCAAAGGGCGATTCAAAGAACACCCCGATCAGGCTGGCGTTGTCCTTGTTCGTTCCGCCGAAGAAGCGAAGGCCAACGCCGAACGAATGCTGGGCAGTACTCTGGTCACCATTCAAACCGGACCGGAAGGCAAGCAGGTGAATACTCTGTTTGTCGAGCAGGGGCTGAAGATCGCTCGCGAACTGTACCTGGGCATCGTGGTCGACCGGGAAGTCGGCGGGCCGGTTCTGATCATGTCTTCCGAAGGCGGGATGGAGATCGAAGAAGTTGCCAAGGAACACCCGGAAAAAATCCTGACCGAACCTTTCGACCTGGATGCCGGCCTGTTTCCGTATCAGGCACGCAAGCTGGCTTATGCTCTGGGCTTCGACGCCACGGCCGTTCGCAGTGCCGAAAAGTTTCTGCCAAAACTCTGCCGGTTCTTCGTGCAGAACGACTGCAGCATGACGGAGATCAATCCGCTGGTTCTGACCGAAGACGGACAGTTGCTGGCGCTGGATGCCAAAGTCAGCTTTGATGACAACGCGATGTTCCGTCACAAAGATCTGGTCGAACTGCGGGACCTGACAGAAGAAGACCCTGCCGAAGTGCGTGCCGGAGAAGCAGGGCTCAGCTACGTCAGTCTGAGCGGCAATATCGGTTGTCTGGTCAACGGGGCCGGACTGGCGATGAGCACCATGGACCTGATCAAACTTCATGGCGGCGAACCGGCCAACTTTCTGGACGTCGGTGGCGGAGCGAACGTTGATCAGGTGTCCGAGGCATTTCGGATTATTCTTTCCGACAGCAATGTCCGAGCCGTCCTGGTCAACATCTTTGGCGGCATCATGCGGTGCGATGTCATCGTGGAGGCATTGCTGGCCGCCTATGAAAAAGTCGGCATCACCGTTCCGCTGGTGGTCCGACTGGAAGGAACCAACGTCGACAAAGCACGCGAGATGCTGAAGGCCAGTGGTCGAGACATCATCACGGCCACCGACCTGACCGATGCCGCTCAGAAAGTTGTGGCTTCGATCTCGGCCTAGTTTCCATGAACTGCGCTGAGGTCTCCGCAGTGACTCGGTGTTTACAGCCTCTCCCGACGCAACATTTCAGTACGAAGAAGTTTGATCGATGAGTATTCTTGTTACCAAAGACACGCGTGTGATCTGCCAGGGTATTACCGGTAACTCGGGGCTGTTTCACAGCCAGAAATGCCGCGAGTACGCTCAGGAATGTCAACCCGGCGTGGATGTGTTCGTGGGTGGTGTGACTCCCGGAAAGGGCGGAACCTCCGTCGACGGATTTCCCGTCTTCAATTCCGTCCGCGAAGCACGGGAAAAGACCGGAGCCAACACTTCCATGGTGTTCGTTCCTCCTCCATTCTGTGCCGACGCGATTCTGGAAGCTGCCGATGCCGGAATGGATCTGATCATTGCCATCACGGAAGGAATTCCGGTGGTGGATATGATTCGCGTCCGCAATGCGATGCGAGGCTCAAAAAGCCGACTGGTGGGACCGAACTGTCCCGGTGTCATTACGCCCGGTGTCGCCAAGATCGGCATCATGCCGGGCTACATTCACACGCCGGGTTCAATCGGCATCATCAGCAAAAGCGGGACGCTGACCTACGAAGCGGCATGGCAGCTGGGGCGAGTCGGATTGGGGCAGAGCACGGCCGTGGGCATTGGAGGCGACCCGATCGCAGGCACCAACTACATCGATCTTCTGGAAATGTTTCAGAATGATCCCGGAACCGAAGGCATTCTGGTCATCGGCGAAATCGGCGGCAGCGCCGAACAGGAAGCGGCCGAGTACATTAAGCAGCACGTCACAAAACCTGTCGCCGGATTTATCGCCGGACAGACCGCGCCTCCGGGCAAGCGAATGGGACA
>JAGQPY010000095.1 GCA_020426485.1 Planctomycetaceae bacterium
AGCAATTCATCGATCAACTGCCTGAGCGCGGACGTCCGCTGTTGTTCCGTTCCATTGAGTTTCTCAGACCACAGATCGATTTGTTGCGGATCTGGCGGCAGGCCCTGCAAATCCAGAAACATGCGGCGTATCAGGGCGACATTTTCGGCTCGCGGTGTTCGTTGTAACCCGGCCATGGTCAGCCGCTGATCGATAAATGCATCTATCGGATGTCCGTCACTGGCCGGAACGTCAACAGATCGGACCGGCTGAAAGGCCCAATGGGCTTCCGGGCTGGCCTGAGGCTGTTCGTTTGCCGGAGCATGGCCGCCTGCTGCCAGCCAGCTTCTGACCAGTGCAATCTGTTCGGTCGTCAGTGGCTCGCCATCGGGCGGCATGCGTTCACCATCTTCGGCAGACATTACTCGCTGCAACAAGGCACTGTTGGTGACGTTGGCGGCATCGATGGCCGGCCCGGAATCTCCGCCTGAACGCATCAGGTGGACGGTGTCCAGCCGCAAGCCACCCTCCTGCTTCAGTGCTCCATGGCAGCCGTAGCATTTGGATTTGAGCAGCGGCTTGATATCCCGCAGGTAATCTGCATCTTCCGCGCAGACAGAACGACTGACGGACAAGGCCAGCACGCCAAAGCAGCACAGCACAGTGAAGGTTGAGCATCGCATGCCCAATATCGTAACAACCTGATCGCCGCAGGAACACAAAAAGTCATCAGCAACGAGCCAGTAGTTCGGCCACTGCGGGCGAATTCTTCACCGCGTGAATCGCGTGATGCAGCCGTGATTTGACGGTTCCCAATGGCAGATCAAGAGCAGCCGCAATTTCCGGTTGAGTCATATCATCGACAAACCGCATCAACAGAATCTCACGATGTGAATCGGACAGCGACTGCAGCATCACCGCGAAGTCGTCGCGTTCGCCGGATGATTCTCCTTCTACTTCTACGGCTTGTGGAAACAGATCCAGATTTTCGTCGCTGCTGGTGGCTCGCTGGCGTTTCCTTCGTGAAGCGATCGAAAGATTTCGCACGGCAGGATACAGAAACGTGGTCATCTGAGCCGTGAGTTCGAAGCCAGGAAACTTGCGTACGAGGTAAGCAAACGTTTCCTGCAACACATCCAGCGCGTCGTCATGGTGTCCGGTAAAACGAAACGCCAAGCCGACAACCCAGTCCTTGTAACGATGGTACAACACCGCAAACGCGTCGTGGTCTCCACCGTTGATCGCTGCAATCAGTTCAGGATCTGTCAGGTTGTCCGCCCTGCCACTCATGAAAGGTCTCAGAAGGCCCGTTGTTGCTGACCGCTGCGTTTGATGCAGAGATTGTGGATAAGTTCCCGATTTCTGTGAACCATTCCGCTGCCGCTCAAACTTCACTCACGGAACAGATCTTCGTAATCCAATACCGGAGCGCGCGATGCCGACGATTGGTTCAAACGTTTTTTGCTGTTTGCTGATTCTTTCTATATCCGGCTGCGGCCAACCGGGAATGCTGACACAAACAGGTTTATCTGCCGGGGAGATGACGGGCCTGCGCGCAGGCGCTGATCACGAGCAGGGCAGCGAAACTCGGCCCGAAAGCAAACCTGCAACAACCCGGCACATCGTGCGAGAAGGCAATCTGGCCTGGAAGACCAATGACCGGGTGCAGACGGTCCGACACCTTCAAACCATCGCAAAGCAGTTTGACGGCCATCTGACTCGGGAACTGGAAGTTCGCCATAGTCACCGAATTGAACATCAACTGACGATTCGCGTTCCGTCAAAACATTTCGAAACCGTGGTTAACGACATCAGCGCCAGCGTGGCACACTTTGACGTTCGGGAGTTGTCTTCAAGAGACGTCACCACTCAGTTTGTGGACCTCGATGCCCGCCTGCGTGCGAAGATAGAAACGGAAGCTCGCTGCCGGGAGTTGTTGAGCAAAGCCAATAAGATTGAAGAAATGCTGACCGTGGAAGAACAGCTCGGCAGACTCCGAGCAGAGATCGAAGCAATGCAGGGGCGAATGAACGCACTGTCCGATGCCATTCAACTAAGCACGCTGAACATTCGGATTTTCGAACCTGTCAGCTCGTCGTCCAACTTCACAAGCCGGGTTGCCGACAATGTGGAACTTGGATGACTGGTTTGCGTAGAACTCCTCGTTGCCCTTGCAGCAATATGGCCCCTGATCACCATTGCTCTGTTGAGCGTTCTTGCCTGGAGTCGAAAGCGTCGGAACCGATTGGCGCCCAGTGCCGCGTGATTAACGAATCCTCACGGAATCGGGTTGCCTTCGAGCGGCACCCGAAAATTGCCGGCGTTTTCTGCAAACGGACATTTTCCTCAAAACAGACAGAACCAACGGCCGGTGAAACGCACTCAACATTCTGAAGTTCGGTGTGAGATTCACTCAAAACAGTTCACGCAGACAAACATCGGAAACCGCAATGGCTGAATTCTCCGAAGATCAATTACCGCAGGAAGTTGTGGCGGAACTGAAACGACAATCAGCAAGTCCCGTGACGGTGCCCGCCGACTTCGACGCCGCTATTCTGGCAGATGCACGAATGATTCTGAGCCGCAGTCGGCCGCGTCCACAGCGAAGTCGTTCGGGATGGCGAAAATGGACGCTGGGAACGATGACGGTCGGCAGCCTGGCCGCCGGTTTGCTGGTGGCGGCAGTCTGGCCATGGGGCAACCGGCAGCAGGAGTTGATGGAGGAACGAATCGCAGAATCGTCCTGGGCAGAGGAAAGAGCGACGGCGGATGCGGTTGCCGTGGCTTCCGTTCAGGTTGAGCGAGCGGCGTCTCAGGACATCGATCAAAACGGACGCATCAACATTCTGGATGCGTTTGCGCTGGCCAGACAAATGGACAGTTCGCACTCAGCTGATCTGTCTGCCGACCAGAATGGCGATGGACACCTTGACAAGACCGACATTGATCTGATTGCGATGTCAGCCGTAACTCTGCGGTGACACACTCGTTCGACTTTTCTTAGAACGAAACGCTTGTGAAGAAGGACAGCAACCATGAACGTTGCAGCAAATAATGACCACTCAAAACGGTATCGATGGCGGTTGCCACTGGCCTGGACAGTTTTGATTGTCTTCGACGCCTGCCTTGCCGTTCTGGTCTGGGGTCAGGAGAAGCCACTGCCACCGGACAATGCTCCGAGCGCTGTTGCGGTTGAGGTCGTACAGGTCGAAGGGCCGAACGACGTCGATCGCCAGGCGGTGCGGTTTGAGGCAATTGATGTGTTCGTCGACAGTGGGGACTTGCCTCTGGCAGCCTATCAGTTTGAGCTGACCAGCAGGACTCCCGGAGTCGAAATCGTGGGCATTGAAGGTGGAGACCATGCGGCCTTTGCCGAACCGCCGTACTACGACCCCAAAGCCATGAATCACAATCGCGTCATCATTGCCGCGTTTCATGCGGGTGAAAACGTACCGTCGGGTCGCAGTCGAGTTGCACGAATTCACGTTCAACTGCAGGGACCGGGTCTGAAGGAATACGCAACGAAGCTTTCGGTCGCTGCGTCAACCGCAGGTGAAGAAATCCCGGCGAAAGCATCAATCGAAAAGGCAAAGGCATGAAACATCAACAGCAACCCCTGACCATCGCCGCTCTGCTGATTTCAACGGCTTTGTTTTGCGGCTGTGCCGAACCATGGATGCCTTCCATCGGCGGAACCGCTGTTTGCTGTGCCTATGAGGTCACATGCTGTCAGGCCCCGGAACCCATCGAGGCAGAACTCAGGAATTCCACGGAAACAACGGACGTTTCAGTAATTCAGGAAGCCGGCAGCGGCCTTCGATAATCAGACATTATTCTTTGACTCGCCTGAAAGGCCGATGACATGAAGAGAAATTTGATGAATCACCGCAGCATCTCGACAACATTGCTGGCGATGTCTCTGGCAGCCTGCGTCTGGGTGGCTGGCTGTGGAGGCACAAACGAGTCGTCGCCCGCTCCGACTTCCGGAGCACTTCCGGCGGCAAGTGAGTCACCTGCCATTGGTGGGTACATGGAGGCTGATGACCATGTATCTTTGAGTTTGTCGGACGAGAGCAATTCCGTGACGAATGACGGACTGAGCGCGGCTCAGGGAATGGGAGGGGGTGGCTTTGGAGGGAATGATCCTGCACGCAGAAGTGAGGCGTCATCCGCACAGGAACAAGGGAAACCGATTGCAGATGCGCAACCTTTTTTCGATGACTCGGTCGCTCAGGTGACGGACTCTGCCAAGGCGGAAGTCGTCTCAGGCTCTCAGTCTTCGTCTCCAAGCGCTAACTGGGCCTTCCGAAGTCGGAGTTCCGGAGGCAGACAGATCAATGAATTTGAATCTGAACTTGCGGAGAAGACGAACATGCAACAGGACCGTCCTGCACCCGCTACTGCTTTGGGCATCGATCCCGGAGCATCGCCGACGGCTGCGGATGTTCCGTCCGAACCGATGGACCGGTCAGTTGTCAGACGACCGGCGTTAGGAAGATTCGGAAGGGTTGATCTGCCGGAACTGAATCCCCGGCAACAACGTGCTCCGCAGTTCGACCTTCAGCCGGGTGAAGAATTGTGGGTGATTGCCAAAGCTGCGAATTCCCGTGAGCGAATCAGCGATTCAGACGCGCCAGGCAGCGGCTGCCTGATGGCCACATTGCCGAATGAAACCGAGCAGGTACCGGTGCCTCTGAAACACACGGCCGTGGAAGGCAACATTGATGGCTATATTGCCACCGTCGATGTCACTCAGCAATTTCACAACCCCTACGATTCAAAGATAGAAGCGGTCTACGTCTTCCCACTGCCACAGAATGCTGCCGTCAATGAGTTTGTGATGACGGTTGGAGAACGAAAGATCCGCGGCATCATTCGTGAACGAGAAAAAGCGGAGCAGATTTACGCCGCCGCGAAAGCTCAGGGACATGTCGCCGCCCTGATGACTCAGGAACGCCCCAATATCTTCACTCAGAAGGTGGCGAACATCGAACCGGGCAAACAGATCGACATCAACATTCGCTACTTCAACACCCTGCAGTATGACGACGGAGCCTACGAATTTGTGTTCCCCATGGTTGTGGGCCCTCGCTACAACCCGCCCGCCACTTCTGACGGAATCGGTGCGGTGCCTCGCAGTAAACACGACAGTAGTGGACAGAAAACAGAAGTGCAGTACCTGGCTCCCGGCGAACGCAGCGGCCATGATGTGTCCCTGTCACTTAACATCAGCGCTGGAGTCGACATCGAAGACGTGCAGAGCGTCAATCACGCGGTGAATGTGAAAGACGTGTGCGAATCCCGGCGAAGCATCACTCTGGCGGCAGGAGACTCCATTCCCAACAAAGACTTCGTGCTGCGTTACAAGGTTGCGGGCGATCAGATCAAGACCGCCATGCTGACGCATGAAGACGAACACGGCAGGTACTTCACGATGATGCTGTATCCGCCTGCGGATCTGTCAAAAGTACAACGCAGTCCGATGGAAATGGTGTTTGTGCTGGACTGCTCGGGCAGCATGAGTGGTCAGCCGATTGCTCAGGCCAAAGCCGCCGTGCGACATGCCCTTCAGTCACTCACGCCGCGCGACACGTTTCAGATCATTCGGTTTTCGAACAATGCATCTCAACTGGGCACAGAACCAGTGCTCGCTACCGAAGACAACATCAAACGCGGCCTGAAGTATCTGGATTCACTGAACGGCAGTGGTGGTACTCAAATGATCGAAGGCATCAAGGCCGCTCTGGACTTTCCGCACGACGAAGGTCGCTTTCGTCTGGTATCGTTCATGACCGATGGCTACATCGGCAACGAACAACAGATCCTGTCAACGTTGCATGAAAAGCTGGGAGCGTCCCGAGTGTTCAGTTTTGGAGTTGGCCAGTCACCCAATCGCTTCCTGATGGACCGCATGGCAATTCTGGGACGTGGGGCCGTGACCTATCTGAGCCTGAACGATGACGCAGTTGCCATCATGGATCGCTTCAATCGTCGCATCAGCCATCCTGCCATGACGGACCTGTCCATCGACTGGGGCAGCATGAAAGTGGCCGATGTCTATCCGCAGCGACTGCCGGACCTGATCGTGGGTCGCCCTGTCGTCATCACCGGCCGATTCGAAGGACAGCCGGATGTCGTCAAAGTCAACGGACGAATCGACATGGAACCCCAGTCGTTCGCAGTCGCACTGGATGAAGAAAATGCGGTTGCTCAACACAAGGGCATCGCCGCCGTGTGGGCTCGGCTGAAGATCAAGGACCTGATGAACTACGCCACGCAGGCTCCGGAAGCCGTCGAAACCGTGCAGGCAGCCGTCACAGAAACGGCATTGTCGTACAACCTGATGAGTGCCTACACGTCCTTCGTGGCAGTCGATTCGCTGTCGAGGACGGCCGGTGAATCCGGCACAACGGTCCCCGTCGCGGTTCCTGTTCCGGAAGGAGTGAAGTACGAAACAACCGTTGGAGCGAATCCGTAACAGGAGGGCGTCTCTGACGGCGTGAACGTGGCCGGGTGTCTCAACGCTGCCCGGCCACGTGCATCGGGGGCGTTTTCGCCGACGGCCGTGGACCGCTGATGCGGAATTCCAATGTCTGCCGTCCGTTTGCAGCAGACTCCGGGCCGGAGATCAGTTGAGGTCTTTGAGAAAGTCGGTCAAAGAATCGTCGCCGGTCTCTTCATCGTCGCCTTCAAACAGCAGAATCTCGTCGTCTTCGTCCGATTCGACGAAATCTTCGACGTCGTCCAGCAGTTCAACTTCGTCGTCTTCCGCATAAAGCTCGACCACATCAACTTCGCTGACGCCTGCCACCGTTTCCGGCTCTTCATCGTCGTCTCGGAAGTATTCAGAATTCCCCAGGTCATCCGTGGAAAGATAGTCTGCGGTGGCATCGTCTTCGTCAGCCGATGGTCCACCATGTTCCAGCGAGAAATCCATCGCGTCGGGGTCAGCAGAAACGGTTGCGGAAAAATCTTCCGCTGCGGATTCGGTCAACGGTGCTGATGCCAGTGCGGGATCTGATTCAATCTGCTGATCAGCAACCTGAATCTGCAGCGGGGGGCTGGTTCTGGTTTCGGCCAGGACCCGGATGATGAACCTGACCGGCCCGATGGCCAGATCAGCCCCGTCATCCAGTCGATACCTCTTACCGGACGTCAGCTTCTGACCATTCAGCCAGGTTCCATTACTGCTGTCGAGGTCGGATACAAACGCGCCGTCGGTTCCGATGCGAAGAAAGCAGTGACGTCGGCTGACCTGCGGCGCCGAAAGACGAAGATTACATTCTGCACCCCGACCAATCACGATGTCATGCCGAACGGTCACCTTCCGAATATTGGACGGCTGATCCTGTAGTTCCAGCACAACCTTCATTGATGCAGCCTCTGGGTGAGTTGTCGAGTTCGCCTGACAGCGGAAACATTCGAGCCGTAGTTTTCCCAGTTCAATGGAAACCAAAATCCCCGGTCCGGAAATCAGAACCGCCGGGAAAAACGACGCGATGTCTATTGACTAAGTTGTCAAAACTCAGTTCCGCCTGCAACCCGGAATCCGATCAAAACGCGGTATTTGCCTGAGATATTCATTCATCCGACCGTATTTTCGAAGCATCAGGATCAAAGTCCGGTCGAAGAACTCGGGCATCAAAGTCGCTGGCGTCGATAGTGCGGAGTCTGACATGCCAATCTGATGAGCCCCACGCTGAACCGGGTTGAAGGTAATGCCGGGAAGGAAACACGGCCGCAGCGACGACTGTAGCGGGACAGAGGTTCAGGCTGACCGGGTTCAGGCGATGATTGTTCCTGCGACGTCTTCCGCCCGGCCTTTTCAAATGCGGTGATCCCGGGAAAAGCCGATTGGAAATAGAGACACGGATGCAAACGAATTGGTTTCTGTGTGACATGACCGCTAGAATCCCACGTCCCTTCGAACGAACGCTGCCGGTTTTGGTTTTTAAAGCGGCCGCGGTGCTCGGCAGAACTGTGGTTCTTTCATCCACGCCGGTATCCGATCAGATTCGCCGGTGGACGCTGTTCCGAACAAGACACAGACCAATTCCAATCGCGACTTATGCCTGCCGGTTCAGGAAGCAGGATTCCCTGACAAATCATGACTGCCAACTGGGAAGCATTCACAGAAAAGACCATCGACGTTGCGGAAGTACGGCTTCTGGGACTGGTGGACTTTCGCTCATTGCTGATGCTGCAGAAGCTGATGGTGCATGAAGTTCGACTGCAGTCTCGCCTGAGTGCCGCCGTGTTGCTGTGCGAACATCCCGCCGTTGTGACATCCGGATCTGACTCATCCATCCTTGATCTGCCGGCCGATGCTCGCGAACTGGACGCTCTTTCGATCCGGAACCATCGTGTGCATCGCGAGGGCGGTACGGTGTTCCATCAGCCGGGACAACTGGCCGTCTATGTCATCGTGTCTCTGGCCGAATGTGGTTTCGGAGAAAATGAGTTTCGCTGGAGACTGCAGGATGCCATCATCGCCGGATGCAGCGACGCACAGGTGACGGCTCAACGGGACTCAGGCGATCCTGATGTGATCATCGGCCGTCACGGGCTGATTTGTGAAACGGCGATCGGAATTGATCGTGGTGTCACAACGTTTGGGGCGTTTCTGAACGTCAACTGCCGACTGGACCAGGCCGTGCTGTTCGGCCGAGGGCTGCGAGGCCGTCGCATTTCGTCTGTGAATGCCGAACGAGTTCGACCGGTACCGATGTCACAGGTTCGTGCATCCATGGCCCGACATGTCTGTGAATTCATGGGCTATCCCGAATATCATCTGCACACCGGCCATCCGTTTCTCAGGCGGTCACAGCAGCTGGCAAACAACGTCGCCCACCAGGATTCCGACGATTAATTGACCTGAACAACCGAACCGACTACTGCCTGCCGGAATTCCGCAACAGGCGGATGGAACTTTGTGCGGCAGAACATTAAGCACCTGAAAAGACCCGGATATCAAACATGACATCCCTTCCTATCATTGAAAATCCTCAACAACCGCACCGCCGTCGACTTCCCGCATGGCTCAAGCGACCGCTGCCTCAACCAGGTATGGCGTACACCGACCGAGTCATCGAGGATCTGCGACTGGAAACCGTCTGTGAAAGCGCGCGGTGCCCGAATCGTACGGAATGCTGGAGCCAGCAGACGGCGACCTTCATGATTGCCGGAAACGTGTGTACTCGCCCCTGCGGCTTTTGTTCCGTTCCAAAAGGAAAAACCGGTGCTTTGGAAGCCGATGAACCGGAACGAGTTGCGGAAGCAGCCGAGCGACTGGGACTGCGTTATGTGGTGCTGACGTCCGTTACTCGCGACGATCTGCCGGATGGCGGCGCGGAGCATTGGTACCAGACGGTTCTGGCGGTTCGAAATCGCACCGGTGCCGAAATTGAAGTACTGACGCCCGATTTCCTGGGCAATCGAGCGGCCATCAGGCGCGTGATTGAATCACGCCCTGACGTCTTCAACCACAACACTGAAACAGTGCCGCGACTGTATCATCGAGTCCGTCGCAATGCCGATTACCAGCGGACTCTGGACCTGCTGAAACAGGTCAAAGACGAAGCGCCGGACATGCCCACGAAGAGCGGGCTGATGCTGGGGCTTGGTGAAACGCGCGATGAACTCATGGACGTCTGTGCAGATCTGAAAGCCGTTGGCTGTGATATGATCACGCTGGGGCAGTATCTGCAGCCTTCGCCCGATCATCTGCCTGTCGAACGATATGTGCCGCCGGAAGAATTTGATGAAATCGGCGACCTGTGTCGGTCGCTTGGTTTCCGCATGGTGGCCAGCGGACCGTTTGTCCGCAGCAGCTATCACGCCGGAGAAATGACCCACGAAATGACGGGCGAGTGAATCATCACACCCGTTGTCCCGCTGCGGGCTGCGTCTGCTCAAGCGACAGGGTTTCGCCTTGAAAGAACATCGGAATCTGACGGTCCCGATCCTGAATCCTTATGAAGCTTCTGGCCATTGAAACGTCGGGCCTTGTCGGTTCCATCGCCTACTGCCAGGACGGCCGGTTGCGGGAAGAAAAAGTCCTGACAGCAGCCGGACGACGTCACGCGCAGACTCTGGTGCAGGAGGTTTCCGACCTGCTGTCTCGCCATCAGTTAAATCCATCCGATGTCGACGCTGTCGCGGTCAGCGCTGGTCCCGGCAGTTTTACCGGACTGCGAGTCGGCATTGTCTTTGCCAAGACATTCGCCTGGGCCAATTCCGCCGTCCTGACGGCCGTGGATACTCATCAGGCCGCCGCCGAACAACTGACAGACGTACCGCAAACGTCCACCATTCGAGTGATCAGCGACGCTCAGCGCAATGAGGTCTTCGTCAGCGACTATCGACGATTGAATGAGGCGAAGCGATCGACACTGATGTCACCGCTTCGCATTGAACCGATTGCTCAGATTGCTGCCGCTTCCGACCGGGATTGTCCGGAACTTATTGTCACCGGCCCCGGCCTGGCAAAGTTCGCGGATCATTTTTCAGATTTCACAAAGCGAGCCGAAGACTCATTGTGGTCACCCCGAGCCGGCGCCGTCGCCTTAATTGGTTACCAGCAGGTTCTGGACGGCAATCCGGCCGACGTTGACTTGCTGGAGCCCATCTACGTGCGCCGCAGTTATGCCGAAGAAAAACGAGTCTGACAAAGCGGAAATGTTCGCTTTCGTTTTCCTTTTGCCGCTGGCGGAATTCGTCCACACGCCGGCGTCTTCGCTGAACCAGGTGAGCCGTATTATTTGGCAGGGGCTTTCTGGTTTCGCCGAGCGCCGCCGCGATAGACGGTCGAAGGGCGTTGTTCGATCGGTACCAGCGGCCCGCCGTACTGAGCCACCAGTTCATCGCAACGACTGCGCAGGCGTTTCAGGACATCAGCCATCGCCGGGTTTGTCGCAAGATTCTTCAACTGATCCGGGTCCGTCTGAAGATCGTGAAGGAATTCGTACACCGGCTGCTGGTCGAAATAGCGAGCGTAAACATATCGCTGGTCACGAACACCTTCCCAGGTAATGTTCGGTGCCAGCGCCACGTGTTCGCAGAAGAAATCGTTCCGCCAGTCGGAAACCGGCGTTCCGTCCACCAGCGGTTTCAGGCTGCGCCCCTGATAGCTTTCCGGAATCTTCGCGCCGGCCCAGTCGACGAAGGTTGCGGGCAGGTCAAAGTTCACCGCCAGCTGATTCAGTCTCCGACCACGTTTTTCCGCGGGCAGTCGCGGATCAAAAATCACCAATGGAACTCGCAGTGACTGTTCGTAGTGCGACCACTTGCCCGCGAAGCCTCGATCGCCCATGTAGTATCCGTTGTCCGCCGTGTACACGATGATCGTGTTATCAGCCAGTCCCTGTTCCTGAAGAACTTCGCGAATTTCTCCCAGCACAATATCGATGCCGGTGATCATTCGAAAATAGGCTCGAATGTTGGACTGATATTTGTCTTCCGTATCCCACCGCCAGAAGAACCGTTCACGATTGATGGAGTCCTTCAGGAAATCCGGCTGACTTTCAAAGATCTCCGGCGCGCCCAGACGCGGGGCCGGCACTTTGATGTCTTCGTACATCGGATGAGTCGCTTTGGTCCAGGGGTAGTGTCCGATGCCGGGGCGTTTGTCGCCGTCTTCCGCGTGAGCGGCGTTGAACCACAGGCTGAGCATGAACGGTTTATCGGAAGACTGCTCACGCAGAAACTGTTTGGCTCGATCACCAATCAGTTCGGTTTCATGACGCAGGCTGCCGTCCGGCTGCTTCTTGTAATAGGGATTTCGCCAGATGGCTTCGAAGCTGTCGAAATGATCTTCCGGCTTCAGTTCCTTTGGGCCTTTGATGTGCCACTTGCCGTACAGGCCAACTCGATAGCCGGCCGCTCGCATCACATCCGGGTTCAGATCTGCCAGTGCTTCCGGCTTGATGGTGTCCGGCCGATCCGGCAATCCAAACGAACGGCACGTGCGCCCCGTCATCAGGGTGGCTCGACTGACCCAGCAGATGGAATGACTGACGAACGAGTTCTCAAAGTACACGCCATTGGTGGCCAGACGATCAATATTGGGTGTCTGAATGATGGGATGTCCCGCACAACCCAGAGCGTCATTTCGCTGATCGTCGGTGAAGACGAGCAGAATATTGGGCTGCTTCGCGACAACGGGCTCCGATGCAGACGCGAACACACCCAGCGCGAGACACAAAATCCATAAAAAACAACGCATGATTAACCTTTGTTGACATTAAAATCGTTGATCAAAATCGGTGCCGAGCCGCCACATCGTTTGAACGTTGATCAGATTACCGAATCATTGGCCGGACGAATCGTGATGATGATGATCATCGTGATGATGCTTCAGATGTTCCGGCAACTGGTGGCTGTTCTGAACGAAACTCAGCAGGTCCATGATTTCCTGTGTTGTCAGGACGTTCAACAGTCCAGCGGGCATGGAAGAAACTCTGGAGGCAAACTGCTCTTCGATTTCACTGCGGCGGATGCGTTCGAAGGCATTGGGATTCAGCAGGTTGCTCACAACTTTCAGTTCGGCGGCCGTTTCCTGCAATACAACACCATTCACCACTTTGCCGTTCTTCAGCACAAACTGGTAATTGACGAACTGTTTGTGAATTTCGGCCGAAGGTTCCAGCATCTGCTGCAGCAGTTTGTGTCCGCTGAATCGTTTCTGCACGTCGCTCAGATCCGGTCCCAGATTGATGCCATGTCCGGCCAGTACGTGACACTGATTGCATCTGGCCTTCACAAAAGCCTGCATGCCGCGTGTCAGGACTGCTTCATCGCCGGAGATGCCGGCGGCGACGTCAGAGCTGCTGAAGTCGGTCAGCTTCCATTCCTTTACGACCTGTGGCTGAGCAGCAGCCAGCATCGCTTCGACATCCGCCGGATTGTCGGCAACGACCATCACACCATTCATCACCACCCAGTGCCCGGGAAACGTGCACACGAACGGATAGATGCCCGGTTCTGTTGGAGCATCAAATCGCAATACGCTGATCTGTGACTTGCGAGTCGGTCCGATCATGGGTGAAGCGTGCAGAATCAGATGCTGCTTGTCTGATGGTATGAAGTCCGAATTGGCATTCTTTGGATCACGAGCCATCAGATTTGCCGCCATGCCAACTTCAGCCATCGCACCGGGTTTCGTGATCACCAGATTGTGATCGTTGGCGTCAGGGTTCATGAACACGATCTTCACGGGCTGACCCGTGGTCACAGCAAACTGCTGAACCGTAAACAGCATCCGTTCGGGCACGCAGGAAATGCGAACGGTTGTCAGATTCGGCTGAGCATCAAACACCTTTTCGGCGGCGGAAGGCTTTGGTTCCTTGAGTTCGCTGCTCTTAGCCAGTCGTTTCAGGATGCGATCAATGTTGTAGGCCGGGTTCCCTTCCCAGTGCCGACGAATCGTCCAGGACCCCAGCGAACACTGGATGGCGTACGCCAGGTGCCCGTCCGCCGGATGATTCAGCGTCTGCAGCAGAACATCCAGAGCTTCTGGTGTGCCGACGTAGCTGCAGGCGATGGCAGCCTGCATGCGGACGATGCCGTTTTCGTCATTGGCCGATCGCATCAGCCATTCATAGGCATCCGGCATCTGCGAGTGCCGGAAACGAAGTTGTTCCACCGCTGCCGCGCGAGCGTGATGGTCATTGCAGCCCAAAAGCTTCCTCAGCAGAACCGGGCGGGACTTGCCGAGGCCACGATAAAGCCACACGGCTTCGAGCTGATGATGCCGATAACGCGGATCAGATTCATCCAGCCTTTGAACCCAGTCGTCCAGTGCTGCCGTTACACCTTCAGCATCGCGATCACGCAGTTCACGCCTGGCCCAATAGCGAATTCGGTATTCGGAACGCTTGAGCAGTTCGAGGAGTTCTTCAATGGATGCACCGGCGATCCTGGGGGGATCGATCAGGTCTTTGCCTTTCGCAGTGATCCGCCAGATGCGACCGGAATGACGGTCACGGCGTTCATCCCGCAGCGAATACTGAGCGTGTCCTTTGATGGGATTGTACCAGTCACAGACATACATCGCCCCACGCGGACCGTAGCTGAGATCGACAGGAATGAAGCTGAGGTTCGAAGAGAAAATCAGATCGCTGACGTATTCCTCGTCGTAGCCAAACGGACCTTCCTTCCACTTCAGAATCTCAATGCGATTGGTCGGCTTGTATCGAGCCTTGATCATGTGCCCCGCCAGTTCATCGGGAAATGTGGGGAAGTCAACAAATTCGTGGCCGCACGTTCCTGAATACGCCGTCAGCCCGGTTGGTCGAGGATGCTGCTGCGGATACGGAGGGTCCAGAGCATGATGAGCGGCGGCATAAATCGGATGACTGGCGACATGCTGACCCCAGTCGTCAAACGTCACGCCCCAGGGATTCGTGCTGGGATAAGTTCCGAAGCTGGTGAGTCGCTGTGTGTTGGGATCAAAGCGAAACCAGCCGCTGTTCTGCTGGCGAACGGGACCGTACGGTGTTTCCACCTGAGAATGATGGAAGATGGATTCACGAAACAGCAGATCTCCATCCGGCGTCCACACAAAGTCGTGCAGAGCGTGGTGAGAATCTTCGGTGCCGAACCCGCTGAGCAACACGGTGCGTTCGTCCGCTTTGTCATCGCCATCCACGTCGCGCAGGAAGGTCAGATCCGGCATTTCCGACACGTACACTCCGCCGTCGCCCAGCTCAAAGCTGAGCGGTATATGCAGATCATCGGCGAACACGGTGGATTTGTCGGCTTTTCCATCACCATCGGTGTCTTCCAGAATGACCAGCTTGTCATTGGGTTTGCGGCCGGGATAAACGTGCGGGTACGTTGTTGAGCAACTGACCCAGAGTCGACCTTTGCTGTCCCACCGCATCTGAATCGGAGCGGCAATGTCCGGGAACTCTTCTTCTCCGGCAAACAGTGTAACGTCAAACCGCGGATCAACTTCAAACTCCGCTCGTTCGTCCTTTGCCGACAGCCATTCATTCGCGCCGCGGCTTTCTTTGGTTTCCGGAAGCTCCGGCAAATCG
>JAGQPY010000096.1 GCA_020426485.1 Planctomycetaceae bacterium
TTTGTGGCAGCAAATTTTTAGCGTACGACGGACTTCCAGTCCGTCGATCGTGCCTGTCCCCGTCGGACTGGAAGTCCGTCGTACAACTCAACACGACCCCAATCTTAAGCTGTCACAACGCACTAGTCTGGTCGACAACATGAACGACGCATCAATGCGCGGCACCACCTTCCGGAGCCGCCGCACTTTTGGAACGATCCCAGAACAGCAGCAGAAAGACGACCATCACAGCCAGTGCGAACGCGGACGGTGCGTACCAGAATCGAGCAAAGTCTACCGTGCCTTCGGTTGAGGAGCATTGTGCTGTCCACCAGCCGAACGCCTGTGCTCCAATGCCCAGACCGAATCCCTGCGTCAGCATCACGATCAGTGATTGAGCCTGACTGCGGACATCGGGTTTGGCCTTCTGGTCGGTGTAGATCATGCCGGTGACGAAGAAGAAGTCGTAACAGATTCCGTGCAGCAGAATGCCCAGGAAGATCGGTGCTGACAGCATGATTCCTGTCTGACCGAAGGCCCAGCCCCACAGTGCATATCGAATGACCCACGCCAGCATGCCGATTCCCAGCATCCACTTGACGCCCAGTCGAGCGAAACACAACGGCATGACCAGCATGAAAAAGATTTCGCTCATCTGCCCGGTGCTCATCGCTCCCGTAGTCGATCCGAACAGCTGAATTCCCATCGCGTCGACGTAGCCATAGCCTTTGGCGTAGTAACCAGCCAGCGGAATGCAGATCAGGAATGATGCCAGAGCAAACACCAGAAACGCGGGGTTACCCAGCATTGACCAGGCATCGACGCCAAGGATCTTCCCGATGGAGATCTTTTCGCCGCGTCCCGGAGGAGCCGTTCTGGGCAGTGTCAGACAATAGATCCCCAGAATTGCCGATGCGATGGCCGCCGCATGGAAAATATGGGGCGAGTTGTCCGTAAACTTTTCTGCGTTTCCGGTGAAGGTTCGACAGCCCCACATGACCCAGTTGCCAACAATCCAGCCAATCGTTCCCAGAACTCGTACGACGGGAAATTCCTTTTCACCATTCGCCAGATGTTTGAACGACAAACTGGCGGTCAGCCCCAGTGTGGGCATGAAGCACAGCATGTAACACAACAGGCACAGGATCATCGGGTGGGTAAACTGGCTCAGCAGAGTCGCCGGCGCGCCGGCGGAAGCCAGTGAGGGAGCTACCCACAACAGAACGGCGCCGATGAGGTTCAGAATGGCCAGCACCTTTTCCGTATTCATCAGGCGGTCTGCGATCAGACCGATGGTCAGCGGTGCCAGGATAGCGGCCAGTGGCGCGACGGTGTACGCAGCCGCATCGTAAGAACCGCCATCTCCGGCTGTGGTCATTCCCTTTTCTTTCAGGAAGCCGTACATCGCCACATACCATGCTCCCCAGATGAAGAACTGCAGAAACATCATCACGGAAAGTCGAGGAACGACGCCGGGACGTGTGACGGCTGGTGCTTCATTGTTGCCGGTGTCGGAACCCGGTTCCTGTGGCATGTCTGCCATGTGTGATTTCTCCTCACAAGGGCTGGGCCCTTGTATCCAGTGGGCGTGGATTGTCGTTGAACGTGGTTGGTCCTGCGCGCCGAGGCGCTTCCGTTGGTCGTTTCGTCGATTTGAACGGAAAGTTCAGCAATGCCTCATACACGAGCGAAGGACCGTTGGCCCGTTGCTCGAGAAGGCGCAGCTTCGCCTGTGGCTTCAGACGTTTCCGGGTGCAGGAATTGGCGGCGATGATGACAATCCACTGAAATGATGGCAAGCGAACACGCACGGTAAATCACTTCTGACTCCGCTTGCTCACCGCCAGATGTCCGGAGCCCCGTGCAAACTGAACAGGCAATCCGATTTCAAAGGTCAGGTTCGTTCGACATCCGAACAAAAATGAACTTTTCAATGCACGGTTTCTTGTCCTGGGATTGCCGGTTAGACTGGGGGCTTCGCAGAAATCAGAACTTATTCCTGCGGGCAGTGAACCTGCCGGAACGGTTTGTTTTTGCATCGAAGACGAATCATTTCTGACCATCAACCAGCCCATTTACACTTACCTACCGGAGCAGGCGATATGTCCAGTACCAGTTCCCCTCCCAATTCCTCCCGACGCAGCTTTCTGAAAACCACCGGAGCTGTTGCGGCAGCGTCCACCGCTCTGTCCAGTGCGTCCGTTCGAGCTTACACGGCGGAAGACAACACGGTGCAGCTGGCACTTGTTGGTTGCGGCGGTCGTGGTACCGGAGCCGCCACGAATGCTCTGTCGATCGACAAGGGACCGATCAAGCTGATTGCGATGGCGGACGTCGTCGATAAGAATCTGGAAAACCGATACAACGACCTGAACAAACAGTTCGGTGAGAAGGGCACGCTGGATGTTCCGCCGGAACGACGTTTCATCGGCTTCGATGGTTACAAGCAGGCGATGGACTGTCTGAAGCCTGGCGACGTGGTCATCCTGACGACTCCACCGGCCTTTCGATGGGTTCACTATACCTATGCCATCGAAAAGGGACTGAACGTCTTCATGGAAAAGCCGGTGACCGTCGATGGCCCGGGAACTCGCCGCATGCTGGAACTGAATGAGAAGGCTCTGGAAAAGAACCTCAAAGTCGGCGTCGGACTCATGTGCCGCCACTGTGATGCTCGCCGCGAACTGTTCGACCGAATTCAGAACGGCGAACTGGGCGAACTGAATCTGCTGCGAGCTTACCGCATGGCCGGCCCAACAGGTTCCGCCGCCGCACCGCCAAAACCGGAAGGGATGAGCGAACTGATGTATCAGATCAAGCACTTCCACGGCTTCCTGTGGCTCAGCGGTGGTGCCGTCAGTGACTTCCTGATTCACAATATCGACGAATCATGCTGGATGAAAGACGCCTGGCCGGTGGAAGCCAAAGCCAGCGGCGGTCGACACTATCGCGGCGAGATGGTGGATCAGAACTTCGATACGTATTCCATCGAATACACCTTCGAAGACGGTGCCAAGCTGTTCGTCAACGGTCGCACCATGCCGGGCTGTCATTCTGAATTTGCCAGCTACGTGCATGGTTCGAAAGGCCTGGGCGTTGTGTCGTCTTCGTCACACTGGCCATCACGAGCTCGCATTTACAGCGGACAGAAGGCCGACAAAGACAAGCTGGTCTGGGAATATCCTCAGCCGGAAAAACACAACCCCTACGAAGCCGAATGGGAACATCTGATCACCGCGATTCGCGAAGATCAGACCTACAACGAAGTCCAGCGCGGATGCATGGCCAGCCTGGTCACTTCCATGGGACGCATGGCGGCTCACACCGGTCAGATCATTACTCTGGATCAGATGATGAACTGCCCGCACGAATTCGCTCCGGGCATTGAAGAACTGACTCTGGAATCCGAATCGCCGCTGAAGGCCAAGCCGGACGGAAAGTATCCAATTCCGTACCCCGGTCTGATCAAAGATCGCGAATACGCTTAACGAGGGTTTCGCCCCTGATCCAGTGGCGTGGAGAGCGGTTCGACGTGGCAACGCGGAACCGCCGACACGCTTCCGTTGGGCGCTTTGACCCATAACAACACGTTCACTCGCTTTCGAGCGTGTTGATGTATTCCTGCACCCTCTTGTGAGCGAAGCGCACGGGAGGGGTCGGCGAGACAACGTCGAGCCGGGGGAGGGCCTGCCGCTTCTGTCTGCAACACTACGTCCGCAATATCGCCCAGCAAAACGCCGCCCCCGCCCGAACATCGCTGCGCTCGTTCGACCTCCCCCGAATTCTTCGGGGGAGGGACATCAGCGGCGGCTTTCGAGGACCGGTACGGTTCGGATGACGTGTTCAACGACCTGAGCCACCGTGTGACCGTCCATTTCGGCTTCGGGCCGCAGAATCAATCGGTGACCGAAGACGGGCAGTGCCACCTGTTGAATGTCTTCATGAGTCAGAAAGCTGCGACCGCTCATCAGAGCGTTTGCGCGAGCAGCCTTCATCAGATTGATGGCCGCCCGCGGACTGGCTCCCAGCACAAGGTGTGGATGGTTTCTGGTTTCGCGAGCCAGATCGATGATGTATTCCTGCAGCTCGCGCGTTCCATAAACCGTATCCAGTTGTGACTGAATGCTCAACAGTTCTTCGGCTGTCGTCACTGCTCCCGGGCGAGCGGTCGGATGGCTGTGCAGATCCAGCATATCCACTTCCTGCTGACGATCCGGATAGCCGACCTCGATGCGAAACAGGAACCGATCCAGCTGAGCTTCCGGAAGACGATAGACGCCTTCCTGTTCAATCGGATTTTGAGTCGCCAGGACCATGAACGGTTCCGGCAGCGGCAGTGTGTGTCCTTCAATCGTGACCTGATGTTCCTGCATCGCTTCCAACAGCGCCGACTGAGTTCTGGCGGGCGCGCGGTTGAGTTCGTCGGCCAGCAGCAACTGACAGAACACCGGTCCCTTGCGCAGGACGAAGTCGCTGGTCTGGCGGTCCAGAACCTGAGTTCCGGTGACATCCGAAGGCAGCAGATCGGGAGTAAACTGAACTCGTTCGAACTGAATTCCCAGCACGGCCGAAAACGTTCGGCACAACGTCGTCTTGGCAGTACCGGGCACGCCTTCCAGCAGGACGTGTCCGCCGGCCAGCAGTGCCATCAGTAACTGGTCCGTGACATGATCCAGCCCCACGACGACTTGTCCCACCGCTTCCTGCGTTCTGGATCGGAGAGAACTTACTCGTTCCGCAAGTTCATTGGTGTTCAAAACAAAACCTGTCTTCTGTTTGGGCTGTCCGATGAAAGACAATGCCTGTCGTCGCGCGTCGGGAGAAAGAATCGGGAAAGGACTTCGGTGGTTGCCTGAATCCCGTGTTCGGCATCGCCGGACTTCCGTCTGCTGCACGTTCCGAATGGGCACAGCGACCAACGGGAGCGTCTCGGCGCTTTGGACATTCCATGTCGAACAGTTCACCACGCCACCGGGTCAAGGGCGCAGCCCTTGGCGAAGTTCGGTGAAGAGTGTTCCGAGTGATTCAAAACGTCGCCGCGAAATATGGATCGTTTTTGTGCCGACGGCAAGTTCCAGCAGCGTGCTGAGTTCTTTCCGGCGTGATTTTCCCAGTCGTCCCAGTGACGTGGATGAGGTTTCACCGAAAAAGTTCTTCCACGAATTGACGTCGCCCGTGCCGGTCATTTCCCGACAGAGATCTCGTGCCAGGATTCGTGCGGCCATGCCGTAATCCAGACTGGTGGGCCGCGAAGCACTGCTGAGTTCGTGGGCGGTCTTCATTTCTCGCTGCGGCACCGGTTGATGAGGCGTCGGGCCGGCGTCAGCCAGCTTCCAGATTCCAAAGGCGGTTGCCGCCGCGGCCAGCAGAAACAGGGCGGTTCGCCAATAGTAGGGCGGACGGGCATTGCGTGGACGATTGGCCAGAGCTTCATTCAGCACATTGGATTCTTCGACGTTTTTCAGGACGGAATTGGCAACCTTCAGCATGCTGTCCAGTCCTGGCTTCGGCAGATCTTCAGGAAGCTGAGGGTTGGCGTTCTGCACAACGGGGCTGTCTTCATAACTTCCAAGGCTGACATTGTTGACGATGAACACCAGCTGATGGCGATTGCCTTCTGTCAGGTAGCGACTGACGTTAATGGCCAGCAATGCATTGTCGCCGTGCCACAGCATTCCGTTCGTGAAGATGCTTTGATCGGCCGCCAGAATCAGAGGGCCGCTGTTGCGTTCCGCCGTTCGGACGGTGGCCAGAACCGGCTGGTCAGAACTTTCTCGCGGCGCGCAGGATGTCGGCAGTTGAGCGACAACGTCCCAGTCCGGAATGTTCCAGCGTGGCATGGCCAGCCAGCCCGACCGATTGACGATGATTTCGGACACGCCTTTCACCAAAGGATGTTCCTTCTGAAGATTCCGCACGACGATACAGTCCGAGAATCGCTGATAACGATCTTCCGGAGTTTCCGCCTGCACGGGGCCGCCGAAGTACGCGGCAATGCGACCTGCCAGATAGGATCGATCAGACGCCAGCAATAGTGCTCCACCATTGCGGCAGTAGCTTTCCATCAGCCGTGGGTGCATGGTCCCACCGGGGTCACCCAGAATCACGATGACGGATTGTCGCGGCTGATCCAGCGCCTGTTCCAGTGATGTGATGGCGGTCAGTCCGTTCTGTTCCAGCAACATCTGAAACATTTCGAAACGGAAGTGCCAGTTTGAAGGCGGTTCCGCTTCCGCCCCGGACACTTCCTGTGGCGGGGACGGCTGCTGTGCCGCTAAGACATCAGGCATGCCCCAGAGAATCAGCACGAAGCAAAAACGCAGCAGGCAGCGACAGGACACCGGGCGACTCGGCCAGGCCGGCTTCGCCCACGATGAATCAGGGAACTCCTGAAGGGAAGCGTTCGGCACTTTCACAGCACACATTGTTCCAGCGCCTGTCGAGCACGTTGAAGCTGGGATTCGGTGAATTCCGCATCGTCCGGAAGGTAGCGAGCTTCTTCGTACAGTTCGGTTAAAGTGGCGACGGCATCCGATCGAGCGGGTGTGCTGGAGCGAATTCGGTCCGCGACTCGACGATGAGTCCACCATCGTTCGGCCGCACATTTGGGATCCAATGCCAGCCCGTGAAATGCACGCACGACGTCACCTCGACTTCGTACCCCACCCTCTTCCAGCATTGCTCTGATGTTGGCCCTCGCACGGTCTTCACGCGATGGAAGCAGACCGGTTTTCCATGCCAGAAACAAACCCGCCAGAAAAATCACCACCATGACGGCGACGGCGGATGCTGCGCCGGAAGAGAGTGATCCCGTGTCGAGTTGCGGAGTTGCTTGAGATGTTCCAGAGTCATTCGGCGATTGCGGGGGTGAAGGAACCGTGTCCGACAGAAAGTCCGTGACGGATTCTGACCATTCGTGAATGGTCGACTTGTTGCGCCCGCCTGAGCCACCGCGTGATTGATTTCCTGAAGAAGGGGAGGACGGCGATGGTGCTGTGAAATTGGCGTCTTTCGCGATTTCAATCAGATCCTTTCGAATGCCATCCAGAGCTGACGCCAGCGAGTTTCCAAATTCGGAAGGCTGTTCTGCATTTGAGGAACTGTCTGCTGCTCGTCCCCTGGATTCCTGTTGGACCTCCTGTCGGGTATCCCGCACGATCTGACGCAACGTTTCGGCGAGCCCGCGTTGCTGCAGCGTTGACATGGCCTTTTCCTGAAGACGAGCTTTTTCGGCAGCCGCCTCCCGGGATGCGACATCTTCCGCAGTGTTCCGGGGCGTGCCGTCGACGTTTGAGCGACCGTCACGACGATTGTTCAAAGGTTCTCCGCCGCCCAACGAACCCTGCCTGCTTCCCGTTGAACCGTCGCGACTTTGAGCGGTGGACGGCGCTGATCCGGTCCTTCGTCCTGGTTGCTGAGAATCTGAACCGCTGTTGGGCTGAGGAATGCCGTCGGGGAAGAGTTCCTGAAATCGCCGAGCCAGCTGTTCAAGCGTTTTGGGATCGATGTTGGAAGGCAGAGTTCCTGGAGCCGAATCGGAATTCGACGGAACGATATCTCCTGTGTCGTGACTCGAATCACTGTTTTGACCGAGTGTGCCTTCCTTTGCACGACGTGCTCCATTTCGCTGTTGTTGAATCATTCGCTCCAACATCGCCTGCCAGTCACTGTCGCTTTGCGGCATCGTTCGCTGATCGGAATTCGGCAAACTGCGCGAGTTGCTGTCGGTTGCGGATGGTTGGGCCGTCCGCTCGCCAGTGCTGCGACTATCGTTGGCCCTGTTGTTCGTTCGTTGCTGACCCTCACTGGAACTCGAACGCCGGGCACTATCGAAATTTGGACTTGTCCGTGAAGAATTTCCGGTTCCGCCATCGTCAGAGCTGCCATTCGGGTTGGATGGCGTCGGGGCGGAATTGCCCGGTGAGTTTTGATTTGCTGTCGACGACTTTCCGGAAAACCGATCGACCATTCCGCGCAAACGTTCTGACCATGATTGCTGTTTTGGACGGTCAGGCGTGCTGCTGTCTTCCGGCGTTTCCGATTTGGCAGCAGGATCAGACGATGTTTCAGCTGAACCTTCCCGCGCGGCAGGTTGTTCGTCGGTATCTTGTTCTTCCGGGAGGGCCGATCCGGTCCCGGAAGTTGCCGAAGATGGGGCCGAGCGGTTTTCGGTCGGCGCACGATTGTTGTTTTCAGTTTGAGATTTCGTGGCGTTCGGATCCGGCGGCAGTAAGCCTCGCCCGTTTCCGGGACCGCCTTGAGGAAGCTGTCGCGTCTTTGCGTACTGTTCCAGCAGCTTCTGAATCTGCTGCCTTGCCTCCGGATCTGCCATCAGCCTGCCGATCAGTTCCGGTGGAATACTGTCGGGGGAGAATCCCGGTGGAAGCTGCCCCCCGAACTGCTTCATTGCGTCGCCCAGCATTTTGGAGATCAGGCTTTGGCCTGCGGGGTTGCTCTGGCTGTCAGTCGAATTCGATTGGTCACTTGAATTCGCCTGACCGCCGGGGGCGGCGCTGTTGGAGTCAGCCTGTGACTCACTGGAAGACTGCAGGCTGTGCAGCATCTGCTGGAGTTGTTTGAGTTGCTCAAGCTGCTGGATGACGCCGCCATTGTTTTGCGGCGGCAGTTCCAGAATGCGATTCAATCGCGGATCATCGGCCGTTCTGCGTTCCTGAGCCACTGCAGGCACAGCGACACAGACCACGAACAAGAGACTCACGGTCTGCTGAAGAATTTTGAGACTGGGACTCACGACCGATGGATTCCCTTAAAATCATCGCCGTCAAATGATCGGCGGATGTGAGCTTTCAGGCGAACGTCGACCTGCGAGCATCGCCAACTCGTGAAGTTTACGTCGTGGCTGTGTTCAATTGAAGCTGAAAAGCTTTGGGGGCGTGGACGTCCGCGACTCGATGTCAATTGCTTAGAATTCGCGGTGAATCGTGACGCGATGTCTGTGAAGTCTTGATCGTCGTCCTAAGATATCAGGTTGGAAGGAGCATCGCTTTGTTTCGCAGATGGAGCGGATTTCTTCGAGTTCAACTCAGGAAATCCGGCTCACAGATTCCGTTTGTTCGCGGAGTCGGTTCCGGAATCTTTTTTCGTCCGGGTTCCACGAACGCACCATTCCGGATGTCAAAGCGAGATTTCAAAGCGACCAGCGTGAGCGTTTCGGCGTTTGTGCTGCTCAATCTCTCAAACGCAAACCACGCCCATTGGGTCAAGGGCAAAGCCCTTGTGAGAAAGAAGACAAATGAAGGGTGATGACAGAATTATCGATGCATTGAACGCCGGGCTCACAATCGAGCTGACGGCCATCAATCAGTATTTCATTCAATCGAAAATGTGCCGGGACTGGGGCTTCAACAAGCTTGCGGCTCATCACTATGAAGAATCGATTGAGGAAATGAAGCATGCCGAACTGCTGATCGACCGGATCCTGTTTCTGGAAGGTGTTCCGGAAATTGCTCGCTACGACGTCATCCGAGTCGGTTCGAATGTGAAGGAGCAGCTCGAAAATGCTCTTAAGCTGGAACTGAACGCGGTCAGCACCTACAACGCCGGCGTCAAACTTGCTGCGGAACTTGGGGACGCCGGGAGCAAGGAAATCATGGAACGGATTGTCGTGGAATCCGAAGAGAGCGTGGATTGGATCGAAACGCAGCTGAATCTGATTCGAACGATGGGACTGGAACTGTACCTGGCTGGTCAGGTCGGCGAAGCCAGCGGCGACTGACGTCGAGCTTCCGCCTGCTCGTCTAACAGTTTGTGAATTCTCCGGTGGCAGGACATGCACCCCGTTCCTGCACCGGTGGTTTCCTTGATCTGGCACAGCGTTCGGCAACCCGCAAAGTCAGTGGCTGCTCGCACTTCCCCGACGGAAATCCCAAGACAACGGCAGAGCGTCTCGTCGCTGGACGGGATAGAACTGGATGGATCAGGAATTGGTGGTCGGTGAAGCATCGGAGGACGTGTTCCTGAAGGAATGGGTGCTCTTGGCTACTGAGACTCAGTCTCACCTCGGGTATCGTGTGCAGGATCGACTCCGCTGTCAAGGAGAATCAGGCTGAAATTCAGCCATTTCCGTCCGTGGTGCTTGGTTCTGAGGTCAATTCCGGGGTTCAATGGGTTCCTGTTCCGGGTCCGAATTGCAGAAGGTTCACCGTGACCATCGAACTCAATCCCACAAACGACAGCCGCGATGAGACGTTCGCAGAACCGCGTCCCGTTCATCGCAGTCAGACTTCGACCGAGCGAATCATCCTGGCCAGATACGGGGCAGTGCCTCAGGTGGCACGTTTCACGGTGTCCATGGAACTGCTGAACCACTTGAACGAGCCCGACGTGCGCGGGCGGCACGTTGTTGTCCAAACCGAACGAGGTCCGGAACTGGCCCGCACGCTGCAGTTGATCTCCGGTTCGGGGAATGGCGGTGGTGAGGTTGGACTTTCGGCGGATGAAGTCACAAGTGATCCGTCATCACCTACTTCAACAGGTAATGTTCTTCGGTGGGCGACGGAGCAGGATGTGGCAACCTTTGATGCCAACGTCAGAACGGCCAACGTTGAATTCAGCGACTGGCATTCGCGGATTGTCAACTGGAAGATGGACCTGCAGCTGATTGACCTGGAGTGGACTCTGGATCGTGGTCGACTGATCCTGTACGTCCTGAACGATCGCAACGCGGAAACCACTCGGCTTGCCTTGCTGGCCGCGGCTGGGGGGCTGGGGATCGTCCACGTTCAGCCGGTTTCCGCTGATGGAATCGTTCCTGAAAAATCCGGTGGTTGCGGAAGTGGCGGCTGTGGTTCCGGCGGCTGTTCTCACGGATGACTGATCAGTACGGCCGGGCGCGGTTTCTGACGGCAATTTGAAAGCCCGAACAACGAACGCGCTTCGGCACGTCGACTTTTTCAGTTGCAGCGGTGCGGGTCGGCAATCGCAACAGGGTCTCCGCTGCTGTCGGATGATTCGTGCGTGCGAATCGAGGGCTGATGGCGGCACGGGTTCTGATAGCAGCAGAGGTCTGAAAGGAGTTTTCGTTAGCGATGAATGAATTGTTGTCGCAGGAACAGCTTTCGCGAATCGTAAACCCGCCACCCCGATTTTCACCGCTCTTCGACAATGTCGTTCTGCGGGATCAGATCGAAGATTTTCTGGTCGAAGAAGTCCCGCGGTATGTTCCGGACGGCACCGGAGAGCACTTGTTTCTGTGGATTGAAAAGCGAGACCTTCCGGCGGGTGAATTGCTGTCGTGTCTGTCTTCCGGCCTTGGGGTCTCACAGCGCGATATTGGAGTCGCCGGTCAAAAGGATCGTCGTGCCGTTACCCGGCAGTTTGTGTCTGTACCGAGTCGCTGCGGAGAGAAACTGGAATCGTTCAGCCATCCGAAGATTTCGATTCTTTCCGCCGGACTGCATCACAACAAACTGCGAATGGGACATCTGATCGGCAACCGCTTTGTCATCCGCTTGCGCAGCAGGCGTTCGGATTCGGTGACTTCCGGTGAGCACCAGACTGCCGCGACGCCAGCGGCTGCGTCGATTGCGGAATCTGACGAGGTCTTCTCACCAGAACAGGTGAACGCCGTACGCGATCGCCTTGCTGAAATCCGGCAGCAGGGATTTCCCAATTACTACGGTCCACAGAGATTTGGATACCGAGGGCGAACTTTGCAGGACGGTTTGCGAAAGCTGACCAGCGAGGAATCGGGCGAACGTTCGAAGAAACGCGACTTCCTGAACCTGATGTCGGCCAGTGCTGTGCAGTCAGCGGTCTTCAATCTGGTGGTCGCCCAGCGCGTGATGGACGGAACGGTTTGCACGCCTGAAAGCGGGGACGTCGTCTGCGGTCGGACGGGGATTCGTCCATTTGCATTTGACGAACGTGGCAACACAGCTGCAGAAGGTCTGATTCCCATGGGGCCGATGCCCGGTCCGGAGATGTTTCCGTCGACAGGACGCATTCGTGAAGTGGAAATGGCCGCGATGGCAGAACTCGGACTGAATGACCAAGTGATTGCCCGTCACAGAAAACAGATGCCGGGAACTCGTCGACGCATGGTTGAGTTTCCCGAGGACGCCGTTGCAGATCTCCATTCGGACGGATCGATCGAGTTACGATTTCAGCTTCCGGCCGGCTGCTACGCGACCGTCTTGCTGGCGGAAGTCTGCCGGTTTCTCACACCACTTCCCGTGGCGTAAAAGTTGAGACTGCTGAATGGTGAAATCACCGATTGCTGTACGATGAATGATTTTCCGATTGAGCTGCCGCCGCCATGCTGAGTGCGGAGTTTCGGATGGCAAATGGCCGCCGGGATGGGAACCGGAATTGGCACGGGAAATGCGAACGTTGATTCGGGTCCGATTCTGTGGATCAACGGGGCTTACTCTTCGGAGGGCAAGCGTTTTTAAGGCCAAAGTGTTTGCCCGAAGGCGTCAAGCCCGTTGATCCACAGAGCCTGAGAAACCCGGAGGTCCATGTTTTCTGCGACAACCGGCGATCAGTGACCCACTGGCTGTGAATCGGACCTGAATCTGCGGTTCAGGAAGTCTCGGCAGTTTTTCGCATGCACCCGTGGGACAACGGATGCAGATTCTGTCCAAACTCCTGCCTGAATGAACAGATCTTGATCAACGGCAGAACGGTCATTCTGACGACAGACTGTCCTGGATACGAGGCGCGATTCAGTGGCAGGCAAGCGTTGCAACAGTGTACCGGTCCGGGCATGACCGTCTCAAAGAATACCTGTGGAAATTGTTCCGAACTTTCCGAGGCAGCTCGAATGAACACTTCCATCATCAATCACCATGAGTTGGCGGAGCTGTTTAGACGGCTTTCGACAATGTGGCGAACGTGTGACTGGAAGACCGCCTGGGGCGATCGCCAGCTCAATCTGGACGGTCTGCATTCGCGACAGGCGGAATGCATTGCAAGGGCAACGTGCGGACAGGAGTCTCTGGAATGGCGTCGCGCGGCTGAGTGGTTGCGAGTGGTCGAGCAGGACGCGACCAATGCCTGTGAGTTTGCCCGGAAGTCGCTGTATGCCATCGAACAGCAGGATTTCGCGACAGCTCTGGCGATGATCGAACAAGCGTGTCTGACGGAAGCCAGGTGGCACACTCAGCTGATCTGGGAGCCTCTGCGGACTCGAATTCGCGAACGAAGGGACTGCGCTTCTCATGCTGACGTTCAACGCCCGAAGTGATGACGCTGACGAACCACGTCAGACGTTTTTCATGGAGACAATCACGTCATAGTCTCCGTAGCGGTGGACGGTGGCATTGCAAAAGACTTCCTCCATTCGAGTGAAATGGCCATCCGTGAGTTTCGTCACAAGATGAATCCGTCCGCCTCGTCGCAGAGCCTCAAAGGCAGAATCGAGAAACAGTTCTGAGATGCGGAAGTCGGAGTAATACGGTGGATTACAGATGAACAGATCCCACGTTCCGGGGTCGGGAACACTGCCGTCGGACGTTAGTCGGACTGAGACGTTCCGCACGTCGTTCAGTGCGGCAGTTTGTTCCGTTGACTGCACGGCACGAGCGTGACTGTCGACAGCAAGCACGACGGCATCCGGATATCGAAGCGCTGTGGCGGCTGAGGCCGAACCGCAGCCGCAGCCCATGTCGATGATCTTACGCGGTTGAAACGATTTCCACTTCGGCCTGCGAACAGCAACCGGAGATTCTGACTCGCCGGAGGAAACTGCCGCGGGGCTCGACAGCAGATCCAGTGACCGGATCAAAGCTCTGGCTCCGGCATCCACTCGACGATGACTGAAGACCCCCGGGCGTGAGGTCACACGAATCAGTCGTTCACCGTCTCGGAATGCGAATTCACACTGGAAGGACTTTTCACGAACAAGGCTTTCGCGACGGCGTGCGACGTAGCAGATTCCCTTGTTTCCCTTCAGGACGGTTGTTCGTCCGTACGTGTCCTTCAGGTGCTGATGCAGCCAGTGGTCACGTGGATTGTTGGTCGAGACGATCAGGCGGCCGCCCGGTTTCAGGTGGTGTGAAACGGCCTGAAGCAGATCCCGTGTCAGTTCAGATGATCCCTTCGAATCTGTTGCAACAACGGCGGTGTCCACGAGACCTTCCGGAAGGTCCGGTGTACAGAACAGCTCAATCTGAGCCGTACCTTCTGTGTCCTGATTCAAAGCGTTGACGACTGATGTCAGGTAGAAGTGTTCCCATGTGAAGAGTTTCCAGGAGACTTCGGGCCGAGCGTGCGTCAGCGGAACTGCCAGCGCCGTTCCGTTCAGGAGTACCAGCATTGCCGTTCCGGGAAGAATCTGATCCGCATGATTCAATATGAGCTGATCGGCACTCGCACGGACCGGCCGTTCGACTTCGCTCTTCCCGGCGGAGTGCTGTTGAACCTTCTTCCGTGATTCCGTCGCTCCGGATTTGCCGCGGGCCGTTGCCGAACGTCGAGGACCTCTTTTTCCCGGTGGCATTGAAAACTTTCGAACGTGACCCCAGCCGATTCCGACAGCGCCACATGGAGTGAAATGATTTGTGGAAAAGGTTCGTTAAGAACGAGCGGTGACAGATTCAAAAAACATTCGGACGTTCCGGCTGGAAACGCACCGCTCCAGCCAGGGGGACTGTCTATTCAGTGAGGTCAGCACGCCACGAAGGGACATCCCTCAAAGCCGAAAAGAAGTTTTTTTTCTTGAACCCGCATCCGACAGGCGAAGCCGTACCGGTTTGTACTGATCGTCGCCATCCGTATCGGGTGAAACGAACGGTGCTTTCCCAAGTGAAGACTCTTCACGCGTTGGGCTGACACCGTTATACCCCACGCGTCATAGATAGAGTCGGGTTAAACGGGAAACACTTCATTGACCGCCGCCCAACGTATAAATCGACAACCCGCAACAGCTCAATGGATCTGGCGAGAGATCATATCATTCGTCTCACCAACCGCATCTCGCTCCGCGACTGCCGAAGATGCCTTTTCCGTCGTGGCGAGCAACACGGGGCTTTGTCACGGTT
>JAGQPY010000097.1:0-8906 GCA_020426485.1 Planctomycetaceae bacterium
TGTCCCAGAGACTGCAGCCAGCCGAATGCAGGTGCCGGATTCCAGGAGTCTCGCTGCAGTCGAGCAGTGATTCCATTCGGCAGAATGCGGCTGAGATTTTCGCAAAGTCCACCGCCCGTGATGTGTGCAATTCCGTGGATGGAAGGATTGGCCACGGCCTCCTGCAGCTTCTGCACCAGCGGCGCGTAGATGCGAGTCGGCGTCAACAGGACTTCACCCACAGTGGAAGACATTGATTCAAGGGGATCATCGACGGACAGTCCGGCATGTTCAAAGACAGCCTTTCGAATCAGGCTGTATCCGTTGCTGTGAAAACCGGAAGATGGAACACCGATGAAAACATCACCGGGTTGAATGCGTTCTTTTCCGTTAATCAATTCTGCTCGATCAGCGGCGGCCACACAGAATCCGGCCATGTCAAAATCACCGTCCGCGTACAGGTCCGGCATGATCGCCGTTTCCCCGCCCAGCAATGCCGCCTGAGACTGCACGCAGCCATCACTCACACCGGAAACCAGCTGCTCCAGCAGTTCCGGGTTGTCGCGTCCCATGGCGATGTAGTCCAGAAAGAACAGCGGCGTGGCTCCCAGACACAGGCAGTCGTTCACGCACATCGCCACCAGATCAATGCCGATGGTATTGAACTTCTGCATGCGAAGGGCCAGCTTAATTTTGGTGCCGACGCCGTCCGTTCCGGAAACCAGCACCGGGTCGGTCCACTGTCGCAGAGCCGCCAGGCGAAACAGACCGGCAAAACCTCCCGGCAGTTCCATCACTCCGGCCGTCCGAGTTCGCTGCATTAACGCCGGCAGCTTTTTCATCGCCTGCCCGTAGAGGTTCAGGTCCACTCCGGATGATTGATAGCTAAGTCCCGACATTGGTTTCCTCATGCATCGGCAAAATTCAGTCAGCAACCAGCGACACGCCAAACTGGTTCATCCGCGATTGGGGGACAGTTTGTCGATGATCCTTCGACCGTCCGTCACGATTCATCTCTGAAACGCGGCAACCTCAAGGCTGACAAACCGTTACGTCGTAACTGCACCCGGAATCTGCCGTTCCAGAACAGAATTCCGCTGGTCCCGTTCCGCAGCTTGTGCCGATAAGAACGATTGTAATCGCACTCTGCCAGTGGTGCTGTTGTCCGACGTGGCAATCTGCACGAATGTTGTGGGAATTCTGATCATCAGGAAGCTACGCCCGCAGCAAACTTGAAGCATTCCCTCAGAAAGTTCTCCGATGTTTGGCCAGACACCCGGAAAGTCCTGGTATTTTCCCACCGCTGTGCATGCTGAGGCCGTTCATCGGTTGATGTATGTTGCAGAAAACGGGGAACCGTTTGTTCTGGTTCAGGGAAATCCGGGCACCGGAAAGACGACCGTTCTGCAGCAGGTTCACGACGAATGTTCGCGGTTTGGCCACTCGGTGTCACGAATCAGTGCGGCGGCACTGGATGCGTTTTCCTTCCTGTGGAATCTGGCCGGTTCGCTGACCATTTCACTGCACGACGATGTCCGCATGAACCAGTTGATGTCGTCGATTCGCGACGAACTGGCTGGACGAGCGCTTTGCCATCACCGAACCATCGTGCTGATTGACGACATCGATCGAGCCATCGAGGACCTGAGCGGAGCGATCGACTTTCTGATCGCCATCAATCAGCAGACGGACGGTTTCGTATCCGTGGTGGCATCAGGCGACCTCAGCGCGCCCAACAATTTAACCAGACGCTCTGTGTTGAAGGTCGACCTTCCGGAACTTGACGTCGACGCCGCAAAAGTCGTCGCCCTGAAACGCCTCAAATCTCTGTATGTGGCCCGCACCGCCTTCACCGACTGCGCAATCGATTTTCTGGTGCAGACCGCTGACGGGAACATGTCCCGAATTGAACGACTGTGCGAAGTCATCAGTGTCGCTCACCAGGCAGAACCCCAAGCCCTGATCGACAGCCTGACTCTGGACTCACTGATGTCCGAAACGCTGCTGCCCCAAGGGCTTCGCATTTGACCCAATGGTGTGGATCGTCGTTTGACGTTGTTCTGTTTCCGGCGCCGGGGCACTTCCGTTGGTTGCTTTGTCCAACGGGAATACCATGATGACCGGGGCCGCCTTTCCACAGTCAACACCCCACCGTGGCTGACGAGCCCACAAATTCCGTGGAGCCATCAGACCTCCAAAGATTCGCGGCTTCAATATCGCCAACCATCCTGAAATCCACCCCGGCATAACCCGCCCACAGTTCAGCGAAGCGACCAACGGGAGCGACTCGGCGATTCAGGCTCACCACGCCCTCGGGTCAAGGACGAAGCCCTTGTCAGGAGGCTGTGGAGGCGACGGTTTGCTGAGAGGTTTGAACTGCCAGCAGTTCAGCAAACTGTTTGGCATGGCGACCGTTCAGGTTCTCGAAGCGAGACTCGAGTTTTGTCAGCTGTTCGGTTGGGCTCTGCATCAGCTGTTGCAGTTCGGACACGGTCAGACGAACAACCGGGGCATCATCAGAATCTGGTAATCCGGCTCGCAGGCTGATTCGTCCCGCAACAGATCGAAGCGTCCACTGACCTCCGCCGTGTCCAAGCACATCGACACCCAGTTCAGAGTCCGGCAAAACCGTTTCCTGAGCGTTCAGAGGCTCCAGGACATCAGCCGACCAGGTGACATCGGCAACATCCCGAGGTTTTGACTTGCCCCAGCGATCTTCGTTCCCGAAGTCGATGTAGCGATGAATGATGGTACGATCGATTTCCGGGCAGACGATGTCGCCGGCAAATCGTTTGGTGTTCGTCATGTCGAACGTGTTATCTGTTCGCTCGTAAGGTTCGTAGGTACCCATGTTCTCCGTGATCATTTGTTCGAACATCCACTGATCTTCGTTGTCTTCACGGCGAGACGTTTCGGGCTGGTAGTCTTTTCCGCAGAACTCAGCTCCGGTGGAGTTGAAGTAATCACCACACCAGCGAATAAGTTCACCGGAAGTCATGGGCTTATCCGGAGCCATGTTGTAAGTTCCGCCCCGAGCTTCCTGAGATTCAAACAGGCGAACGGTGACTGCCGAAACCCAGTCGACGGGAATGATGTTACGGCTTTCCGTTCCGTCCATTCGGAGCCGAATCGGGGTGTGTCGCATGCCATCTTCGCCGACCGGCAGCGCGGGAATCATCAATGCCATCAACCGCAGATACAGGTAGATCCCGTGATAGGTATTGGTGTATCCGGTGACGGAATCACCGGCGATCACCGCGGGGCGGTAAACCGTCACATGATCTGCGAAGTCGATTGCGCGAACTTCCTTCTCTGCCAGAAACTTGCTCTCTTCGTAGTCGTTGCGAAAGGTCTGGCCCACGTCCAGAGCATCTTCCATGGAACGACCTTCCTGAATTCCGGCCACGTAGGCGGTGGAAATGTAGTGGATGTCGTGAATCTTCAGCTCACGGCACAGATCGATCATGTTGCGAGTGCCGCCGAGATTCGTTCGCCATGGTTCACCGGACCGGTCTGAACCATAAAATTCCAGAATCGCCGCGCTGTGAATAATCTTATCGACGTGATTCCGAACCCAGCTGCGTTCTTCGTCCGAAAGTCCGAATCCGGGCTCTGCGATATCGCCACTCAGGACAACCGGCCGTGGCAAAGGACGCCCCAGTTCTTCTTCCCAATGCTGAAGAATCTGCTCCATTCGTTCCCGTGGAGCACACTTCTTTGAAGGGCGGACAACAACGGCCAGATTGTGACCGTTCAGCAGCAAATCTCGAACCAGATAACGCCCAACCAGCCCGGTAGCACCGGTCAACAGTGTGTACATCTTTTCCCCCAAAGACTGAGAGTCAAAGCTCTCCACCCAGATTTATCTGCGATGACGGAATGACAATTGCGCCATTCGCCAAAGAGTTGCTCAACAAACTGCCACCTTCGAAACGCCACCGAACCGATTAGACTTCGGCCAGCGCTTCAGAATCGGAAATCGACGAAGGGAAATGCTCACCATCCCAAGGTGTGCAGTTCCGGTTCGTGTCTCCGGTGATGACGTGTCGTGGACAGCATTCCCCAATGCATTTCCACGAAATCCTAACCGTGCATCGCTGAGCGGGTCGTATTCAAGCATTCACCGATCAAAATTCAAAGTACAAAATCCATCAGTTGGAATTCCTTCCCAAATTGAGACTAAAGGCTGGCGAAAACCCACGAAATTTGCCCAGTCGGCTCATTTTACAGATCAATTCCCCTTTTGAGGCCATCCAGCAAAGGGGTCTGAACGGCTTTCCAATGGGACAGCCCCCTCTTTCAAGGTCGCCTCAGGCAGAGAATGCCCATGGGACCGCGGCGGGATGTCATTGCCTCGGCATTCAAGGCCAACGTTAGAGTCTCAGGCGCCAACTTTGCCGTTCAGCGATTGATTTCGGCGAGTTTTGCCGCTCGCTGAACAGATTTACACCGGAGGAATACATCCGCTTCGAATGGACCTCCATTTCCTGGAAAGGCCCCCTTTTTCAGGATTCGGCGCAGCATTCTTCAAAAATCGATTCGCGATGCGTGAGGCTGATGCAGATATCTGACGAGGAATCAGGAATTTGTGAGCGGTCACTCAGATCCGATCATTAGATGTCCGATCATTCGGGGATCAGCGTTGAACGCGGCGAGTTTTACGGTATCATGCCGCAACCTTGGAGGGCGGAGTCGGTTTCCGCCACGTCTTTTAGTCTCCGGTTTCAAACGTTTCAGGGTCTCTCGGTCGACATGGCTGAGGCCACCCCGTTGATGGAACCAGCAGTCAGCACTTGTCCCTGCAATGGTGGGTTCATTGTGTTGGCAGGAAAGTTGTTATGTCAATTTCGCAGGAAATGAAGCAGCAGCTCCGCGCGGAGTATGCTCAGGGTCCCAACGACACCGGTTCACCTCAGGTACAGATTGCTGTTCTGTCTCATCAGATTCAGGCTCTGACCGAGCACCTTCAGCGACACAGCAAGGACTTTGCCAGTCGCCGAGGTCTGTTGAGAATGGTCAGCCGCCGCCGCCGGTTGCTGGATTATCTCAAGAAGACCGCCCCGGATCAGTATGTCGAAATGCTGACTCGGCTGGGAATTCGAAAATAGAACAGATTGCGGCGTTGGTCCTGCACGACCGACGCCGCTTTTGTTTGGTGCCGTCAGCAAAGTTGTCGTTGGCGGTCTTCGTGGTGTTGTTGCGTGTTGTGAATCGTTTGTTCAATCGTATTGCCGTTTGTTTTGTTGGTTGTTTTTTGAATTGACTGCTGCCGCAGGTTCGTAGCGGATTGCCGCCACCTGGGGCGACTTTGAGTTGTCGGAATTTGCAGGCGAATTGTTTGCCGGTGGGTTGAGAAGCAGAAACAGTCAGACCCGCCTTTCTTCGGTGTTGCTGATCTTTTTTGAATGCATTGCACCGTTTCGTCTTCGCAGACTCGGATGGTCTGCGGCTTGCTGTCCTGATGCCGTGAAGTTGCTGCACGTGCCGAAAATCTGACTTTCGAACCTCGATCTGTGGTCGCTGCTCCGGCTGGGCCGGGTAAGGAAAGATCGTGAAGAAAGTCACTGTTGAATGTGAATTCGGAGGTCGCACGCTGTCGCTGACCTCAGGTGAACTGGCCAAGCAGGCCAGTGGTGCTGTGATGATTCAATACGGCGAGACCAGCGTGTTCGTCGCCGCGCAGACTGGGCCGTCTCGACCGGGGACCGACTTTTTCCCTCTGACTGTTGATTATCGCGAACGACTGGCGGCCGCAGGCAAATTCGCCGGCGGATATCAGAAGCGTGAAGGTCGTCCGACCACCAAGGAAATTCTGACGTCTCGACTGACGGACCGCCCGATTCGACCGCTGTTTCCGGACGGATTCCGTGACGAAGTGCAGATTCAGTCCAACGTCATGTCCTGCGATGGCGAAAACAATCCGGACGTGCTGAGCATCACCGGAGCCAGCGCGGCGCTGCGGATTTCCGGCATGCCCTTCATGGGACCCATTGCTGCTGTGCGAATCGGCATGGTCGATGGAGAGCTGATTCTGATGCCCACCGTGCAGCAGATGGAAGAAAGCACGCTGGACCTGATCGTCGCCGGTACCGAAAATAAGGTGCTCATGATCGAAGGTTTCGCTCAGCAGCTGCCCGAAAAGGAAATGGGTGACGCCATCATGTACGCTCATGGCTTCATCAAAACGCTGTGTGCCATGCAGCAGGATTTCGCCAGCCAGCTGGGTGTGGCTCCCGCTGAAATTCCTCAGCCGGCGGCCAATCCGTTTACCGAAAAGCTGGCGGACCAGATGAACCGGCTGAAGCAGGCCAAGGCCACCGTCCTGAAGCAGGAGCGAGCTGATCGCGTTCGCGAACTGAAGACGGAACTGATCGAAAAGTATTTTCCTGCGGAAGCGGAAACGACAGAAGACGGTCTGACACGTGCCCAGTTCAGTGCAGCGTTTTACGCCTTAGAAGCGAAGGCTGTTCGTGAATTGATTCTGAGCGGCACACGACTGGACGGTCGATCTGCCACGGACCTGCGTGCGGTCAGCTGCAGTGTTTCTCGCCTGCCGCGAGTTCACGGTTCGGCGGTGTTCACTCGCGGTGAAACGCAGTCATTGGCCACGGTGACTCTGGGCACGACTCGCGACAAACAGCGGAATGATGGGCTGTTCGGGGAATTCTCCGATCGCTTCATGCTGCATTACTACTTCCCGTCATTTTCCGTCGGCGAATGTCGTCCGATTCGTGGACCTGGACGCCGCGAAATTGGTCACGGCTGTCTGGCCGAACGATCAGTGGCCAGCGTGATTCCGCCGGAAGAAAAGTTTCCGTACACCATTCGAGTCATCTCGGACATTCTGGAATCCAACGGCAGCAGCTCCATGGCTTCCGTCTGCAGTGCCACTCTGGCGCTGATGGATGCAGGTGTGCCGATTCAGCAGCCAGTGGCCGGAATTTCGATCGGCATCGTCGACGAAGGCGACAAATGGACGCTGCTGACCGACATCATGGGTGACGAGGATCACTTTGGAGACATGGACTTCAAAGTGGCGGGCACCGGACGTGGCGTCACCGGCATTCAGCTGGACCTGAAAAACGACGGCATCACGGAAGAAATTATCCGTGCCACGCTGGAACAGGCGCTGAAGGCTCGCAAGCAGCTGCTGCGAGAAATGCTGACTTCCATCAGCCGACCGCGCAAGTCCATTTCGGAACATGCTCCCAAGCTGCTGCAGACCAGCATCAATCCCGAAAAGATCGGCTTGCTGATCGGTCCGGGCGGCAAGACGATCCGTGCGATTCAGGAAGAATCGGGCGCAACCATCGACATCGCTGAAGACGGCACCGTCACGATTTCTGCCACCAATGCCGCCGCAGCCGATGCCGCGCTGGCACGGATCGAAGCTCTGACGGAAGACATTCAGCCGGGGCGAGTCTACAAGGGCAAAGTCACGTCCATCAAAGACTTTGGTGCCTTCATTGAAATTGCTCCGGGCAAAGACGGTCTGTGTCACATCAGCGAGCTGTCCGACGGCTTTGTGAAGAACGTCAGCGACGTCTGCAAGATCGGTGACGTTCTGGAAGTTAAAGTCATTGCCGTTGATGACCAGAACCGCGTCAAACTGTCGCGCAAAGCTGTTCTGGCTGCGGCGGGTGGCGGTGATTCGGACGAAGAGTTCGAAGACGAAGAATAGTGTGGCATTTGTGACAGGAGCGTTGTCGGGGGGTCGAGCCCCGGCAACGCTTTTTGTTGCAATGGCTTTGCTGATCCGGACACATGCAACGAACATTGTGAAGGCGGCTTCGGCGTTCGGAAACGTCGCAGCAGCCCACTCCGTAAAGTTCTGAAATGGCCTCTGAACTGAAACCGGATGAACGTCAGCGTCTGCAGGCTCAGAATACGGAGCTGGCAACGCTTGCCGGTGGGCTTGCGCATGAGATCCGCAATCCGTTGTCCACGATTCGTATGAATCTGGAACTGCTGGCCGAAGATCTGCAGGAAGAAGACTCCGTTCGAGCTCGGCGGATGCTGGGTCGAGTTGCCAAGCTGCAGAGCGAATGTCTGAATCTGGAAGACGTTCTGAATGCCTTCCTGCAGTTCGCCCGAGCCGGCGAAATCAATCAGGAACAGTGCAGCCTGAATGAAGAAGTGGACCGGTTCATCGAATTCCTGCGGCCTCAGGCACGCAATCGCAATGTAGAAATCCATTCGCATTTGGATGCCAGTCTGCCGTCCGTGCGTCTGGACCGCACCCTGATGCGACAGGTGCTGTCCAATCTGGCTCGAAATGCTCTGCAGGCCATGCCCAATGGCGGTTCGCTGGAGTTTCTCACGACAGCTCGCGATGGAGAAATCGTGCTGCAGGTGATTGATACTGGCGAGGGTATGAGCGAAAAAACGATTGCGAGGATGTTTCAGGCCTTCTTTTCCACGCGTTCCGGGGGCAGTGGACTGGGATTGCCGACGGTTCGCCGTATCATCGAAGCTCACGGCGGAACGATCAGTTGCGAAAGTGAACCCGGCCACGGGACTCGCTTCACAATTCTGCTGCCCGGCTTTCAGGACTGACGTTTCCGAAGACACCTACGATCGGAACGTCCGCAGACTAACTCGCTTTCATATCGATGGCTGAAACGAAAAAGAACGACACTCCGGATCTCAGTTCCATCCCCATCCGGGTTCTGGTGGTGGATGATGACGAAGGCCATGCGCAGGCGGTGGCCGAAAGTCTGGAACGCATCAACTGCGAATGCCGAGTCGCCACGTCCGGAGAAGCCGGAGCGAAGCTGATTACCGGCGAATCGTGGGATGTTGTCGTCACCGATCTGATGATGGGCGAAATCGACGGACTGGAAATCCTTCGCCAGTCCAAAGAAGAACTGCCCGATGCCGAAGTCATCGTCCTGACCGGCCACGGTTCCATCACGTCCGCCGTGACA
>JAGQPY010000097.1:9004-14961 GCA_020426485.1 Planctomycetaceae bacterium
GACCAAGCCGCTGGACATCGGTGAACTGCGTTCCGCCGTGGAAAAAGCGTCAGCTCGCCTGCGACTGATCCGCCGTAACGCCGAACTGCGCCGTTCACTGGAAGAACGATTCGGTTTCGAAGGCGTCATCGGCAACAGTCCGCAGATGCACCGCATCATCGAGATCCTGAAGAATGTCGCTCCGACCGACACGACCGTACTGATTCAGGGAGAAAACGGTACCGGCAAAGAACTGGTCGCGAAGGCCATTCACCAGAACAGTCCCCGCAAAAGCAAACCCTTCGTTCCGCTGAACATCTCCGCTCTGCCCGACAGTATTCTGGAAAGTGAACTATTCGGGCACGAACAGGGAGCTTTCACCGGTGCATCCGGTCGACGAGTTGGCAAGTTCGAATACGCCAATGGAGGCACGCTGTTCCTGGATGAAGTCGGCGAAATGCCGATGGATACTCAGGTCAAGCTGCTGCGAGTCCTTGAAGACCGCAAAGTCACTCGACTGGGTGCGAACGACGAAATGGACATCAACGTTCGACTGGTGGCCGCTACCAACGCTAATCTTAAAAAGATGGTGGACGACGGACAATTTCGCGAGGACCTGTACTATCGACTGCACGTCGTCAACATCGAACTTCCGCCTCTGCGAGACCGTCCGGGCGATATTCCACTGCTGATGGAACACTTCCTGAAGGAGCTGTCCAGGAAAACGGGTCGCGAAGTCGAGGGCTTTTCACGAGCCGCCAGAAAAGCGTTGCTCAGCTACAGCTGGCCCGGCAACATTCGTCAGCTGCGAAACGTCATTGAAAGCATGCTGGTCATGGATACCGACGGTCTGCTGGATATCGACGGACTTCCCGCCGACATCGCTCCTCTGGCCGGAAACGACGACGGCAACGGCGACCACGGAGGCCCTGCCGGTGCCGATTCTCTGATCGGACGTCCGATGACCGAAGTGGAACGCTACTACATCGAACGCGCTTTGGAACTGACCGACGGCAACCGAGAAGAAGCCGCCAGCCTGCTGGGAATCGGTGAACGAACGCTGTACCGCAAGATTAAAGAATACGACCTGCGAAAGTAGCTCTCGCCTCAGGCTCAATGCGACAGGTCACTTCAGGTATTGCGTCTTGAACGATCCCGTCGGCGGCGAGGCGAACATTTGCCTGCAACAGGGACGCGTGGCCTCGTCCGCGACCGGCCGGTACCGAACAACGGGTGTTCACAGTCCGATGTTTCGTTCACGGATCTTCAACTCCGACGCAGCGAATCTGCAGAACGTCAGGCCTTCGGAGTCTGTTCTTCGATCACGGCCACCACGTCCGGCAGAGACGGCATTCCGGGTTGTGCTCCGTCTCGACTGGCGGCGACGGCACCCGAAGCGCAGGCAAAACGAACCGCGCTGAGCATGTCGACATTCCTGGCTCGTTGAAAACCCAGCGCTGCGGCAAACGCATCGCCGGCGGCAGTCGTATCAACGACATTCACGGCGAAGGGTTTCACGTGATGGACCGACCCGGTCTCGGTCAACAGTACCGCGCCGGCGGAACCCCGGGTGATCACAACATTCTTTGCCCCCATGGACTGCAGTCGTTCGGCAGCCGCGACAGCCTGTTCAGCAGTGTCCAACGGAAGTCCTGTCAGCGTCGATGCCTCACTTTCGTTTGGACAGATCACATCGACGTTCAGCAGTCCCTGCACCTCACCATCCGGCGCCGGTGCGGGATCCAGAATCGTAGGCAGTCCATATCGAGCCGCCAGTTGGACGGCTTCCCGAACCGCAGAAATAGGGACTTCCAGTTGCAGCAGCAACACATCGTGTTCACCAAACAGATGCTCCAGCGACTGCAGATCGTGGACCGTCAGATTTGAATTCGCCCCGGGAACCACGGTGATGCAGTTCTGCCCCGAATCCTCCACACTGATCACGGCCACGCCGCTGGAACAGCCGTCGATCCGTTTGACATGTTTTGTACAGATCTGCTCGCCGCGCAGACTTTCAAGCAGCGACTGGCCAAACCCATCACCGCCGACACACCCAACCATCGTGACTTCCGCGCCCAGTCGAGCTGCACCGACCGCCTGATTGGCTCCCTTGCCGCCGGGAATCTCGCGCAGACTCTGACCAATCAGTGTCTCCCCCGGTCGCGGTATACGGGGCGATCGGACAACCAGATCCATGTTGATGGATCCGATGACAAGGATCTTTGGAACTCGATTTGAAGAGGAGTCTGGCTCAGTCATCGATTGATCATGACCCGGACATTGGGAAGACGAATTGGCAGAGTTCATCACGACTTCGATTCAGCGAGTCTGATCCTTCTGTAGTGTTCGCAGTGTCTCCGGTGGCTGGCTGGACAACTGCACCAGCGCTTCCACCACGCGTTCTCGCTGCAGGTCCGACATCATCAGATAGTGCCGCCGCCCGTTCGGAGCTTTAGTGAAGTGCGTCTTGCCGCGTTCGTCGACGACCACGTCTCCGGGTTCCGAAAGGTCAAAATATCCCGCCTCCGGAAATACACCGTACAACACGCTGGTCAGGTCCCACGTCGGACGATTGTGAGGCGGCGGATTGTACAGGTAATACGCCTCTTTCAGGGGATGATGAGGCACATATTCATAGTCGCGATCGATGCTGATCGCCGGATACGCCGCAGACAAACCAATCTCAAACCCACTGTAGACAATGGTCGTCGGCCAGTCCGCCGCCAGTGCCTGCGCTGACGGAATATCTTTGACGACATTGTATTCCAGATGCTCCTTGTCGTTAATCAGAGTGAACGCCCCCGCCATCACCGACAGTAACTTCACCTTTCTGGCAACAAGCTCGCGTCCATCCAGAGGACAGACATCGTCGGCTTTCGACAACAGCAGTTTTGCCAGATTGGTCGAGAACCCCACTTGAGCAATCACGACGGAACCATCCTTCTGCGCGGCCAAAGCCTTTCGAAGAACCTGAACAGCATCGGGAGCATCCTGGCCACTGCGAAGATCGTGCGGATATCGATCCGCGTCACCATGCTTCTCGTCGGCCAGAACAGTGAACTTGCTTTGGCCCGGAGTGACACCGCTGCGACACACTCCGATCGGAATGTCGCCTCGACCGTAGAAAGTGTTGACCGCATCCACGAACGGCGCACACTGGTCGTGGTCTTTGGTAATGGTGACGGCCAGAAGTTCACACATTCCGCGGGTCTGCAGAGAATGAATCACTCCCATCGCAAGAACGTCGTCAACATCGTTTCCAATGTCGGTGTCGTAGATCAACGGAACAGGCTCGCCACTCAGGGCAGTTGGCAGCCAGAAGGCACCAGAGAGAGCAAAAACAATGATGGCTCGGAAAGTTGTCTTCAAGAAACAGGTTCCTTGTGAAGGTTGATCAAAAGTCTGCTGCTGACCACGGTTCCCACGTTCCACAGGACTCCCGTCCGGCTGAACCGCCCGGATTCTTGCCAAAAAGGCGGCGAACGCCAATTGTCCGCGACTGGACCCTCCGGATCTGCGCCGGAATGATCCCTGATTGACGCCATCAACGGGCTCAGCATGAAGTCCCGCTTCATCGACGTGGCAACGGCACAAAACAACAAAAATGCAGCAAATAGCGAAAATCAACAGCATGAATAAACTGCAGTGTCCAACCCGTGTTCAGGTAGGTTTGTATCGATTATGTCGATTTTTTCTAACGCAACGATTCTGAGGTGCCGATACGGGAGGATAGGAAACCGTCTCACGCGGTTTTCACCGACGTTCTTTGACAACTTAACCAGAACATATGATCCGTTGCGACGGAACATTCGACCCTCAGTCGTGGTTCAGCCGCAGTCGCCGTAAGTGTCGCGCCTTGACAGTAAGTCTGTTGCAATCATACAGTTGAGTCGTTCCGGCCCCGGCCGCGAATGACCGACATGTGCCGAAAACCGGCTGGTCCAAAGCTTCTGCTGCGGGTGGCCAATCACCGGTGGCTGCAGAAAACTGCCTGGATAGTTTGAGGCGACGCCTCTTTGCGGAGAATTTGGCTGTGACCAAAAAAGAGATTGTGAAAGCAATTTCGGAAGAGCTTGGGCTGACTCAGCTTAAGACAAAGGAAATCGTCCAGAAGACCTTTGATGCCATCGTGGAAACGCTGGTCGAAGACCGACGCATTGAGCTCCGCAATTTTGGCGTCTTTGAGGTCAAAAAGCGGGCGGCTCGGAAGGCCCGCAATCCTCGAACGGGTGGTCAGGTGGAAGTCCCGGCCAAGTTTGTCGTGACCTTCAAGCCCGGCAAGGAAATGGAGCAGCGCGTTCTTCAACTGGAAGAAGCGGAGTTTGCACGAGAACAGGCCGAGCGAGCCGCCAGGGCGGCTGCCGAAAACTCGCCTTCATTTTCCGGAGGCTACAGCAGCCCACCAGCCGGTCAGAACGGTTCTCTGCCACCGCTTGGTTCACAGCCTGTCGTTTATCGTCCACCTGCCGGTCCACCGCCTCAAAAACGTGACAGCTAAGCGGACGCTCAGGTTGCGGGAGTTTCATTCAAAGGTCAGTTCTTACGTTGTCGCATCAGATCATGTGTTCAGGTTGAGTTTCAGGCTGCGTCAGTTTCCGATGATCCATCCATGGATTGCCGGACAAGTTCGACCAGCGAATCGCGTCAGAAGGTGTTCCCGAACGTTCGGTGCCACCATGACGTGAGAAACATGACGAAACCCGGCGACTTTGGTCTGCCGCATTGAAACAGATCTGTTGACGAGCAAATGATGCTCAACACAGACATCAGTCAGGGTCCACGGAAGGACACAACGATGAAACTGCGACGACGAATCCTTGTCTGCCTGTTGCTGGCCAGCACCAGCGTCAACATTGGCTGTGCGCTGCCAATCTGGAGTCCGTCGCCGGACCAACGAGCACGACAGCTGATCTACGCGTCGGAAAGTCTTCGTCACATCCCCGAGATCTGGGAACGCATCTGGGGACTGGAGCTGCCTGACCTGGCGACGCCTTATCGAGTTCACGGCGGCGTCATCTGAGAATTCACTTCTCCCGGCCACCCATTGTTGTCGTGAGCGGCTGCAATGGCTGGTCGGGTGAAATCATGCTGCGTGACGAAGCGTCGAACCCACGACCCTTCGCTCACGCTTTTTCATGCGCGGTGAGAATCTTCGATCGCGTAATGCTCGCTGAACGCGGCGCTTCGGATGCGTTCAGTTCAGACCAAACACGGATCGAGCATTGCGAGTCGTGGCGGCAGCCAGTTCGTCCAGAGTAATCCCGTGAACTTCCGCCAGACATTCCGCCGTGAAACGCACCCATGCCGGTTGATTTCGCTTGCCGCGATTCGGATGAGGCGACAGGTATGGGGCATCGGTTTCCACCAGAATTCGATCCAGCGGGATCGTCGCAGCCATTTCACGCAGGTGGTCATTCTTGCGGTACGTGACCATACCCGCGATCGAGACATACATTCCCATCGCAATGCACTCCGCCGCTGCTTCCGGCGTCCCACAGAATGAGTGCATCACTCCGTGCAGTGGTCCGCTGCGAAAGTCACTTCGCAGCATCTCCATGACCTCAGGCTCTGCATCGCGACAGTGAACGACAAATGGTTTGCCGACCCGCCTTGAAAGATCCAGGTGACGCTGGAAGTAGTCCTGTTGAAGATCCAGCGGAACCGTCTTCCAGTACAGGTCCAGTCCCGTTTCCCCGATTCCAACGACGTCGGCCATCGCCGCCAGCACTTCGATTTCCTGCCAGTCCCCCGCTCCGGCTTTGGAGGTGTAGTTGGGATGAATCCCAACGACGGGCAGGACTGTGTCGAAGCGTTCAGCCAGACCACGAGCCGCCTGACTGGAGGCCAGATCCGTCCCGATGGTGATCATTCGAATGACACCGGCATCATGAGCAGCCGCGACAAGCTTTTCCAGGTCCTGCTGAAAGCTTTCAGAATCCAGGTGACAGTGAGTATCAATCAGTTCGATTGGCATGAGA
>JAGQPY010000098.1 GCA_020426485.1 Planctomycetaceae bacterium
GGTTCCCGCTAACACTCTTGCGAGCGAACTGAGGGACCGTCGAGAAGACGCATCATGGAGGTGAACGGAGGCTCCGTTCTGTTGAAGCAGTAGGTTCCCGGCACCAACGAATTTCGCCCCGCATGCGTGCAGGATTTGTTCGAGGCAACCTTCTGCGCTGCGTGCTGTTGTCGATGCCGATCAGATCGCCAACTTGCGGATTCGTGCGGCAGGTGCCATCATTCCCTGAGACGTTTGGCTGATCGCGCTCCGATTCAGGAACTTCACCAGCGGGAGACGAAGGATGAAACGAACGGGTTTGTGTCTGGCGGTGTTGATAACTGCCGGCGTGTCGCTGCTGGCGCTGGCAGCACCATCGGCGACGGTTCAGAACGTCGCCCCGGAATCGCTGCTGCCGCAGACTGCGGTCATCGCTCTGCACTTTGACGGAGACGCCGCGCATCGACCGGCGATTGAGCAAACGGCAGCGTGGAAGGCACTGGAACAGACCGGGATGCGTGCAAGAGTGTTCGATCTGATCGAAACATTCATTGCGACTCAGCGGTCCGACGTCGCGTCCGTGGTTCGATCGGCTCTGGAGGGAGTGATGGAAAACGGACTGAGCCTTGCTGCGTCCGCGTCGGCCGACGGGAATTCATTTGCTCCATACGGAATGATGGTCGTTCACAATGGAGCCGAACATCTTCCGGCACTTGTGAATTTCGTCGTGGAATCTGACCCTCGCATTCGCAGTTCCATTCAGGAACGCACCGTGGATGGTCGCAGCATTCAGTTTGTCGCACCGGGACCACCAGGTGTGGAGGTTGCGTGGTGGATTGAAGGCCAACACGCTGTACTGGCGGGCGGAATGCAACCCGTCGAACAGATCATGGCGTGTGCAAAAGGCGACGTCGCCAATGTCGTTCAGAATCCGCTGTGGAGTGAGCTGCGGCGATCAGACGGCTTCACGGTGAACCTGCTGGGATGGATCGACACGGAACGTCTGTTGAATCAGTTTGGCGATCTGCCGTTTCCGGAGCCACCCAAATCCGGCCCGATCAGTATTCGCGAGTTTGTCGATTTGTTCGGCCTGGTAGAGCTGCAAAATGCGACGATTCAGGGTGGCTATCACGAGACTGAAATGTGGAACCGCGTGCAGGTTCGTCGAAGTGGTCCGGCAAAGGGACTTCTGAAATTGCTGGAACAGCGTCCTGTTCAGCTGGATGAGATTCCGCCGCTTCCTCCCAATACTGACAACGTCTTTGTGAGTTCATTCGATATTCGTGATGCCGTCGATATTGGTCTGGAAATTCTGAATCGAGCGGTGGCACTCGGAGCCGGCGGAGGTCCGGATGAGTTCGCGAAGGACTTTGAAGAGTTTCAGCAGACCATTGGCGGACATCCTCGCGAAGTCTTCAGCGCGGGTCTGGGGGATTTGTTCTGTGTTTACAACGATCCGACCTCGCTGCCGATTCCGATTGGAATTGGCCCGGTCATGGTTGCGAGCGTTGAGGAACGCGAAACTGTCCGTGGCTCGATCGTCCGACTTCTGGACCTCGCGAAAAAACTTCCGGACGCTCAGAAGCTTCAGGTGCGCGAGACGGAAAAGGATGGCAGTACCTACTTTTCTCTGATCATCAGCGGTTCGCCCATCGTGCCGACCATCCTGCTGAACGATGATTGGGTTGTGGCCAGTCTGATGCCCGGTGCAGCACAGAATTTTGCAGCTCGACTGAACGAATCGCTTCCACGCTGGGAAGCCGGTGCCGACGTTCAGGCCGCGATTCGCGAGTTACCGTCCGAATTCAGCTCGATCTCAATTTCCGATCCTGCACCCGGTTACCGTTCGATGATGATGTGGGCTCCCATGGCGGTTGGAATGCTGGAGACACAGATTCTTCCCAAAATCAGCCGTCGAGATTCTCAACCTCAATTGCCGTTCGGCATTCAGGATCTGCCGTCTCCGGAGCAACTAACCGAACCGATGTTTCCCAACGTCACGATCACGCGCAATCGCGACAACGGCATTGAGATTCTGTCACGACAGTCTGTTCCGTCGACACCGCTCGGAAACGTCGGTGCGGCTGCGATTGTGCCTGTGCTGGTGGCGCTGTTGCTGCCTGCCGTCCAGGCCGCACGCGAAGCCGCACGGCGAACGCAGTCGAAGAACCACCTGAAACAAATCGGGCTGGCCATGCACAATTATCACGATGTCTATCGCCACTTTCCGCAGGGGACAGTGGCCAATCCCGACCTGAAGCCCGAACAACGCCTGAACTGGGCCGTCGAATTGCTGCCGTTTCTGGAACAACAGGCACTGTATTCGGCGATCAATCGGAATTCGGCATGGGACGGTCCTCAGAACAAAGTCGTCGCCGACACGGCAGTGCCCGTTTTTCAGAATCCCAGCCAGCGTCGTCCGGCTGACAATCCGGGAAGCATGGACTACGTCGGCATCGCGGGAATCGGGCCGAATGCCGCCGAACTTCCGATTGAGGATCAGCGTGCCGGCATCTTCGGCTTTGATCGTTCAACGCGGATTCGAGATATCACCGATGGGACCTCGAATACGCTGATGGTGAGTGACGCCGTCAGCCCGAATCGCTCCTTTATGCAGGGCGGTTCCATGAGCATCCGCGGTTTCAGTCAGCAACCTTACGTCAATGGGCCCGACGGAATCGGATCACCGCACGCCGGCGGCTTTCAGGCAGTTCTGGCCGACGGCTCCGTGCGATTCATTTCTGCCGAAGTTGATCCAAAAGTTCTGGAGGCACTGGCCACCATGCACGGTGGTGAGCGAGTGGGCGATTTCTGATCAGACACACTTTTGCTTCAGAACTTCGGACTTTGTTCCCTGTCAACCTGCAACCAACTCACGTGTTCCTGAACATTCAGTAGCGGGACGAACCTGATGGTTCGTCCCGCTTCTGTTGGAGTTGCAATGAAAACCAGTCGAATGATCAACAAGTTCGTCGCAATGTACAGGAAACTCACGCTGGCCTTCGTTCTGTGTCTTTCCATCGGAAGCGCCGTTGGTGATGAACGAGACCTGCCGCCAAACATTGTGATTCTTGTGGCCGATGATCTTGGCTACGGCGAATGCGGATGTCAGGGCAATCCACAGATTCCGACGCCCCACATCGATTCCATCGCGACTCGCGGAGTTCGATTTACGAACGGCTACGTAACGGCCCCCTTTTGCAGTGCGTCGCGGGCAGGATTACTGACGGGAAAGTATCAGACTCGCTTCGGATACGAATTCAACCCGATCGGCGCGGATAACGAAGATCCGGAGGCCGGTCTGCCGGTCAATCAGAAAACTCTGGCTGATGTTCTGCATGACGTCGGCTATGCCACGTCCCTGATCGGGAAGTGGCATCTGGGAGGCACAGCTCGCTACCAGCCGCAGCGACGAGGCTTTGACGAATTCTTCGGCTTTCTGCATGAAGGGCATTACTTCGTGCCACCGCCGTATCGTGGTGTCACCACGATGTTGCGTCGCAAACGACTCCCGGGAAATAAAGAAGGTCGATGGGTCAGTCCGCAGGGTGATCTTGTTCTGACAACTCACATGGGGCACGACGAACCCGACTACGATGCGAACAACCCGCTGTTTCGCAGCGGTCAGCCCGTCAATGAGCAGACTTACCTGACGGATGCGTTCACGCGAGAAGCCACGGACTTCATCCAGCGCCACAAGGAACGGCCGTTCTTCCTGTATCTTGCCTACAACGCGGTTCACAGTCCGCTTCAGGGAGCCGACCCATACATGCAGAAGTTTGCTCACATCGAAGACATCCATCGCCGCATCTTTGCCGCGATGTTAAGCAATCTGGATGACAGCGTGGGAGCCGTTCTGGATTGCCTGACGGACCAGCACCTGGAACGTCGCACACTGGTCTTCTTCATCAGCGACAACGGCGGACCAACACGAGAACTCACCAGCAGCAACGCACCATTGCGCGGGGAGAAAGGTTCGTTGTACGAAGGCGGGATTCGAGTTCCGTTTTTGTGTCAGTGGCCGGGACAGATTCCCGCGGGAAGAACCTTTGATCATCCTGTCATTTCGCTGGATATGTTTGCCACCGCAATCCAGGCCGCCGGAGCACCCGATGGAAAAGGGCTGGACGGTGTTGACCTGCTGCCGTACCTGAAATCCGAAGCACCGGATGCACCTCACCGAACGCTCTTCTGGCGGACAGGAAATCGAACCGCGCTGCGACATGAAAACTGGAAACTTGTTCGATCCGCCGGCAAAAACAAAGCCGACAAATGGGAACTCTACGATCTGAACGCCGATCTGTCAGAAACCACGGATCTCGCGGGTTCAGACGCAGACAAAGTTGCAGAACTGCAGTCCATCTGGAGTCAGATGAACGACCAGATGATCGCCCCCATCTGGACACCTCAACGCTGACCGGCACTTCACGAATGACCAAACGTGTTCGACCGGACGTGGAACGCGGCAGATCCTTAGCCGGACAGCGACGGAAAATACTCTACTGGTCTGTCAATATTCGAATGAGTGACTGTAGGACGGCCTTTTCAGGCCGTCCTATCGAGCAGACGGCCTGGAAAGGCCGTCCTACTCTTCAAATCATGGCTGACACTGCACTACCAGTCGCTGAAGTCGTAAGACTTCCGACCTCCGACGCTCACGACTTCGGCGACACACGAATGACCAGGGCACGATTTTACCGCTGATGCCTGAATCTTTGATGAAGGCATCGCTTCGTCGCCGCTCGGAATCGGACTTCGGTTTGTACTGTACAGTTCCGGCGAGGCGATCAGGGAGCTGGATTGATCCGGTGCCGCAGCAAGCACATCAGCAGCGGGACCTTCGATCATGTAAAGAAAGAAGCACCGTGCGACTCGAAGGGAGTGAATCGCTCGGTGCTTCCAACGGAGGAGACGAAGCAGGCTTCGTCCACGAGGAACATGGGCCGCATTCCGAATTCACGGGATGAACTTTGGAGCGACCAGCTTTTCCGAAAGTCTTCTTTTCGAAGACGCCTGGTTTATTGATACGTCGGCAGCGCTTCCTGAGGAACGGCCACTGTCGGATACATTCCTGGTGCAAATGCCATTTGGCCGCCGGGAGCCATGGCCGAAGGATATCCGGGAGCAGCGGCGCCGCAGCCACCACAACTTCCGCAGCCGCCGCCACCGTAACCGCCATAAGACGGATACCCAGCGCCATAACCATAGCCGTGCAACAGGCAGCATCCGGTCATGGAACTCATCAACAGCAGACCGGCACAAAACATGACAAGACGGTTCATCTGATTGCCTCCAAAGTGCTGCCGTGGAATTGATCCGAAGGGATTGTCTGGCAGTGAGGAAGAAGGGAGAGTTGAGAATCGTGACTTCAGTTCCGGGCGGCCTGTGAAGTGAGAAAAACCGTAGTCCGAAAACAGCCAGGATTTATCGAAGAGGAGAGACTTGAAAGGATCGTCAGTGACGACGGCGGGAAATTACGAGAACCGGCGAAACGGGTCAAGACCTGTTTCGCCACGGCAGAAACAGGCTGATTTATCGGGTTTTTGCTGATGAAGCGGCAACCATCTGCGGTCATACAACAAATTCGACTCAAGTTTTTCCGGCGGACAGATGCCGATTCCGGAAGCGGAAGGGATCTCTCCAGGCGACAGATCGCAACTCCTCACCGCGCCGCAAAGCATTCTCATGAGCCGTATCCTGCAGTTTCGGAACGGCGAGATTCCGTGAGGGCGGTCATCGACAGTTCATACCTGTAACTGCATTCCGGCGATTCCATCTTCGATCACAAGTCGATGGCCAGGCACGATCCACGCGAGGCGTTCGTCTTCGGATCTTCCGATCGCGAAATCCGATCGCGAAAAACGGTCGGCAATCAGCGCATAAAAAAAGGTGCCTCAACGAAATGTTGAGGCACCCTGTGCATATGAGCGGCAAGGCGGGCCATTGCTTACCGCTCGCACGCCCCCTGCATAAGGCACGCCTTGTGCCAAACGCGCGACGTTGCCAAAGATTCTGAAAATTGTTTTGACCATGAAAATGAGGCGGGGCTGGTATACCAGCATTTCTTCGATCGTTGCCTGACAAAACCCTCCTCATTTTCTTTCGGAACGCTCTGTGACTCGTTCGACTTCGACAGGATTCGACGACTTTTCGCGCAAAAGACTACAGCACTTCGCAGCGTTCATTTTTGCTGCAGCGATTTTCCATCAATCAAGCCCACCGTCGGTCAATGAAAAGTGTGCAGGGCGCCCCTGCCTCGATTCCCTGTCTCATTCCCCGACACAATCGACGCGACGATCCGGAAACCCCGCGGTCGGCAACGGCAAATGACGAGCGTAGGTTGACGGGCGCCGAAGAATTGAACGGTCCTGCCGTCGCATCAATTCCGCCATTTTCCCCGCACTCGTTTCGTGTTGCGGCATCCACTGATGCAAAATTCGTGCAAACACAGATTAAAAACCGGGCGAGGCGGTTTTAGACATTTCTTCTCGCGCAGTTTGGAACAGTCGCTGAACCGCCACCGGAAACAACCCGTACTGCGAGAGGGCTGTGCAGGTCGAGAAAGAGCAGATGCGCACCGAAAAACTTTCCAACGATTGACCTGACAGGAAAACGGTCGATGCCTAACGCCGCAAAAAGGATTGTTGGCCAAAAGCACGGCTCTCCAAATCGGAACAGGTGAAATGCCCGGTTCGCCTTTCAGCCGCGATTCCATCAGCGCAAATGCGACGGCGATCGCGTGAATCCGGCCCCTGCGGAGCATTCACGAATTTGCCTGGCGGAATTACAGGTGGCACAGACAACTCTGCCGGAGCACTGGAATCCCTCCAAAAGATTCAGCCCTTCGGTTGCCTCTGCTTCCCGAGGAACTTCTACTTCACAGCCTTGGGAATCGGATGACACCCAATCGACCGTCCTTCGGCGGCGTCTTCGGTTCCCTGCCTCTGCAGAAATTCAATCACCTATGAAAATTGCTCGCATCTTTGCGCACCGAGTTGACCTGCCGCTGGTGGAGGGGTCTTACAAGTGGTCGGGCGGAAAATCGGTTTCTGTTTTCGACAGCACGATTGTGGGAGTCGAAACCGAATGCGGTCTCGTTGGCTACGGCGAAGTCTGTCCGCTGGGGCCGTTTTATCTGCCCGCGTATGCCGAAGGAGTTCGAGCCGGACTGAAGGAACTCGGCCCTCATTTGCTGGGCTATGATCCTCGCGAACTCAGCAAACTCAATCACCGTATGGACGCCGCGTTGAAAGGTCATCCATATGTGAAGTCAGGAATTGATATCGCCTGCTGGGATATTCTGGGAAAGGTCACCGGTCTGCCGGTCTGTCAGCTTCTGGGCGGACGCTTTGGAGAGGCGGTTCGCCTCTATCGAGCCATCTCACAGCTGCCGCCGGAGGAAATGGCTCAGAATGTCGCTCAGTATCGTCAGGAGGGCTACACTCGCTTTCAGTTGAAAGTCGGTGGAAATCCGGATGAAGACATTCAACGCATTCGAGCGGCTCGTGAAATTCTTCAGCCGACCGATCGACTGGTCGCGGATGCAAATACCGGATGGATTCAGCACGAAGCCGTGCGAGTCGTGCGGGCCGTCCGGGATCTGGATGTTTATATTGAACAGCCGTGTCTGACGTACGAAGAATGTCTCAGCATTCGACGTCTGACGGATCATCCATTCGTACTGGATGAAAACATTGACTGCCTGGAGGCTTTACTGCGAGCCAAAGCGGATCTGGCGATGGACGTGGTTAACCTCAAGATCAGCAAACTGGGCGGGCTGACAAAAGCTCGCCAGGCGCGCGATCTGTGCGTTTCCATGGGAATTGCCATGACTCTGGAAGACAGTTGGGGTGGTGACATCACAACGGCCGCGATTGCTCATCTGGCACACAGCACGCCGGAAGAATTCCGCTTTACCAGTACCGACTTCAACAGCTACGTGACCGTCAGCAACGCCGACGGCGCGCCTCAGCGAGTCAACGGTTTCATGGCAGCATCCACGGCTCCGGGGCTGGGAATTACGCCAAAGCCGGACGTCATCGGTCCGCGCGTGTTGGAAGTCCATTGAGGTTGATTGGGCAGTCGTTTGGTGATGTGGCTGTGCTGAGGTTTCTTTCGGAGAGATAAATCCATGAGTTCCATCCCGTCAAAAAATCATCACGTGATGTTGCTGAGTGTTGCAGTGGTCGCGATGTGGGCGTCCGTGTTCGGTCAGCCGTTACCGGCAGCGGAGTCGCGGCGGCCCAACGTGGTGATTCTGTATGCTGATGACATGGGTTGGGGCGATCTGGGTATTCAGAATCCGGATTCAAAAATTCCAACGCCGCATCTGGATGAGCTGGCTCAACAGGGAACTCGATTCACGGACGGTCACAGTTCGTCCGGCATCTGTACTCCCAGTCGCTACGCTTTACTGAACGGGCGATATCACTGGCGGAAGTTTCACGGCATTGTGAATTCCTTTGATGAGTCCGTCATGGATGCGGATCGCCTGACCATTGCCGAGGTGCTGAAGGACAAAGGTTATCGAACAGCCTGCATTGGCAAATGGCATCTGGGATGGAACTGGCAGGCGATCAAGAAACCGGGGGCTCAGCTCCGAAAGATTGACGGTGGTAAACCGGCCTATGCTTCGGATGACTTTGACTGGACGAAAGCCATTCCCGACGGCCCGCTGGCTCATGGCTTTGACTATTACTTCGGAGACGACGTTCCCAACTTTCCGCCGTACACGTGGATTGAGAACGACAAGGTGACACTCGCACCCTCGGTCAGCCTGACGACCACCGCCAAAACAGCTGAAGGCAGCTGGGAAGCTCGCCCCGGACCGTCGGCGAAGGACTGGGACTTCTGGAATGTCATGCCGACACTGACAAAGACGGCCGTGCGCTGGATTCATGAACAGTCACCGGAGCAGCCGTTCTTTCTGTACTTCCCCTTCACGTCGCCTCACGCGCCGATCGTTCCCACGAAGGAGTTCATCGGGAAATCACAGGCTAATGGCTATGGAGACTTCGTTGTACAGACCGACGACACCGTTGGTCAGGTCCTGAAGGCACTCAAAGAGAAAGGCTTTGATCAGAACACTCTGGTCATCTTCACGGCCGACAATGGCCCGGAACGCTACGCCTATGACCGCATCAGGAACTTCGAACATCGCAGCATGGGACCGCTGCGAGGACTGAAGCGAGACATCTGGGAGGGCGGACATCGCGTTCCGTTTCTTGTGCGCTGGCCGGGAGTCGTAGCCGAAGGTGCGGTCAGTGACGGATTGATCAGTCAGATCGATCTGCATGCAACAATCGCCGGCATTGTTCAGCACGAACTGCCCCCGGGAACGGCTCAGGACAGCTACGACCAGTTGGCTCTGCTGAAAGGTGGAGCATCAGCTCGCACGACAATCATTCACAACACCAAGGCTGACCATTACGCGATTCGACATGAAGACTGGGTGTTGATTCAGGGGAAATCGGGAGGCGTGTCTGCAGTGCCTGCGTGGTTTGACGAACAGAACGGGTACGCAAAGAATTCACTGCCGGGGGCTTTGTACAATCTGCGAACCGATCAGGCTCAGAAGAACAACCTGTATTCAAAGCATCCCGAAATCGTGGCCGATCTGGAACGTCGACTGACGACATTGCGAAATGAACCGCAGGTTCGCAGGTAGCAGACACCGTTCCGCTGCTGAATTTGCTGTGTCCAGCCACTGCCGGGGGGGGCTCGCGACGTTCTTGGTTGCGGACGCCTTTCGGATTCAGAGAAGGAATCGGTCGTGATACGATGTGCGTATGCCACTGATTGATTCCAACCTGCCTTACCGACGGCGATTTCGTCCGGGATCGCTGTCCGCGTTCACGCTGTTGGTGTGGTTATTGGCAGGGTGTGGACATCAAGATCGGACGGAACAGCAGATCGCGGAGTCCTTTGAAGCTGGCAACTTCCGGCACGCGGTGATTCTGGCGGAAAAGGCTGAGCACGCAGGGCAATCTTCCGATGCGATTCGGACGCTGGGAGCCAGGGCTGCTCTGGCCGTTGACGACAAAGACCGTGCGGTTCACTTTCTCGGCGGGTTACGGCCGCTTTCCGATTCAGCGTCATCGACGGAAGGCTGGTTACTGCGAGCAGAGCTGTGCTTTCAAACGGGATTCTGGTCACAGTCTTGCGACATCTGGCAGCATCTGTCGACCAGCCGCCACAACGTGACTGCTCAACGAAGTTTGGCTCGTTTGTTGAGTGGCTGTGGCCTTGCGGAAGAAAGCCTGCCGCACTGGTTGAATCTGCTGAGGACGGAAAACGCTGATGCCGAAACGCTGATCTGTCTGGCCACCGGCGGCCAGTTGCTTTACCCGGAAGATTTCCTGCAGCGAATCCTGTCGCTTGTCGAATCGTCGACATCGCCCTTCGGTGCCTCGTGTGCAGACGACCGATATCTGCCGCTGACCGGACTGATTCGACACGCTGTTCAGAACCGTGATCAGGCTTTGGCGGAACGGCTGTGCGCTGAAGCGAGGTCCATTCAACGAAATCACGTCACGGAAAAACGCGGGGCGGACTTCAATCCGGATTGGCCGGTGTGGCTGAAGCCGGTTGTGCTGCAGGTGCTGCTGCGGCAGGACGGATCGCCACACGATCGGCAGGGAAGTCACCAGACGGGGCTTGATGAACTACACGCCTTCCTGGCCGTGCACGAGGAGTTCGTCGAAGCGTGGCTGCTGGCGGCCAGAGAACATTCCTCCGTTCGCTGCGCGGTGGAAGCACTGCGGCGCAGTCCGTGGAATGCGGATGCCGGACACCTGCTGTCGGACCTGCTTTACAGTCACGACGTGACGGCAGCGACGGAACTTCGTGCTCTGGCAGACAGACTGAAGCTGGTGCGACAACTAGCGGTCCGGCTTTACCAGAGCGACGGTGCAGGTCTGTCGGACGTGCGACATCAGCTTGTTCAGCACCTATTGGGACTCGGTCGTACTGCGGAAGCCAGGGCGTGGGCTCGACTGGAGCTTCGAACTCCGAAACCCGCAGCATGGGCGGTCAGTTTGCTGACGGATACCGATTCGCTTGAGGCCGAACCATATCAGCATCCACTGCTCCGAGACCCATCGCGATTCAATATCTTTCCGTTTCCGGCCGGAATGCCACAACAGTCGTCCGCTGACGATGATCCTATTGCCGATCGCCCGCCCGATCAGCCGTCAACGGATGTTTCCGACAAAGAGAGTTCAGCACCGTCTTCGCGGTTCTGGTTTGACGATGTCGCTGACGAGGTTGGGCTGCACTTCCGGTACAACAATGGAGTCAAAGTGGGGCAGGAAGGTTTACTGATGCACCAGTGGACGGGTGGCGGCGTGGGTGTTCTGGATCTGGATGCGGACCTATGGCCGGATCTGTGTTTTCCTCAGGGAGGTCGTTCCGACAGCGACGATGCAGACGGTCTTTATCGAAATCTGATGGGGCGGCAGTATGTCGACGTGTCAACCACGGCGACGTCAGCGCTGGAAGGGTTTGGGCAGGGAGTTGCCGTGGGTGATGTGAACAACGATGGATTCGACGATGTCTACCTGCCCCGAGTCGGACAGAACCAGCTGCTGATCAATCAGGGCGATGGAACGTTTACTGTTTCTCGCTTCTCCGTGATGTCGGCTGAGACCGGGGATGGCGTTTCAGATGCTGAGCACGCTGATCTCATTGATCAATGGACGACCAGTGCGGCTGTCGCTGACCTGAATGGTGACGGGGCTCCCGATTTATATGACGTGAACTACGTGACAGGTAACTTTCGCCGGACCTGCCGTCACGATGGTTATCAGCGAATCTGCGGGCCGACCGATTTTCCGGCCGCCGTGGACGTTGTCTGGCTGTCCGACGCTGCTGGAGGATTCACAGCAATTGCGGTTGAACAGTCGCCGGATGCCGGGCGAGGCATGGGACTTGTTGTCGGCGACTATCTGTCCCGTGGTACCAATCAGGTTTACGTCACGAATGACGAAACCGGCAACCGCCTGTTTGAATATTCGCCGAACCGGCACGGCTTTTCCGATATCACGCCCATCGTGGGTGGAGCCGGAGATCAGTTCGGTGCTGCTCAGGGAAGTATGGGAATCGCCATTGGCGACACCGATGCCGACGGTCGAGCCGACCTGTTTGTCACCAACTACTATTCCGAATCCAACACTCTGTATCAACAGCCGGTGGATGGTGTACTGATCGACGCAACACCAGCGGCGGATCTTGCTGTACCGGGGTTCGAAATGCTGGGCTTTGGTTGTCAGTTTGCCGACTTCAACAGCGACGGTTTCGACGACCTGCTGGTTTCCAACGGACATCTGGATGATTTTCAGTTTCGAGGCCATCCATATCGCATGAGGGCTCAGCTGTTTGCCGGAACCCGGTCCGGACGTTTCGTCGAACAGCACCACTGTGGGCCGTACTTCGATCGAGAAGTTCTCGGTCGATCCGTCGCCGTTCTGGACTGGAATCGCGACGGATTTGCTGACGCTGTCGTCACCCATCTTGATTCGCCGACGGCTTTGTTGTGCAATCGATCGTCTGCACGGCTGCGCGAGACACAACTGGTGCTGATTGGAACATCAAGTTCTCGCGATGCCATCGGCGCGACGGTGGTTGACACCGCGAGAGACAGAACCGTTGCCTGGCAAACGGCGGGAAGTGGCTACCAGTGCAGCAGTCAAAACTGCGTTCGAATCCGGTGCGCGGACTCGGCAGATACGGTAACAATCACGGTTGCCTGGCCGCCGCTTTCGCTGGATTCTTCGACCAGCCCGCCGAAGGCCGCCTCCGGATCGCCATCGGGGCAAAACGTTCGTCCGATCGATGGACGAAGACCGGTGCTGCTCGAAGACCGGGAATCCGCGGTCGTGGAAGGGCGTCGGCAGGCTTATCGTCTTCCGAGGTGAGCCCTGAGAATAGCGGGCGTTGAAATCTCAGGTTCGCAGAAGATGGCTCTGCCCACGGCGAATATCTCGTGGTATGATTCCGCCTTCGCCAACCGATTGCCGCTGTCGCCCACGGAAACGGGCGGGATTTCACAGGGCATTTGTCTGCCATAAAGAGCTGTCTTCATGCGAGGTTCCCTGAAGTCTGAATTACTGATGCCTGCGGGTTCGCTGGATAAACTGAAAGTCGCCGTGCTGTACGGTGCCGATGCGGTTTATCTGGGGACTCCGGATATGAGCCTGCGGACGAAGTCCGATTTCTCTCTGGAAGAGGTTCTGGAAGGCGTCCGGTTTGCTCATCAGCACGGCGTGCGCGTGTATCTCACGCTGAATCTGTTCGCACATAACAAAGATGTGACCAAACTGGATACCTTCATCGACACGGTGAAGACGGTCAATCCGGATGGTCTGATCATTGCTGATCCGGGAGTCTTTGAATACGTTCGGCAGCGTGCTCCCGAAATACCACTGCACGTTTCGACTCAGGCCAATGTCTGTTCGTCGCTGTCCGTTCGTTTCTGGCAGAACCAGGGAGCCAAACTGGTCGTGCTGGCACGCGAGGTTTCTTTTGCGGAACTCAGCCAGATTCGTCAGGACTGTCCGGACATCAAGCTGGAAGCGTTTGTGCACGGCACGATGTGCATGACCTATTCCGGGCGCTGTCTGCTGTCCAATTTTATGTCCGAACGCGGTGCCAATCAGGGCAACTGCGCGAACAGCTGTCGCTGGGATTATAAAGTTCACCTGAAGCTGAATGATGGCACGGTTCAGGAACTGAATATCAACGACAGCAACCGCGACATGTTTCAGTTTCTGCTGGAAGAAGGCGTTCGTCCGGGCGAACTGATGCCCATCGAAGAAGATTCACGCGGTTCGTACATCCTGAACAGTAAGGATCTGTGTCTGCTGCCAAAGCTGGCCGAGTATCTGAAGCTGGGAGTTGATTCCTTTAAGGTGGAAGGTCGCGGCAAAAGTCTGTACTACGTCGCTGTTGTCGCCCGCGCGTATCGCAAGGCCATGGACGCGTGGGCAGCTGACCCGGACAACTGGGATCCGAAGCCCTTCATGGACGAGCTGGATCGAGTACCTTCACGCGGTTACACGCTGGCCTTTCACGACGGACAGCTGACTAATCTGGCTCATGGATATCAGCACACCGGACAGGTTTCCGATGCGGTTTTTGCAGGCTACATCTGCGAACATACGGATGACGGTTTCCTGATCGATGTTCGAAACCGCCTGGACAGCGGAGACGTGCTGGAATTCGTGCTTCCGGACGAAGACGTTCGCGGTGAGTACCACGATATTCGACTTCGACTCTACGAATTTGAACTGGACGGAAAGCCGGATCCGGTTGAAGTGGTCCATCCGGGACAGCCTAAAAAACTGAAGATTCACTGGTCTCAATTTGAACATGAAGATCAGGCTTTGCTCCGTGAACGGATGCCTCTGCTGACTGTGATTCGCAAAGAAAAGCCGCTGACAGAAACCGAAGCCGCGCGAGTACGACTGGACCGAACGGCTCGACGCATGGAACTGGCTGGCGACAGCTGCTGTGGAGGCTCCTGCGGCAGTTCGTCTGATCAGCAGTTGTACCAGCTTCAACAGGTGAAGCTGACGGAAGCTCGGGAAGCCGAGACGGTTCACGCAGAACCTCGATCGCACCGCACGGGCAACCCCGGATGCTGCGGTCGTGGCTGCAACGGATGCCTGGTGTTCTGGCATGATCCGGCTTACGCCAAAGGTCGTGAGCTGATGGAGCAGAAAAAGATGGGCGAACGACTGCAGCGAAACGTTCTGACATCTCACGGCGGATCGCTGCGTTGATTCCTCGCAATCAACCTTCATGGAGCCCTGTGACGTCGAACGCTGACGGCCGAACAGAACCTTCAGCACTGGCAGGGCTTTGTGAAAACCGGCGGCGCTCGCAGCCAGGACCTGACAACAACGCATCGACCTACTGGTTTGTCAGATTTCTATTTCAGGGTACGACG
>JAGQPY010000099.1 GCA_020426485.1 Planctomycetaceae bacterium
CGGGACTGCAGTTCATTGCACCCTATGCCGCAACGACCATCGGAGAATACTTCATGGATCAGGGCAGGGATGTTCTGGTGGTTTATGACGACCTGACGGCTCACGCGCGGTCGTATCGGGAACTGTCTCTGCTGCTGCGACGTCCACCGGGACGTGAAGCATTTCCGGGCGATATTTTTTATCTCCATTCGCGACTGCTGGAACGTTCCACTCATTTGTGCGAACGACTGGGAGGCGGATCACTGACCGCGCTGCCGATTGCCGAAACCGAAGCTCAGAACGTGTCGGCTTACATTCCCACAAACCTGATTTCCATCACGGATGGACAGATCTATCTGTCGCCCGACATCTTTCAAAAAGGAATCCTTCCGGCTGCGGATGTGGGTCGTTCCGTATCTCGCGTCGGTGGAAAGACACAGCTGGCCGCCTATCGTTCTGTGACCAGCGATCTGCGGCTTTCCTATTCACAGTTTGAAGAACTGGAGGCGTTTTCGCGGTTCAGCAGTCGTCTGGATGAGGAAACACAGGCCACTCTGGAACGTGGTCGGCGAGTTCGGGAAATACTTCGGCAACCACAGTATCAACCGATTTCGGCATCAGAACAGATTGCAGTTCTCGTGTGTGTCACAGGTGGAATCTTTGATCACCTGCAACTGAACGATATGCCAGGAGCGGAGTCCGCAGTGCGGAAGGCAGTCACTTCCGGACTGCCGGAAATCTGCGAATGCATCGAATCCGGAAGGCCTTTGACGGACGAACAACGTCTTGAGATCCTGCAAATCGCATCCGAAGCGCTGAAGTCCAATGACTCCTGATCGACATCAACCCACAAACCACATGCCTGAATGACACGGACTCCTGTCGGAACACAGCGAGAATTCCATGATCCTGCGGTTGTAGAGCATCTCAAAGTCCGTCCTTCCCGGGAATAATTTCCGTGCAGACACTCGAATCACTGAAACGCAGCATCGACAGCGCCGTGGACCTTGCGTCCGTCGTGCGCACGATGAAGACGCTGGCCGCAGTCAGTATTCGACAATATGAAATGGCCGTGGAATCACTGGGCGATTATTTCCAGACGATCGAAGACGGATTCGCGATTCTGCTGTGGCACATGGAAAACACGCCGCAGCTCGCCTCCCCGGACGGACACCATCGCACGGGAGCCGTCGTGTTTGGATCAGATCAGGGAATGTGTGGTCAGTTCAATGAACAGATCAGTGCGTACGCCCATGATTTGATGACGGAAGCAGATCATCAGCAGTCGAACTGGCCTGTCATCTGTGTGGGCAGTCGAGTGGCCGGTCGAATGGAAGACCGACATCACAAAGTTGATGCCGTCCTTCCTGTCGCCGGTTCCTCGTCTGCCATTACGTCCGCCGTTCAGGATCTGCTCAGCGAACTGCAGGACTGGCGAACCAAAAAACGACTGGGAAGAATTGTCCTGTTCTACAATCAGCGACGATCGGTTTCATCGTATCAGCCGGGACACATCGAACTTCTGCCATTGAGCCCTCAGCGGCTGGCGGAGCTTCGTCCCGCGAAATGGCCGTCGAGAACATTACCAACGTTTTCCATGGAGTCGGATGTTCTGCTTTCGCGCCTTGTCCGCCAATATCTGTTTGTATCGCTGTTTCGAGCCATGGCTGAGTCACTGGCGGGCGAAAATGCCAGTCGGATCGCCAGCATGCAGGCCGCTGAAAAGAACATTCAGGAACGGCTGGCCGAATTAAGCACGGCTTACAATCAACGACGCCAGACCGCGATCACCGAAGAACTTCTGGACGTTGTGACCGGATTTGAGGCGTTGATGACAGATCCGGCTCAGTCGTGAACCACCGGAGAATGACCTTCGACGGACCGGCAGATCGTAGTTAGAGAACTCCGTATTTTTCAAACGCGGCCGTCGATTTCATGCCACCGCGAATCGCATCGCGCACTTCGTTTTCGGCATGCACCTTCTGCCAGGCACTGTAAAGAATCTCTCTCTCAACCTGCTGAGGCACAACCACCACTCCGTCGGAGTCCGCAACGACCAGATCACCGGGGCGAAACACCACGCCGTCGATTTCGACCGGGACATCGATGTCGATGACACGCTGGCGATCCTTACTGTCATACAGACAGGTTCCTCTGGCCAGAACACAGAAGTTCATGGACTGAATCTTCTTCACGTCACGGACCGCACCATCAACGATTGCTCCAATGCAGCCACCGTTCATGGCCGCTGTTGTCAGGAGTTCGCCCCAGATTCCGGACCGCATGGAACCTCCGGCGGCAGCAATCAGCACGTCGTCCGGCCGGCAGCTGTCCACAGCCTGCAGTTCCAGTTCATAGGGCCTGGAATCCTGATGAAACATGTCCGCCCACAGCGTCGTCCGACACCGGCCGGCAAGAATATTCCCCGATGACGACAGGGTCTGAAACGGAAGCCGGGGCGACTGGTGCGGAAATCCGGCGGCGTCCAGAACATCGCAAATGACAGCTGCGTACAGATGTTCCCGTACCATTGGCAGAGTAATATTCTCCGGTATGTTCATCTCGCAAACCTTCCAACAGCCGCTTACAGTCGCACAACAGGACCTGAGGACCTCCACCAGACCGGAAGATCAAACGTGATGTATCCATCTTTGACGAGGAACACCACCAACCGGCATCGTCGACCAGCATAACAGTGCCGAAACTTCCCGCAAGCACACCACCTCACAGCAGGAACAACAATGCGAATTGGAATCATCGCGTGGCTTCACGAATCCAATACGTTCTCAAACCAATCAACAGGTGTTGATTCATTTCAGCAGAATCTTCTGGTCACCGGCACAGGCGTACGCAGGGCACTTGAAGGATCTCACCACGAAGTCGGCGGCTTCTTCGCCGCACTGGACGCGGGTGGAGCGACTGCCGTCCCGATTTTTGCCGCACGAGCTCTTCCATCCGGCCCCATTGAAGCACAGGCTTTCGATCAGTTGCTTCACATGATGCTGAATGAACTGCAGAACGCCGGCCGCCTGGATGGAATTCTGATCGCACCGCACGGAGCCACTGTCAGTGAGAATTTTCCGGATGCCGATGGACACTGGATGTCAGTGCTGAAGCAGTCCGTCAGCTCACAGGTTCCGATCATCGGCACGCTGGACGCGCACGCCAACCTGTCTCCTTTGATGGTGAAATCTGCAGACGCACTCATCGCGTATCGCACCAATCCGCATCTGGATCAGCGTGCTCGCGGAATGGAAGCCGCCAAAATGATCATGCAGACCGTTCGAGGAATCATCAATCCACAGATGGCAGCGGTGTTTCCTCCTTTGGCAATCAGTATCGAACGGCAGTGCACCGACGAAGCCTGGCTGCAACCACTGTACCGGCTGGCTGACGCTCAACTTCAACAGCCGGGCGTTCTGTCCAACAGTATCCTTCTGGGCTTTCCATACGCCGACGTCGCGGAGATGGGATCGTCTGTGATTACGGTCACTGATGGAGATCAGGCTCTCGCACAGGAACTGGCGGCTCAACTGGCAGGTCAGATGTGGAGCCTGCGAGACAACTTTCACGGACCGATGTTGTCGCCCGCTGAAGCCGTCTCCAGCGCCATGTCATCGCCGGAACGAACCTGCCTTCTTGACATGGGTGACAATGTCGGCGGCGGATCCAGTGCAGACGGAACCATACTGCTGGAAGAATTTCGCCGCCAAAAGACAAAAAACGCATTTGTCTGCCTGTTTGATCCGGAGGCCGTTGATCAATGCCGGGAGGCAGGAACGGGCAGTTCCCTTTCACTGTCCCTCGGAGCTAAAACGGATCGTCTGCACGGCGACCCTGTACTGCTCACGGTCACCGTCAGGTCGCTTCATGAAGGGCGATTTCGAGAAGAACAGCCTCGGCACGGTGGCATCACGGAATTTGATCAGGGCCGGACCGCCGTCTGCGAAACCTCAGAGGGCCTGACAGTCATGCTGACTTCCAGACGCATGGTGCCGTTCAGCCTGCAGCAACTGTACAGCTGCGGACTGGACCCAAACAGCTTCCACATCCTTGTGGCTAAAGGAGTCAACGCTCCGATTGCCGCCTACCGCGACGTCTGTCCGGCATTTCTGCGCGTCAACACACCGGGCTCAACTTCGGCCGATATGTCGACTTTGCCATATCAGCACCGCAGACGCCCGCTGTATCCGCTGGAACCAGACACCACATGGACGGCGCCCGTCGCTGCAACAAAATCCCCGGCAAATTGATTCTGACCAGTTTGGTCACGGGAGAACTTCGAAAGGCAGCACGGAAATCGCCGTTCAGCGGAATTTTCCAGCCCATGAAGCTGTGTGGACAAGACTGCGAATGCGCCATTCGCGAAGTTCTGTCAGCAGTTCCTGTTTCTGATCGGCATGTTGCGGATCGTCCCACAGATTTTTGACTTCGTCCGGATCGTTGACCAGATCGAAAAGCTGGCCTTCATCTTCATCAATGAAATGCACCAGTTTCCACTGGTTGTTTCGAACCATCGACATGAAGTCCGTGCCGTCCAGAATATGATCTTTGCCGTGTTCGGCATACACGTAATCTCGCGGTGTCCAGTCGCGACCTTCAAGGACGGGCAGCAATGACTTTGCTTCCATGGTCGTTGGAACTGAAACTCCCGCCAGTTCCAGAATCGCCGGCCCGATATCCATCTGCTGACAAAGCCCATCAATCCGACGGTTGCCTTCAAACCGACCGGGGCTCCACACAATCAGCGGCATACGAGTAATCGTATCGTACATCGTCCATTTCTGACTGTGCCCGTGATCCGTCAGACAATCGCCGTGATCGCTGGTGAAAATCACCACACTGTTTTCCAGATAGCCCTTGTTGTCCAGCGACTGAAGAATCTCTCCGATCTTTCGATCAATCATCGTCACATTGGCCAGATAGTATGCACGCTGTCGGTGTCGTTCTTCTGCGGAGGGCCTGTCTTTGTGTACGACGCTGTCATGATCAATATCGAAATTGTGCTGCCGCAGTACCTTGAACGCCCGCGGCATCGAATCCAGTTCCTCATCGGAAACTTCGAGCAACGGCAGATCTTTGGCCATGTACTTTTCGGCGTCCTCCTTCGTGGGGTCATAGGGCGGGTGGGGACCTGGAAATCCAATCTGCAGAAACAGCGGTTGATCCGTTTTCGGTTTGGTATCAATCCACCATGTCGCCAGATTCCCGACGAAATTGTCGGACTGCATGTCCTCATCCAGTTCCCAGAGAAACGCGCCCAGGCTGTCGCGATAGTCATCGCGTTTTCGATACAGCTCTCGTTGTTGTTTGACGAGACCCCGAGCATGCAGAGCCTTATCCCATTCGTCGTAATAGTATCGCTCCTCCATGTAGCGATCTTTGTTTTCCACAACATATCGCTCATGGAAGCCCATGGGCGTGTGATACGGATAGGTGTGCATCTTGCCGATGTTGATACAGCGGTAACCACTGTCGGCCAGTGATTCGATCCAACCGTGATTCCACTGATCCGCGTTCTTCAGAATGCCGGTTGTATGCGGATAGTACCCCGTAAACAGACTTGCCCGGCTGGGCGCACAGCTGGGCGCAGAAATGTGACAGTTGGTAAACGTCGTGCCTTCCCGAACCAGCCGGTCCAGGTGAGGCGTCTCCATGTAGTCAAAGCCCAGTTCACGAATGGTGTCAAACCGCTGCTGGTCTGTGATAATGAAGATGATATGAGGACGTGTATCAGTACCGGACATCATTGGGCTTTCATGACAGGAATCCTCCGGCGTTCAACCTGCTGCCGCTCAGTCCTTCTGCTGCTCGTGAATCGGAGACGCGGCACGGGGCCTGCCGACATTACCACGACATCGTTTGACAGCAACAAGGCAGATTCGTACAGACCACCGGAGTGCGAGGATCATCAAAGATTCGTTCAGAGGAATCAAGCCTGTCAGCAACGACGTTATCGTCAGAAAGCCGTCTTCATGACAACCGTGGTAATCACCGGCGTTTCTCAAGGTCTGGGCAGGGCCATGGTTGCTGAGTTTGCTCGGCAAGGATTCTCGGTTTGTGGCTGCAGTCGTTCTGCGGATAAAACAGCCGGTCTTCGACAACAGTTTGAAAGCTTCCATCGGTTCGATGAGGTCGACGTCTCGTCCGACGCAGAAGTTTCGAAATGGGCGTCCGAGATCATCGGTGACAAAGGTCCGCCGCAGTATCTGATCAACAACGCAGCCGTCATCACCGAAAATGCCAGTCTGTGGGACGTATCCGCGACTGATTTCGACCGGCTGATGGCTATCAACGTCAGTGGCACTGCCAATGTCATTCGCCACTTCGTTCCATCAATGATTCAGAACGGGCAGGGCACCATCATCAATTTCAGCAGTGGCTGGGGGCGATCCGTGTCTGCCAAAGTTGCTCCCTACTGTGCCTCAAAATGGGCGATTGAAGGACTAACTCAAGCCCTGGCCGAAGAGCTTCCACAGGGCCTGATCGCCGTCCCGCTGAATCCCGGAATCATCAATACGCAAATGCTTCAATCCTGCTTCGGCGAAGGTGCCCATCTGTACCCCACTCCGGAAGAATGGGCCGCCAGAGCCGTCCCGTTCATCATCAATCTCAAACCGACGGACAGCGGTCAGCCGCTTTCGGTTCCGGATTAGAATGTGCCGGAAACTGCAATCTCCCACGGACGAGTAAAACGATCGTCAACGCCCATCGCCCCACGAAAGCCCTGCCGCGAAAAACGGCTCAGTGAACGTTTTCAGGATGCTGATGCTGTCGACTCAATCCCGTTGATCGGATGGAGCTGCGTTTCTGCTGCGAGAAGGCACCCAGGTGTTGATGCTGGTGATCTGGATTTCGTGAACTTCTTCCGCAGTAATCGGACGGTTTGTGCCGGGGGCCGATTCATCTCCAGGCCCTTTGACACGACGTGGACGATACTGAGCAGCAATTCCGTCGTCTCGGTGGGTCCGAGACAGGGACAGCCAGAAACTCAGGCCGGACGGTGACCGTATGGAAGTGTCACGTCTGAGCCAGGTGAGTCCGAAAAGCAGAATCACGGACACCAGCATAATGATTGGAATCACGATGGTGGCCTGATCCGCAGAACCCAGCAGAGACAGGAATCCGCACAGACCAGTCCCGACACCGATCACAATCAGGGACGCCAGCATACTGCCGGCATCATCGCGGGAATTTCGCAGCTTCTTTGACATACCCAGCCAATCGCAACTGCAAAGTGCACACAAACAGAAAAGCAACCCGGGGGGAAGTTCTCCCAGCATGATAAGCGGAGACATGCTTCCTGTCGACGTCGCTCACTTTGCCCTTAGACCGCGAAGTTATGACCAGGATTCAACAGAAACTGCAGACCAGAGTGATCAGCATGGAATCGCTCGCGGCCATCATCCATCACGTCAACTTTGCAGATCGCGAACGAAGTCCCTCAGCGATTCCAGCAGAACCTCTTCATCCTGGAGTTCAGGAAACTGACTGCGTCGAAAATGCTGCTGCATCCACAGATCCTGGTTTCGACCTGATTCTTCGATAAACGTTGCCACCAGAAATGTCAGGAGATGGATCTGTTCATCTTCACGATCAAACAGGCGTTCGCGCAGTCGTCGTTCGATCTCACGAGGCTCGATCCGAACATCAGCGGTGTCTCCTTCATTCGCCTCTTTAGCGGCAACGGCTGCCAGATGCTGAGCTTGAATTGACTCGCCCGCCAGAAGTTCCGCGACCAGCTGCCAGTCAGCGCCCGCCGCGGGCAGCGTCCGTCGTCCCTGCTGATACTTCTCTCGCAGCATTCCGACGTATTTCAGGAGCGAAGAAATCGGCTTCGTTTCGACGTCGACGAACGACTCTCCAAAGATGTACCCGACAACATCACTCTTCCCACGTTCCCAGTCCGGGTAGTGGTTCCGATAAATCATCAGCGCGCGAGCTGTATCAAGTCTTCTGGCTGTCGAGTAACCATTGGAACCTGCGTTCTTCAGCAGGAATGTCCTCAGGAAATCATCTCGGTGGTCGGCCGCCTTCTGCATGTCGTGGAATTCACGGACGAACATCACGACGTCCCCGGTCTCCGGAACAAAATGTCTTGAACGCTGCAACGTCGAACTGGTTTCTTCTGTTTCTTCGACTGTCAGAATCCCGGCCGGCACGAAGTAGCGTCCCTGGCGGCGAAACACAGCGAGTCTGTCCTGAGCCTTCAAGGAATGAACGTCTCCCAGATCGACAATCGCGGAACCTCGCACGACGCGTTCAATCGTGCCAATTCCGTAGACCAGCCCGGTCCGCAGAATTTCCTGCGGTCGCGCGGCAACACGTTGCCATTCGCCATCGAACCACCAGAGATAGTAACCGCCTTCCACGTTGAACTGCAGCAGCGTCTCGGGACTGATCTCTGCAGGAAACGGGGGTGCCGGCCATTTCTTTGGATCAAACGACTGTTCCCTGTCTGTCAAAAAGACCTTCGGCTCAACGCGATCACTTTCCACATTCCGCCGCACATCCGTTCGACACCACGGATATTCCTTGACCACCGTCTCCTGCGCGGAAAGCGGAAGTAAGCACGCGATCATTATGACCATCGCACAGGGAAAGGTGTGCCATCGTGTCAGTTGAAATCCCATAAGACCTTCCCGGCTTAATCCCGTTCGATCCCCCCGATGTGGAGACCTGTCGCTCTGTCCGATGATGTGTGAACGCGTTCAGCAATACAGCATCCGCCACGTTTCCGTAAAGTCTACCCTCTGGCAAAGAAGGTGCCAGCAGAAATGTGCGGGCCCAGGAACCTGCATCAAGGTTTAGCAGTCTTGACGAACGGAACCGACCATTTGTCTGATTCCGGGCCGCGACAAGTGACGGAAACTCGCAGACATGCCGCAATTTCCCTGACAGAGACCGTTCATCAGGCGGCCTGCGGTATGTCATCTTCGGACTGGTTGTCTGTCCGGCAGAGGATGGGGCGTTCGCCAAATTCAAAAGCGAAGCAGGTCCGAACGATCAGCATCGCTTTCCTTTGGACGACGGCAGCAAAGTCAGGCGGCTGCCCGCATTTCCAGTTCTTCAGCGTTCACGGCGACCACGGAAATGCCAAAGCGATCTGCCAGCCGGGTGACTTCTTCCGGTTCAATGATAATGGTCATTCCGGCTTCAATCGCCAGAACTCGACCGCCGGCTTCGTGCATCGTCTTGATGGTTTCCACACCAACCGTGGGAACATCAAATCGCATATCCTGTTGAGGCTTTGCAACTTTCACAACGGTGAATCCGCCGCGGCGACACAATTCACCCGCTCGCCGGATACAGCGATCCGTCCCCTCAATGGCTTCCACCGCAATCACGGCGGTGTCGTTGACCACAACGGTTTGGCCGACATCCAGCCGTCCCATTTCCCGAGCAAGATCCCAGCCGAACTGAATATCGCGCCATTGGGCCGTTGTGGGTTTGCGAGTTGTCAGGAATCCGTGTTTCACGAGTAACTCCGGTGCGTAGTCGAGAGCGGAATCAAACCGGAATCCATCGCGTTCGAACTCACGGATAACCGCCAAAAGCAGAGTGTCGTCTTTTTTGTTTTCTCGGGCGTAGCGAAACCACATGTGGATGGTTCGCCAGTCGGGAAGCAGTCTCAACCAGCGAAAGGGATGAAAGAGAACCGTTTTCTCAATCTTGCCGGCCATAACAATTCGCTGAACATCGGCCCGATGAAACAGACGAATGGCTTTTCCGATTCGAGCCAAAGGTGCGAAGCGAAAATCGTCGCAGACATCCGCCAGTTCTTCGGATGCCATTCCGGCAATACCCAGCCCGTAAACGTAGTGCCCGGCTGAACGAGCCGCCTCCACAAACTCAACGGGAAATCTGCCTGCTCCGGCAAGCAGCCCAATGCGCGACGGCGTCATGACAGCAGTCTCGGATAACGCAGATCTGCTGAAGGGTAGAATATCCGGATTGTCATCGGCAGAGTTCATATGTTCAGAAGTTGTCCGGAAATACTCACGATTCTCGTGCGGCATTCTGTTCCGGGAAATGCAGTGCTCCCGGTCAGGAGACGTTCAGGCGGCTTCTCGTTCATCAGATTCCACAGTTCTTCCTGTGGTCAGACGATCGACTTCAAGCTGCAGCATGGCCACTTGTTTCACCAGATCCTTCAGGGTGGATCTCATCTCCGGAAGTCGCTTGATGACCATCACTTCCCGAGTGTGTTCCGCCGCATTTCGAGCAGGGCTGCCAAGGTAGGCCTGACCACCTGGCATATCTCGATGAACGCCGGCTTTCGCTCCAATGATGGCACCGTCGCCCAGATGGACATGATCTGCAATTCCGGCCTGGCCGGCACAGACAACATATGATCCCGTGCTGCTGGAACCGGCGATTCCCGTCTGGGAACACAACAGATTGTGCGGCCCCACCTGGCAGTTGTGAGCGATCACGACCTGATTATCGATCTTTGTGCCCGTGCCGATGACGGTCTCACCCATCTTTGCACGATCCACTGTCACTCCGGCACCGATTTCCACGTTATCACAAATCCGAACGCGTCCGACATGCGGCAACCGACGATGCTGACCGTCAACAGTTCGATAGCCAAAACCGTCGGACCCGATGACCGAATTTGCGTGGATAATGACGTCGTTCCCCACGACAACATCTCGGTACAGAACGGTGTTCGCATCAATGCGGACGTTGTCTCCCAGAATGCACCCTTCGCCAAGAACAACGCCGGGACCGATCTCACAGTCCTCACCAATCACAACTCTGTCCCCGACAACGGCAAAGGGATGAATGTTTGAGTTCGTTCCGATCATCGCAGATTCTGACACGGAAGCCTGAGCTGAAATCCCGAGTCGTCGTCGCGGCGGTTCCGGATGAAGAAGTTCGGCAATCGACAAAAAGGCGGCTTCGGGTTCCGCAACCGGTATCAGTGCTTTGGACAGCGATTCGGCACTCAGTCGGTCTGCAACAGACTGAGGAATGATGATTACGGAAGCCGCCGTTTCAGCCACAGCAGCGATGTACTTTTCAGAACTGATGAATGCCAGATCCGTCGCCGTCGCGCGTTTGATGAATTCCACACCGCTCACACACAGATCGCCGTTGCCAAGGACCTGAGAATTCAGCTCACTGGCGATCCGAGCAGCGGACAGTGTCAACATCGGTAAAGAATTCGGCATCTCAGCTTCCCTGCTGAAGTCCTGTAGAAAAATGGTCTCACGATCGCCGACCACGCCAATCCATGGCATCTGAACGCTGAAGGAACAATGCACAATGTCCTCGGCATCTGATTATCAAAATACCGACGAGACTCCGGCGAATTGTTCCGATTTTTTGCGTGTTTTAGGGGAATTCGCACCTCTCAGACAAGACAGAAACAGCCATTCCGGACGTCTGCCGGCGACGTGAGACAAAACCATCTCAGCAGCCGGTGAAACGTCGGCAGATCAGGCCGAATGCGAACGAAACCCGGCCGGATCTTCAGTATTTCCACTGCAGATTCCAGTTCAAACAAGCATGGCAATGCCACATCGGCGACGAAAATCGCTATTCTCCACGTCCATTCGGCGCGTTTTTCGTGGCACTTTCCGTTTGTTTCACTCACCCGGCAGCACGATGGCCTCAGAAATTCAGGAATCGACTCGCAATCCCGACTCCGGGTCCGTTGGAATCGTCCAGACGAAGACAACAACTCTGTTTACCTCACCGAACGAACTTCAGTTTCAGTCGGGGGCTAAACTGGGCCCCGTGACGGTCGCCTATGAAACGTACGGTCGACTGAACAGTGAACGCAACAACGCGGTCTTTATCTGTCATGCACTGACGGGTGATGCTCATGCCGCAGGACAGCACGACGCCTCTGATGGCAAGCCCGGATGGTGGGACGGATTTATCGGTCCGGGCAAAGGGATCGATACAAACAAGTATTTTGTCATCTGCGCGAATGTTCTTGGAGGATGTCAGGGAACAACAGGCCCCGGAAGTATCGATCCGGCAACTGGTCAACGATTTTGTCTGCAGTTCCCTTTTCTGACGGTTTCAGACATGGTGTCTGTGCATTCGGAGCTGGTGAGAAGTCTGGGAATCGAACAGCTGCTGTCCGTTGTCGGTGGTAGTCTGGGCGGCATGCAGGTCCTGGACTGGGCTGTTCGATTTCCGAATCAAACCAAAAGCGCGGTTGTTCTGGCTTCAGCGCCAAAGCTGGCAGCACAGGGCATCGCGTTTAATGCGGTCGGTCGCCGAGCGATCTATGCTGACCCCGGATTTGCCAACGGTCGGTACTACGATTCAGAAGGTCCGCGATACGGCCTCGCCCTGGCTCGAATGGTGGCTCATATCACTTATCTGTCGGAAGATTCGATCGAACTTAAATTTGGTCGTCGATTACAGGACAGTGATCGTTTCGCCTTTGATATGCAGAAGGAAACTGAATTTCAGATCGAAAGCTATCTTCACTATCAGGGCAAACGTTTCGTCCAGCGGTTTGATGCGAACAGCTATCTGTACCTGACGCGAGCCATGGATTACTTCGACCTGTCCGACGGATACAACAGTCTGGCGGATGCTCTGAAGCACGTTGAATGTCGATTTTTGGTGGCGTCCTACGACACCGACTGGCTGTTTCCCACCAGTCAGAGCATGGAACTTGTGACAGCTCTGCTGCAGGTTGGAAAACATGTTTCGTACATCGAACTGGCGTGTCCGTTCGGGCACGACTCATTCCTGATTGATCTGGGCCCGTTGACGGATTTGGTCAGTCCGTTTCTGGAGCAGGCCCTGTTATCCGGATGACTGTGAATTCTCTGCAGGACCGGCCCCGGGAACGCAGAATCCGGAAACACCTCGGCCAATGATATCGTTGCTGACATTTGCTGCAGTGTTCAGAATCTGTGCATGGAATGGTCGTCGAGCAAACGTCTCAGGCGGACGGTCGATTGAATGCGGTCAGCCCCCGGTCAGTTCACGGTCAAAAATACAATTTCAGGTAACGTCTCTGCCATGGCCAAGAACCGCTATCAACTGCCCGATCCGTCCATTCAGCTGGTCGATGATCTGATTATGTCCCACATTGATCGCAACAGCCGCGTCATCGACCTGGGTTGCGGCGATGGCCGTCTGATGCAGCGTCTGCGCGATGAACTGGGCTGCAATGTCGTGGGCATTGATGTGGAATCGGCGAATGTCGCGGCCGTCATTCGCCGCGGGCTGCCCGTTGTGGCCTCAGACCTCAATCAGGGACTCCACGACATTCCGTCCGACACGTTCGACTTTGCCGTCCTGAGTCAGACGCTGCAGCAGGTTCGTCACCCGAAGCAACTGCTGAAAGAAATGCTTCGAGTAGCTCATCGTGGCCTTGTGGTCGTTCCGAACTTCGGTCACTGGCGTGTTCGCTACGAGGTATTGACCCGCGGACGAACTCCCATTACTCAGACGTTGCCCTACGAATGGCACGAAAGCCCGAACATGCACTTTATGTCGATGAGGGATTTTCGAGACCTCATGCAGAATATTGGACTGCGCGTCGTCAAAGAACGGCCCATCATCAATGGCAGGGCCGTCGATCAGGCTGTCGCCGCAAATCTGCGAGCAGACAGTGCGTTCTACCTGCTGGAACGCGCGCAGGCCCAGTGATCCGATACGGGGACGTGTGAACTTAAAAGGAGCTTCTCGGTACCGCTCCGGTTTCTGTCCGGGGCCAACTTCTGATTCGGCAGAATCTGCCGATCCTGCAGTTCCGACGTCGGAATGGCCAGAAACAGACGGTCGCCCACAAATTGCCGGACACGACGGACGAGGCGCCTGAGCGGTCGCTATTGACCCTGAAGGAGCTTCCCAGGTACTGTCCGAACGATCGAGCGCAACCGATCCTTCCGTCAAGGAGATCGGCGTGACTGTGTGCTCGCGGCTCCTGAACTAAACGACGTGCTGATGAAGTTCCTTTCCTGCACCATTGCCTACGGCATGATCTTTCCCGTCGTCCTGCTCGCTCAGCAAACGCCGAATGAGGGTCTTTCGCTGCGCGCAGACGGCAAAAGTGCTTCACGACTGCTGGTCACAAATTCCGGGCGAATTGTCGCCGGCGAACTTCTGCCGCGCCCGGGTGGCTACGATGTGATTCTGTCCGCCGGACGGATGTTTATTGACAGCGAACAGGTCCGCTTTCTGGCGGACAGCCCGGACGATGCCTATCAAAAGATGCGTGAATCACTTGGAGAGCTGACACCGGATTCACATCTCACGCTGGCAAGGTGGTGCCTTGCCAACGGCCAGGTCCACAACGCAAAGCGCGAGATTCTGGATGCGCTGCATCTGGATCCCTGGCGTTCTGATGCAAAGCTGATGCTGGAGAAACTCGTTCGCCAGCAACAAGTCGTTGTGACATCAGGTACATCCAACGCGGCGACAATCGAGAATCTGTCGGAAAGCCCGTCTGCGGAACTGAATCTTTCTGACTCCCTGCTGATGAAGCCCGAACGGCGGTCGCTGGGTGGACTGCCTGCCGATGATGCAAAGATGTTCACACAAAGTGTGCAGCGAATCCTGATCAGCCGATGCGGAAATGCCCGCTGCCATGGCGGAACATCAAATGAAATGACGTTCCGCCTGGTTCCACTTCGCAACGGTTCCAGCCCTGCGCTGGCCGAGCAGAATCTGGCGGCGGTACTGAATCAGATTGATCCTTCTGCACCACTTCAGAGCCCGTTGCTGAAAGCATGTGACGGACTCCACGGCGGAATGTCTCAACTGATCTTTCAGGGGCAGACCGGACGAATTCAGACGGAGACACTGCGAACGTGGGTTCAGAAGATCGCATCGGAA
>JAGQPY010000009.1 GCA_020426485.1 Planctomycetaceae bacterium
TCAGGATGCACTCCCCCTCTGTTCACAAACGTCAATGCGAACAACGTGAGCAATCCGGCGCATGGGAATGACCACCTCATTCGGTCATCCACGCTACCGGTCAAGCCGTGGACCCGCTGCGAATCACGGACAGGAATGTCCGTGCCACCAAAACTGCAGGCTCAGATTTTCGATCGCCGGTGCCAAAGATGATTGCAATCAGGATGCACTCCCCCTCTGTTCACAAACGTCAATGCGAACAACGTGAGCAATCCGGCGCATGGGAATGACCACCTTATTCGGTCATCCACGCCATCGGGTCAAGGGCGAAGCCCTTGCTCTTCTTCGGCCATGCGGACAATGCGAGAATTGTCTTTGCGGATGTCGTCCAGAATTCGAACAGCGGCCACGTGCAGGGGATCGTCGTCCGGCGTGTTCTTACGACAGGTCAGCAGGAAGCCCGCGATAGCTCGGCAGGTGCCGATGTCGTTCTGTCGAGCTTCCCTGTAGAGTCCGGGCAATCGGGGCACGATGGTCCAGTCCTCCCAGCGAGCGAGATCACGGATCGCGATTTCTCTTAACTCCGGACGTTCCAGCATGGGATGCATCGCGCTGCGAAGTTCGCGGCGGGGAATGAGTTCCGGTTCGTATTCCCATACAAACTGCAGAGCCTGCACGGTAGCGAAACAATCCAGCGTCGAAGCATTCAGATTCTGCAGACGTGTCTTTGACAGAAAAGAGAGGCCCGCTTCTTTTTCCAGCAGCAACAGTCCGCCCATCAGTCCTTCCACACCGAACCGCAGATCTTCGGTGCCTGGCGGGCCGATTTGCTGTTTCAGAAACTCGACATCGGAAGACTCGCCGCACAGACCCAGCAGCATTCCGTACAATCCCAGTCGCTCCGGACTGATATCCTTTGCGGCAATCCAACGTCGAAGAGGTTCCGCCTGCAACTGAGGCCGAAACTCTTTGATCTGAGCGTAATTACACCGAGCAAACTCGCCCCACGCATCTGCAGCAATCAGCGGATCGGCGTGTTCCAGAAATCGATGATGATAAGCCAGTCGCTGCTGAGCATCCGATGTCGGTGCCGGCGCTTCGATGATGTAGCGGTAAGTGAGGTCGGAGACCTTCTGAGTCAGATCCCATTCGAAGACCGACGGGCGGTCGTCAGCGGCCGTCTTTTCCGCCGACGCCAGACGCACCCCGGATGGAGGCGTTTCCTGTGGATCATCTTCTGACGCAAACGTCTCATCCAGCCGAACCGCATTCGGTCGGGCCAACCCGCCTCGCAGCAGAAACAGATCGCCTTTGGCACCGAAAACAAAGTCGTCGTATCGAATAATGCGGGTTTTGGGAGCAATCTCCGCCCCTTTGTGAATTTCCTGGATCTCAAAGATACTGAACGGCGGCTGGCCGTTTTCGCCTTCGGATACCGAAACCAGCCGAGCCAGCGCGATCACACCCGCATCTGCCACGATCTCGGACCACGTCTGCCCGGGACTCAGACAAAACGGACAGGCCAGCAGTGCCGATGGCAACGCAAACGATAATAACGTTGCCTGCAGAACCACACGTCCGGCAAAGCGCACGCAGCGTCGAACGTTGCGGGACCGGGTGAAGGCTGGTTGGGCGGCGTTCTGCAAGCGGCGGAACATGAATCGAGTTCGAAGGCCTGAAATCATCATGGTCGGCTCCCTGCCGATAAGTGCTGTGTCAACGGATTCCGTTCGGCCCGTGTTTTAACGGGAAAGCAGCCTCCGGAACCAGATCAGATCATGCCTGCTCTGAACCACAGAATCGATGGGTGCCGCAGTCGTACTTGTGATGGATCGACGATTCATCGACAATGACCACGATTGATTCGTCGCAACCGGCGACGGATTCCTGAGAAATGTCTTTGTCCCGCACTCGAAACGCGCTGCTTTATGCTTGCAGATGCCAACGTCCTGCTTGTTCTGGCCGTGATTCTCGTCTTCGGAACTCTGTTCGGAGCCGTGGCGAGAAGCTTTCATCTGCCATCGGTCACCGGACAAATCGTGGCAGGCATCCTGATCGGTTCTTCTGCATTTGGCATTCTGACGGACGACAGCCTGCATTCTCTGGAGCCGCTGGTCGACTTTGCTTTGGGACTGATGGCCGTCTCCGTCGGAAGCCACCTGAATTTTCGACGACTCGCGGTTGCTCGGAAGCGATTGCTGCTGCTGCTGATCCTTGAAGCGACTCTGACGCCGCTGCTGGTCTACACCGGCCTGAGCATCTTCACCGACGTGACGTGGTACACGGCTCTGCTGCTGGCAACCATCGCCATTTCCACGGCTCCGGCAACGGTACTGGCCATCGTCAAGGAAACGGCTTCTCGTGGTTCGTTCGTAACGACGCTGATTGCCGGTGTCGCTTTGAACAATCTGGTGTGCATCATTCTGTTTGAGATCGCTCGCACCATCGCCCGAACCGCCCTGTCGCCGCACGAAGGTACGCTTCTGGCCAGCATGGCGGTGCCTTTGCGGCAGATCAGCTTCAGCCTGTTACTGGGTGTCGTGATCGGCCTGCTGCTGATTGGTGCGACTCGCCGAGTCGTTCGGTCAGACCGTCTGGCGGTGATGTCACTGATTGCCATTCTGCTGACCACGGGCCTGTCGGCTCACCTTGGCCTGTCCGTTCTGCTGGCCTGTCTCTGCCTGGGAGTGACCCTGGCCAACGTAACACCCGATCGCGAAGAAATCGGACACCGCGTCTTCGACAGCTTTGAATCCGCCATCTTCGCTGTGTTCTTTACGGTCGCCGGGATGGAGCTGCACTTTCAGTCGCTGGGCATCAGCGGTGCGATGGCCGGCATCATGTTTGTGACTCGACTGGGCGGCAAAATGCTGGCGGGATACCTGAGCATGTCCATGGCCGGAGCTACCGATCGTTTTCGCCGCTTTCTGGGAATGTCTCTTGCGCCTCAGGCGGGTCTGGCCGTCGGATTGATGCTGCTGGTCACGGAAGATTCCGCCTTCAGCCAGATTCATGAACTGTTTCTGGCGGTGGTGCTGGCGGTGGTGTTGCTGAATGAGTCCATCGGCCCCATTCTGACTCGTTCCGGTCTGAAACGCTCCGGTGACTTCGGCCGCGACCGTGCTCGAGTCCTGGATTTTCTTTCCGAACAGAACATTACCACCGAACTTGCCGGCCCCGACAAAGAATCCGCAATTCGCCAACTCATCGATCTGACGCTGTCCGCTCACAATCTGAAAGTGGACAGTGAAACTTTGTTTCAGGCTGTGATGTCCGGAGAAGAGGTTGCCTCTACCTGTGTGGGTGAAGGCCTGGCACTGCCCCACGCTCGACTGGATGTCGGAGATCGAATTGTCGGAGCAATGGGGATTAGTCGCGACGGTCTGGAACTTGAAACTCCCGATGGCCGTCCCGTGCATTGCATGGTGCTGATCCTGACACCAAAGTCCATGCCGGAACGCCACCTCGAAGTTCTGTCCGCATTGGCCGCTTCCATCGGTCACGACTGGTCCATTCAGAACCAGCTGTACCACATCGATTCACCCGCTCACGCCGACGAACTCATTCACCTGGACCAGCAGTTCGAAGACTGGAACTACTACCTCGAAGACCCCTGACGAGGACTTCGCCCTCGACCCGATGGCGTGGAATGCCGTTTGAAGTGGTCAGCTGACAGCGCCGATACGCTTCCGTTGGGCGCTTGGTCGAATTCAGGTCCTGAACGTAGAAGGTCCGGCTGTGCCGGATGCCGGTCTGGTTGACATCATTTGCGAAATCTATGAATTCCGAAATAACAGCCGACAACGATTCTTCCCGGAACACCGAACCACTGCATGCGAGATCAATGCGGCCTGCCTATGTCGCACTGGTTTTCAGTCATCTGGCTGCACCGTACGCGGCGGCTCGCAGTGTGATTCGTTATCAGCTGGACGGCGTTGTTGAATTTCGATTTGCGGCTCTGGCCACCGTAGCCATTCTGATCAGTGGGGCACTGGCCTTTGGGCGGCTGCGACACCAGCCGCTTCGCGAACGTTGCACCTTTGGCAGTTTCATGATCGGTTTGTGGCTGCTGGTCACTTACGCTCAACTGGTCATCGCTGTCGATTCCGCCGTTCCACGCTGGCTGCTGACCATCGCATGGGCACTGGGAATGTCATGGGTGGCGTGGCTGCCATGGGGCTTGAGCTTCTTTCGGTGGAGGGGTTTTCTGACGGGAAGTCTCCTGGCAGGGCTCTGCTGGGCCGCGTTCTGGAATCGCTTCGAAATCACGGGGCTCACGGGAGACGCACGGCTGGAATTCGCTTTAAGGAAGCACCAGAACGTACCGAAGAATCACTCCACTCTGACAACGAATCGATCAGTCGAGCCGGGCAATGTGCTGTGGAGCGGCTACCTTGGCAGTGAACGATCGGCGTTCGTCCGCAACGGTGAGCTCAGCGATCCCTGGGACCAGCACCCGCCCGTTGTGCTGTGGAGGACTTCCTGTGGTTCGGGTTGGAGTTCATTTGCGGTTACCGATAACGCCCTGTTCAGTCAGGAACAGATTCCGGCCGGCATTGAAGCCAATGGGCAGGCTGCTGGCAGCGATGCCATCACCTGCCGCGATCCGAAGTCAGGCGACTTGATCTGGGCGGTGGCGGAAGATCGTCCGGGATATGTCAGCACCATGGGCGGTAATGGTCCGCGAGCCACGCCGTTGCTGCATTCGTTAAACATCGGCGATAAAGAACGACTGGTTGTCTACGGCGTGGGTCCGACAGGCATGGTTTCCTGCCTCGCGGCCGACGACGGCACGCGAATCTGGCAGCAGGATCTGGCAACGTTGTTTCCCGGCGACAATCTTCCTCACGGAGTCTGCGCGTCGCCGGTGATTGCCAACGACAGACTGATTGTGTGTCCTCCGTCACCGTCAGGCCCCGCCATGGTGGCACTGGACCCGGAATCCGGTGATCTTTTGTGGAAGTCCGAAAGTGACTGGCGCTCCAGCTATGCTTCGCCCGCCATTTTTCAGTTTGGCGGACAGATTCAGGTTGTGCTGCATGCCAGTCCCGGAGTCATGGCTGTTGATCCGGAAACCGGTTCACTGCTGTGGTCATTTCCGTGGACCAACGAATGGGACAACAACGCGACTCAACCACTGCAGGTGCCTGAATCAGACACCGATCTGATCATTGCCACCGGTTATCAGGGAGGAGCTGTTCGATTACATCTTCAGCCGCAAGGCGACAACACTGCCTGGACACCCAGTGTCGTGTGGGAAACTCGGTCGACTCTGAAGACGAAGTTCTGCAACATGGCGGCGTTTGGTAACACCGTCGTCGGATTGGACAACGGCATTCTGTGTGGCGTCGACATGTCGTCCGGCAAACGTCTGTGGAAGGGCGGTCGATACGGCCACGGACAGATGCTTCGCGTGGGCTCTCGACTGTTGGTGCTGGAAGAGCAGGGTGGTCTGCAACTGCTGCAACCGGATGCCGGTGGACACCATCCCATCGCTCAGGCCGCCGCACTGGATCGCAAAACGTGGAACCACCCGGTGCTGGTGAAAGATCGGCTGTTCATTCGCAACGATCAGGAAATCATGTGCCTGCAGCTTTCTGCGCAAACATCCCAGGGGCTTCGCCCAACGCCGTGAAGGCGTTTTTGTTACCAGTTTCCGCACGCAACGGAACGTCGCAGAAGTCGTGAGGACCGTAGCAGAAGTCGAGACTTCGGAGAGCATGTCCCAGCTTACGAGAGATCTCTATTCTCACGAATTCGGCTACGAAATCTCTTCACGGCGTAGGGCTTCGCCCATGACCTGATGGTGTGGAATGCCGTTTGACGTGTTCGATTCCACGCACCAAAACGCTCCCGATGGTTGCTTCGACTGTGGACGAACCTGCTCCGGATCTGCCGGGAAATTCATCTTCTGAAGACTCACTGCGCACGGTTGGCCCGGTGCATTCACGCGACTCACGGTGCTCACCGAAGGAAGTTGCGGACAGGCTTACCGTCGACCGACAGCATCTGGGAGTTAGTCAGAGAATCGCCAAACCGGTCGAAGTCGCGATAAGTCCAGACGACGTTTCTCTGTCGATCCACTTCGATCAGTTGAGGGTTACCCGGACCGGCATGGCAATTGTTGATCAGGATGTTTCCGCTCGGCAACACCTGCAGTGACGTCACCCACGCCAGCTGAACACCGGGCAGATCGTTCTGATGAATGCTCCACACATCCTGTCCGGCGGGCGTCACTTCGATCACCGCATGACCATTGCCGGTTCCAATCAGAGTATTGCCGTTCTTCAGTCGTACCGCACTGAAACACTGGTTACCGAAGGCTTCCACACCGTGTCCCTGAACCGGCTCGCGACCAAACAGAGGAACCTTGTATTCCCAGACGACTCGCCCCGCAGGACTGTATTCCCGCACTGCCCCATCGGCTTCGTGACAGACAAGGTAGTTGCCGGTGTCCAGCTTTCGCACCAGTCGAGTATCCCGATGCGCGCTGGGGTGTTCGACTTTCAGTGGAATCGATGTGACCACGTTGTTGTCGGCATCGAGCTCAAGAATTCTGGAACGCCCGGATTCCACCACCATGGTGTTGCCGTTGTCCAGTCGCTGAAACGCGTGGATCTCAATCCGATATCCTTTGTTTTCCGGCACTGCCGCCGCGTCATATTGCCAGACGATCTGGTCATTCTTCGGATTGATTTCCGCAACCGTCGTCCAGTTCAGCTGACACAGCACATTTCCGTTCGAAAGGACATGCAGGTCGTGCAGCGGGCCGATCTTATGTTCCCATGCGATGTTGCCCGACTCATCAATGATCGCGACTCGGTGTTTGGAGGAATCAGCGGCAATGAAGCCTCGCGCAGGTGGCTCAGCGGCCTGCATCGCATTGGCACTCAGCAGACACGCGATCACCAACGACAACCCGGAAGACAGGATACTTCTCACAGAGGATCTCCACAAAAGCATTGCGGCACAGTGCGTTATAAGCCCGGCAACAACGACCGAAAGATGAAAGTCGACCGGCAGCCTGACGGTTACAGCCGATGGAGGACGAAACGGCCGGGTGCCCGAAATTTGAACAGACGGACTGGATTGCCACCCAGCGGCCTTTCCCGGCTTTTGAACGGACAGCTAAGCGTATCACCCGCCCATCTGCGTTGCCACCATGTTGCCCGGCAACAGTCCCGAAGCGGGAAGGCCCGGCAGCCGATTCGAGCGACCGCTCGGAAACACTCCCGCTGGTTATTCTGCAAAGATGCCCGCACGGCGCGAGGATCTGACAGAATCAGACTCTGAAGCGATGGTTTCCGACTCGATCCGACATCCGAGCAATGTCCTCGACCCACGGGGGAGTGTGAAGAACGCGACCGGTTTTGTCCGAACATCATTCCTCGTCAGAATTCGGCCAGGCGATCACGGTGCAGAACCGCGCCTGTTCCGTTGTTCACCGTCAGGTGCACAAGACCTTTCGCAACGACGACTCCGGAACACGGTTCGTCACGCAGCAGAACGGCTCCGTCCAGGTCAGCATAATCCAGCAGCGGCAGAAGTTGAGCGGCTCCGCTGATCCCCACCGAACTTTCCACCATGCAGCCGACCATGGTTTTCATGCCCAGTGATCTGGCTTCTCGCAGCATGCTGAGTGCGGGAGTGAGTCCGCCGCACTTGCAGATCTTCACGTTTACACCATGAAACCGGCCGTGACAGCGGCCAACGTCTTCCGGACGCTGACAGTTTTCATCGGCGATGATTGGCAGATGAGAATTTTCGCAGACGCGCTTTCGGTCGTGATCGGTGGCGTTCAGCGGCAGTGGCTGTTCGATAAATTCGACGCCCAGATCTTTCAGCACCGCTGAGTATTCGATCGTCTGATCGACAGTCCAGCCGCAGTTCGCGTCGACACGAAACACAGCGCTGGTATGCCGTCGCAGTTCGGTGACGATGTCAAGATCCTGATCGGTGCCCAGCTTGATCTTGTAGATGTTCCAGCCCGGTTGCTCCTGCAGTTTCTGAACCATCGTTTCGATGTGATCAATGCCAATGGTGAAACTGCTTTCCGGAACCTGTGCCCAGGTTAGATCCCAGCTTTGCCACGTTGGCTGAGCCTGAAGACGGCTCCACAGATCGTGAGCCGCCATGTCCACTGCTGAGGCGGCAAATGTGTCTCCGGAAACGGCCGACATCAGTTCGGACCACAATTCCTGAGGTGGATGTGTTTCATAACGAGCCAACAGCGGAGTCGCCTGCCGGATCGATTCTGTGATCGAATCAAACGAATGACCGTAGAAGGCGTTTTCCGTGACTTCCCCCAGTCCTGTGGCACCATCATGCTGCAGTTCGACAATCAGCGATGGCTGAGTCGTAATGGTGCCACGTGAGATGGTGAACGGATGAGCCAGCGGCAGATGGACTCGATACAGCGAAAGCTTCATGTCGTTATTCACTTTGCGAAGTTGCCGGCCGTCGCAGTCATGACGGCCGGCAGAATTCCGGTGGCACGGACATTCCTGTCCGTGACCTGAAAAGGGGTCAGCCCCCTTTGTCAGATTCTCTCTAAACGCCGGGCCTGCCAATCATCAGGCTCAGCTCACGAGACGTTGACGAAGTTCGATGCACGCGTCGACCAGCTTCTGTGCTCCAAACCGATACACGTCGCACGCAGGCAGCCCGAATGTTGATTCCGCATCGGCCAGTTCTTTTTCTGCCTGCTCAGGTGTCAGGTTTCGGGTATTCACGGCAATGCCGATGATCTGACACGGATGCCTCAGCCGAGCCATGACTTCAAACGCCTGCATCTGTTGCTGCAGGGGAGGAATGTCCACCTCGTTCAGGCCCTTCACCTGAAGTCGCCCGGCTTCATAACAGAAGATCAGGCCATCCGGAGCACAGCCGTGCAGTAGTCCTGCGGTGACTGCGGAAAACGCGGGATGAGAAATGCTTCCCTGACCTTCGACCAACAAATAATCGTGATGTTCATTCTGAATCATCAACTGTTCGACAGCACCGTTCACGAAATCCGAGACGACACAGTCCACCGGTACACCGCGACCGGAAATCATGATGCCCGTCTGACCAGTGGCGATGAATTCCGCACTCAGACCTTTCTGCAGCAGGCCTCGCTGCACTTCCAGTGATGTGACCATCTTTCCAACACTGCAATCATGACCTACGGTGTGAATGCGGCAACAGCCGGTTCGGAACATGTGGCGAGCCGCTGTCGAACGGTGCCTGTTCTTTCGAACATCAATCAGCCGGGCACCTGTGTCTGCTGCAGCCTGAACGTACTCACGATCATCACACAGGAATTCGTGCAGTCCGGACACGACGTCCATTCCTCGACGCAGCGCCGCCAGAATCAGCGGACGCCATTCTTCGGGAAAACGTCCGCCCGGTGGAGCAATGCCGACATACAGTGCGTCCGCTTCTGAAACATCTGCAAGGCCTGCCACAACGGGAACCTCGGCACCGGCTCCCAGAATCTGCTGAGCCGACTGGCCGGCAGCGCTTTGGTCGATCACGGCGGCGATATCGGGTGTGCGGTATCTCAACAGGCTGATCGCGGTCTTAGCCAGAAAGGGCGTCGAATAGCCATCGGTCAGCAGCACAATACGGCGATGCTGCAGTAAACGGTCATTGAAATTGTCCCCAGAGGACACTGAAGTTGAAGACTCGGACGAATCACAGGACATGAACGAACGTCTTTCAGGCGGAAAGGCAGAAAACGACGAATCACAAATGCTTCAGCGTTCAGCAGGAAGTCGTGCATAGTGTAATGTGATTCAGCATTCATCAACGGGCGATGGTCCGGACAATTTTACGAAATCTGATTCACCCCTCACCGGCAGGAATCGGAGACCGCCACCGACCCTGTGACGGCGGAATCGCGGCTGAATGGCTAACGGATCCGTTGGTACCCGTTTTACTGAGGCCCTCTCAGCGGCATCAGTGGATTTTGGAGGCGATCCGTGTAGCTTTTCATTCCGTTCACCACCGAGACAAGCTTGGTGGTGTCTGCCTGCGATCACATTCAGGGCTGACAAAACCTCTTCATGACGTCGGGCCAGGCCCTTGCGAGAAAAGAGAGTGAGATGAAGACATTTCGAACGGTCGTTGCAGGAACCGGGTTTATCGGGCCGGTTCATGTGGAAGGCCTGCGACGAGCAGGTGTGGAAGTCGCAGGAATCGTGGGATCGACTCCACAGCGTTCGGTCGAAGCAGCCGTTCGACTTGGGTTGCCGGATCGATACACCTGTCTGGACGACGTGCTGTCCGATTCAACCGTGGACGCCGTCCATCTGGCAACGCCCAATCGACTGCATTTTGAACAGGCCATGGCCGTACTGAAGTCCGGAAAGCATGTGCTGTGCGAAAAGCCTTTGGCCATGAATTCCGTGGAATCAGCTGCTCTGGTCGCTGCGGCTGCCGAACGCAGTCTGGCGGCGGGAGTCGCCTACAACGTTCGTTTTTACCCGCTGTGCCATGAAGCCGCTTTTCGTGTGGCCTCAAATCAGATCGGCGAAGTTCTGCACGTGACAGGATCGTATGTTCAGGACTGGCTGCTGTATGACAGCGACTTCAACTGGCGAGTACTTTCGGACGATGGTGGAGAACTGCGTGCGATGGCCGATATTGGCACGCACTGGCTGGATCTGATTCAGTTTATCACCGGTCGCAAAGTAACGTCCGTCTGTGCCGACCTGAGAACCGTCCATCCGCAGCGACAGCAGCCAACAGGTGGCGCGCTGACGTTCTCCGGTGGCAGTACATCCGACGTGGAACGAAAACCCGTGAACATCACGACGGAAGACTGCGGAACTGTCATGCTGCGTTTTGAGAACGGCAGCAACGGATGTCTGTGGGTGTCTCAGACGACGGCCGGTCGAAAGAACTGTCTGCGGTTCGAAATCGGCGGTTCGGAAGCAGCCCTGTCATGGAACAGTGAACGTCCCAATGAACTCCGGATTGGTCATCGCAGTCGCCCGAACGAAACACTACTGCGAGATCCGTCGCTGATGAGCGAGACCGCCGCGAACATCAGTCACTATCCGGGCGGCCACAACGAGGGCTTTCCTGACACGTTCAAACAACTGTTCCGCAGCTTCTACGGATATATCGCCGCCGGAGACTTTACCGCCCCTGCGACATTTCCCACCTTCGCTGATGGTCATCAGGAAATTCTGCTGTGCGAAGCGATTCTGCGAAGTCATCGCCGACAGACGTGGGTCGAAGTATGATCGGGGTCGATACCAGGAAGCGGAAGAATCAGAGGCATCAATGGGTGGAACAAACGTGGCAGGCCGAACGTCGCGAGACCGGCAGTTTGCGAAACGTCATGGTTCTCAGATTGCACCACAGCATCTGTCCGGACAGAGGCTCACCGATGCCGGTGATCAGTTTGATGACTTCCACAGCCGCCATGGAGGCGATCATCCCCGACACCGCGCCGAAGACGGGAAATTCACGTTTCCAGTCGGGGGGATTGTCGGGGTACAGGCAGGCCAGACACGGAGTTTGCCCGGGAATGATCGTCGTCAGTTGAGCGTTCAGGTCGTACATCGCGCATTCGACCAGTGGTTTGTTCTGACGTACAGCGGCCAGATTCATGGCAAAGCGTTCGGAATACAACGGCGCGGCATCCACCAGAACATCGGCTTCGCCGGCCAGAGCGAACGCGTTATCTTCGGACAGGTTTTCGGCCGTGGTATGGATTTCGATATTCGGATTCAGTTCTGTCAGGCGACGTTCAGCAGAACGAACGCGTGACTGGCCCAGTCCGGCGGTGGTCATCAGCAACTGACGATTCAAATCGCTGCGTTTGATGTTGCCGGCGTGGGCCAGAATCAGTTTTCCAACCCCGGCGGCCGCCAGATAGTAAGCGACAGTGCCTCCGACGCCGCCCAGTCTGGACACCAGAACTCGAGCGGCCTTGAGTTTTCGCTGACCGTCTTCGCCGACATCGGGTGTCCACATCTGCCATTCGTATCGTGCGCGTTCTTCGTCGGTCAGGTGGGGCAGTTCAGCCACGTCGCTTGTTCCTCTGTCAGTCCTGGAGGTGATCAGCCACCGGAAATGGGGGGAAGCAGCAGAATCACGTCGCCATCCGACAGCACCTGATCTCCGGCGTTCGTCGGATCCACGGGAACTTCGTTGACGAACAGCAGCAAACCGGCTTTCAGCTGCTGCTGTTCATTCAACAGTCGATCTTTCATGACCGAAGCTGTTTCGCAGAGCCGTTGAATGGCCTCCATGACGGTCGCGCCCTGATTGATGGACACGGGCACCGATGACTGACCGGCAGCCTGTCTCAGCTGAGCTTCAAATTGCAGCGTGATGTTCACGAATCGGGTCTCGACTTATTCGGTTGCCGCAGAGAGTGACTGTGTGATGGTTCCATCTTTCAGCCACAGCCGACAAGTTGCCAGAACTTCCGCTTCATCCTGGCTGTGAGTCACATGCAGCGTGGTAACGGATTCAGCCCGCGTGACGTTCTTCAGCAGAGCATACATTTCTCGTCGAGTCACGTCATCCAGCGCGCTGAAGGGTTCGTCCAATAACAGAACATTCGGGCGGAAGGAGAGTGCTCGACCCAGAGCGACACGCTGTGATTCGCCACCGCTGAGTCCGCGCGGGTATCGATCCAGCAGAGGTTTGATCCCCAGGCGGGAAGCCAGTTCTTCAGTGCGATGCTGTATGTTGTCCGTCGACCAGCGCCGCAGTTTCAGGGCGAACGTCAGATGCTGACGAACGGTCATTGTGGGAAACAGTGCCAGGTCCTGCGGCACGTAGCCGATACCGCGATCAGCAACCGACCAGTCGGTGACATCCTGTTCATTGATACGAATGCGGCCAACCGGCAGTTGTCTCAGTCCACAGATCGCTTCCAGAATGGTCGACTTTCCCTGGCCGGTCTGCCCCATCAGCACCGCATACTGGCCGCGATCCACACAGAAGGAGATTTCCTGCAGACGAAAGGTTCCGGCAACGATCGTGGCGTCGATCAGCTCAATCATGCGGCCAGCCCTGTTCCCAGTGCTCGCAGAATCAACAGCACCAGCATGGCCATCGCCACCATCAGCAGCGACACAGCCACGGCGGCATCCAGTGCCCCCACGCTGAGTTCCAGGAAGACGGTCGTGGACAGAACTTCGGTTCTCATGCGAGTCGCTCCCGCAAAGACAAGGATCGGTCCGAATTCACCCAGGGCTCGAGCCCAGCTGATGGTTCCGGCCGCAATCAGGCCTCGCCAGGCCTGAGGCAGAGCGATCTGCAGAAAGGCCTGGCTGCGACTGCAGCCCAGTGTGCGAGCCACATCTTCCAGGCGAGGATTGATCTGATCAAACGTGACGCGCATGGTTCGAACGGCAAACGCGCAGGCGACACTGAATTGAGCAAGAATGACGGCGGGCCAGCGATAGGTGACGGGAAAGCCGACGTCGTCACGCAGCCATCGTTCCAGCTGCCACCCACCGATCTCCAGGTGAAACAGAATCAGCAGACTCAACCCCAGCACCAGCGGCGGCAGCACAATCGGAATGTCCACCAGAGTGTCGATCAGCCAGCGACCGGGAAACTGAAATCGGGACAACAGATAACCCAGCGGTGTTCCCACCCAAACGGACAGGATGGCGGCAACCGTGCAGGAAATCATGGTCAGGCGAAATGCAGCACGGATCTCCGGCTTCACCAGCGCTGCCTGAAATTCGGCAAACGATGTGAACATCAGATCGGCTGCCAGCAGCAGAACGATCAGCAGGACAAACGTGGCCGAGATTCCGCCCATGACAAGAAAGAACGGAACATCAGATGTCCGTCCGCGACGGATCGACGTTCGTTGATTGTTTTCAGTGGAGCAGGATTCTGTCGCCATGCCGGGATATTATCGATTCATCAGATACCAAAACAGCGTTCCGATCATCGTAACAGCGGCAGAACAAACCTGCGGAATTTCACACTGGCAGTGACGCTCTATCGACAGGACCGCTTCTGCCTTTTGTCGACGCACGATCCTGTCTGGATTCGTCAAAGCGCCCAACGGAAGCGTCCCGGCGCGAGCGACAGATCACTTCCAGCTGCCAGCCACGCCACCGGGTCAAGGGCGAAGCCCTTGTGAAGGCTCTCGTTTCCAGCGAAAGCCTTCGGCCAGAAAGCCCTGCTGTGAATCGGCGGAACACAGCCTTTCGAAAAGGCGTTCGGCCAGGTGTCGGTGCGGTGACTTTGGGGTGATGGCAAAGGGTTGAGTCGCGACGCTGCAGGGAATGCCTTGAATCCGAACGGCATCGAAGTACTCTGCGGATCCGGCCGCGTTGCTCAGATACACCACGGCGGCATCCAGTGATCCAGTTCGCAACTGATTGACCAGCATGTCACCGGTGGGTGTCTGCACAGTGACATTGGCCATGACTTCTGCCTGAACGCCGCCTTCCTTCAGCGTGTTCTGAGTCAGCCAGCCCATCGCGCACTGTTTCTCATGACCAATGCCGACTCGCAAACCGGGAGTGGTAAGATCTTTCAGTGACGCAATGTTGTTCGGATTTCCTTTGGGAACCAGAATGACCAGTTCGTTCTGTGACACATCCACCGGTTCAGGAAACAGATCGGGCACCTGCTGCATGAATTCTGTGTCACAGGCAAAGTACGCATCCGGATGTTGTCCGGCTTTCATCTGAGCCACCAGAATTCCACATCCGTTGTAGACTCGACTGACATGAACACCTTCACGCTGTTCGAAGTCGACAATGGTGGATTCGATGGCCGGACGCAGCATGGAACCCGCAAACACAGACAGTTCCGGCTGATCGGCCCACTGGTCACCGTCGGTCACACGGAATCCGAATTCCGCATAACGCCGCAGTCCGCGATCGGCAGCCGACAGATAGCGAGCAAAGTGCAGCGCCTGTGCGGGCCGGGTGGACGTCCTGACGACTCCCACTGCAATGCGAGAAAGCCCGGACTGCAGTTCGGGAAGTTCGACGTATTCCAGATCCGGATAGGTGTGCAGGACTGCGTCGTATACCAGCCCGGCATCCGCCGCGCCGACCAGAACATCGTTGGCCACTTCGTTGACGGTTGTTCGGAAAGCCATGGTGGCCGCTTTCAGGTTTTCCCACAGACCCTGATCCTGCAGGACCTGTCGGGTCACCTTGCCGATGGCGGCGGCATCCGGATTGGCCTGCACGACTCGCAGACCGCTTTTCAACAGGTCCTGAAAGGTCTGAATCCCGGCCGGATTTCCTTTGGGGACGGCGACCACGCACTGCATGTCCGCCAGAGGAAGAACTTCCTGAATCAGCTGCCTGTCTCGACCGATGGTCAGGTAACTGTCGTCGGCCGGCAGATAAAGATCTCCGGACTGACTGACTTCGATCGATGACAGCAACGTTTGAGACGGCCCGTACTGTACGAGCACCTGCCGACCGGTTTCGGCCCGATAGTCGTCCAGAACAGCTTCCATGACCGCTCGATTACTGGCCGCACAGAAAATGGTCACCGGCGTTTCTGTCGACGGAGCGGTATGTTCGCTTTCCGTCGACAGCAGTCGGAATAACACAACCACACCTGCGATCGATGCGGCAAAAACAATCAGGGTTCGATTCATAAACTAACCGTTCGCCGATTCCTCAAACTCCCGAGGTTCCGGGGCCTTACAAAAACCGAACCATCAACTGATGGCTCAACGGCTGGCGACCAATGCGACGACGGCAATGGCCAGAATGATCAGTCCGAAGAACAGCCCAATGATTGTCTTACCAGCAGTGTCCAGTGTCTTGTGGTCTGCGTAACCTTCCGGACAGGCCAGGCATCGAAGTCCAACAAGGATATTCAGAATGGGCACGATCAATCCAATCGCCCACCAGCCGCTGTAGCCCAGATTCTTCAGTCGCTGCACGGCCAGCCACAACGTCGCGACCAGACCCAAAATCCCCAGCACAATCAGGAGTTCAGGAATGCCAGCGCTGATTGCGACCTGCTGGAGGATATTGTTAATGATTCCTACAAGGAATGCGTAGCCAAAATACGGCAGCCGCCGAAGTCCCCCGTAGTCTCGGAGCTGCTGCTGGTCCATCGCCAGTTCGGTGTCAAACGATGGTGCCGCAAATGGATTGTCTGTTGACATCAAGGAGTCCTCTGCCTGTCCTTCATCGAAGAAGCATTGTCGACAAACCGATAACACTACACCCTTCAGAGTGGGAGAACAAGCCTGCTGCGGAGTCTTCACCACGCCGGGGCAGCCTGCCTGTGCAAGGTCCGGCCCATCTGACTTCTCGACAGCCTGGAAACGAAAAAATCTGAGGAACACTGCGACCGACGGCAAAGTCCCCGCCAACGTGACAGAGCGCGTACATCCGTCCGACCTGGCGATTCAATTGATCGCAGAGTCTTCGACAGCTGTCCATTGAAAAACCGGAACAGGCCTGCGGGTGGCAAACACGGTCCGCATTTTCAGGTTTCCGTCGCGAGCCCGCTCCGTTTTTCAAGAAGCGTTCAGGCGGCCCCGAATCGTGCGATAACAACACCAATGACCCCAAGGACAAACAGCCCAAGAAACACGCCGATGACCATCTTTCCGGGTGTGTCCAGTGTCTTATGATCTGCGTACCCTTCCGGTGCAGCGACGCAGCGTAACCAGATCAGGATGTTCAGCAGCGGCACGAACAACCCAAGCGTCCACCAGCCGCCGTAGCCCAGATTCCTGAGTCGATGAATGGTCAGCCAGATGCCGGCGATGCAGAATGCAATCTGGGCGACCAGAACCATGGAAACTGTACCGTTGAAAAGGACAACAAGGATCACGGTTCCCGTAAGAAGAACGTAGGCCAGAAAGCCGTACAGAAAAAAGGGAAGCCTTCGAATCCCGCCGTAGTCTCGAAGCTGCTGTCGGTCGATGGCCAGCTCCGTATCGAACGACGGAGCTGCAAACGGATTGTCTGTCGACATGACGACTCCTCGGCCTGCCTTCCAGGAGAAGAACCCCTGACAAGGGCTTCGCCCCTGACCTATTGGCGTGGAATGTGCCTGGGCCGACACGTGCCCGTTGGTCGTGGTGAAAACCTGGCTCAAATGCAACAACTTTTCTGCAACAAGCGTAGCGAACGATACCCTGATGAACCGCAAGCATCCCGAAGGGTGATGACCACCGCAGCCGAACCTTACGCCGATGGCGAAACATACAAACGCAGTGCTATCGCAAAAACGCTGAGCACAATGATCAACAGGCTGAGCGATCGTCGGAAGGAAGAGCTTTCCCGTGTGGCCTCCGGTGCCGTACGCCCTTCGATCCGAGGTTGCGGTTCAGAGCTGGATGCCGAACCGCTGTTTCGCCCCGCAGGGATTTCAACCAGCGCTGCCGAATTTGAAGGTTCGGTTTCGGATGACTGACGCAGGCCAGGATTGGCAGCGGCGGGATCAGGACGAGGACCTTCGTCGAAAAGCTGTTCGTCCCAGGCTGCCGTCATCAGCAGATCGAATCCCGGATTGCGTTCCTTCACCTGGCAGGAACAGGCTCCACACAGGAACAAGGTCAGGTCTTCCACCAAACGTTCGTTCAGCCGATCCGCCGGAATCACCTCCAGCGCTCGCCCGCGTCCAAAGATCGGTATGACCAGTGGCGTTCCGTTTTTCAGGGCCTCAGGTTCGAAGCCCTGAAACAGATTCAGCAGAAATCCTTCCTGAGCATCATCGGGGTCGACCTCCATGACCGTAAATCTCATCAGCAATGGAATATCGGAAAACAGTTCCGAACCGGGCAAACCAATGCCTTCCGGCAGAGGCACGTTTTGCCCCAGTTCAGCCAGCTTCTTCCGCAGCAAACCGGTCACCTCTTTGTTGCGATCTGAATCGGTCGATCTGACCACCAGCCAGACCACGGCATCACCGGACAGCAGGCGATCACTGAGTTCGCCCCGCAGCGGTGATGTGAGCAGCGGAATCTGTGCGGCTTCGTGAAGTGTTCCCTGCCATGCATTGATCGGTCGTCCGGCCGCCTGCTGACGGATCACAACCCACGGCAACGGAACGTTTTGCTGTTTGAGCTGATCACACAACAGGCTCGCAGAATCATCCGGGCTTGTGCTGACGTCCACCAAACGAAACGTTGCATTCACCGAAGACGAATCTGTGTCGATGGCCTGCGGCGAAGCATCTGAAAATGATGACAAAGAACTTTGCTGCAGGTGAGTCAGTTCCTGTTGCTGCTGACCGGTCAACGGCCCCTGATGAAATACGATGACTTCGCAGGAATCCGGAGTCCACCGTTCCAGCGCGTAGCGAAACACGGGAACATTGCAGGCCATGGCACTGCTGCTGAAACAACACATCAGCAGCAATGCCATGCAGGACCTCATCCGCACGTCACTGGTCATGTTTGACGTCACCCTTTCAACGCCCGTCACACTGAATTCGAACACTGATATCTCCGGGCGTCTCTGAACGCTAGTTCTTCCCGAAACACATCACCTGGCCGTCCAGCGTCGACAGGAACAGCCGTCCGTTGGCTCCGGACAATCCGTCCCAAGCCGGCAGAGTTCCCAGTTGTTCAGTGTGTTCGATTTCTCCGGAATCGATGTTCACCGCCAGTAACTGGCCGCCGGTTTTGCCTTCGATGGCATCGTCCTGCTGCTTCAGCAGGTTCTGCACTTCGGCGTCACGTTCCGTCAGTTTCTGGAAGGTGGATTCTTCATCTATGATGTCCGGAGGGCCGACGATGAACAGGTTCTGACCGGCCAGCACCATGGCTCGCACGTAGATTGGCACGTCCTTCGTCCACTTCGGCTGCACCAGACTTTCGCCGGGCTTCTGAGTGCTGTTGTCGCCTTTGCCTTTGGCGGCGTTGCGGCGATTGCCGGACGTGAACTGCATGCCCTGACCGACTTTACCTTCAAACGGCTTGCCGCCGTTGATGGTGCCGTCGTGACGGTGAGTCGAAATGTCACGAGCGGTTCCGTCGTCGAAGCCGACCACCAGAACCGGGTCCGGTGCGATTTCATCACCGTTGCTGAATCGTTTTTCCACCTGTTCATCGGCTGCAGCGCTGAAGTACAGTCGCACCTCGTCGATGACTCCACCGAAGGGATTTGGAGATTCGTAGTTGCCGACGGATGTCCCGTCATCACCGCCGACTTCCAGCCCCTGAGCCGGATCGTTGTTGATCAGGCCCGGAGCTTCGCCGTCAGCTACTTTTTCGCCGTCGACATAAAGTCGCATCTGTTTGTCGGCCGTCAGAACTCCCACCACATGATGCCAGCCGCCGACCAGTCGACGTCCGCCTGTGATGGTTTTCAGTTCGTTCTTTGAACGAATATGAAACTCGGCTCGACCCCCTTCAACGGTCAGTGCGAAACCGTCCGTCGGTCCACCGCGAGCAATGATGGTGCCCTTGGGTTTGGTGGTCGACATCCATGCTTCGACCGTCAGAGCCTTACCGGACGGGTCCAGACCCGGGGGTTTGCCGAAGCTGACAAACGGTCCGGCTGCTGCCGCGCCACCGCCACCTTTCTTGAGGAATCCGTCCGGGATTTCCGGAGGCTCAGGCGGGGCCGCAAACAGCTGGTGTTCGAGAGTCGTCGTCCAGCGCAGGTATTCGGGTTTGCGGCCATAGCCGTACACATAACCATCGCCGTTGACCATGATGCGGCCCGACGGAGCAAACCGACCGGCCTGATAATAGCCGCCGTGACCGCCCGCGAAACTCTGTCCCAGAACCCAGTACGACCGATGGAACCACGAATCGTCCAGATAGCCCATCGGAGCAAACAAGTGAGCACCTTCCCCGCGCTGTTTGGAGGCCTGAGTGGCAAAGTCACCGCTGTTGGGGCCGATTTCCAGTCGATTGCCTTCGAAGTCAAACTTCTGTGACTTCATATACACAAACTTGTCATCAGCGCTCAGGATGTCCGGCAGTCCGACGGGCATCTGCAGAATCTGCAAAACTTCCTGCAGGTTGTTTCCCGTGGCCGGGTTGGTGTGATCCATGATGGTTTCAGAAATCTTCTTTCCGGTCTGCAGGTCCAGCCGCAGCAGTCGCAGTCCGCCGTCCAGAAAGTTCGACCGACCGGCGACGGTGTAAATGACATTGTCACGAATCAGCACGCTGCCGTGGACGGGCCACAGAGACTCCAGCTGTTCAAACGCCATCGTGCGACGATCCAGCGGTGCGGCTCGATACTTCCACGCCAACGCGCCGTCGGCCGCGTTCAGGTTGTAGACCCATCCATCCGCTCCGCCAAAGACGACTCGACCGCGACTGACCGTCGGCGGCGAATCAATGCGGGCTCCGGCGGTGAACGTCCACTTCTGTTGGCCGCTGATTTCGTCCAGAGCAAACAGTGTGTGTGTGTCAATCTGAGCCACATAAACCGTTCCGGCCGCAATCACGGGAGACGTCAGTCGTCCACCCAGTTTCACGGTCCACTGTTTGGCGACTTCTGCTTCAATCGGCCTGGTCGTGGTCCCGCTGCGCTGCTGGTCGCCGCGATAGGTCGGCCAGTCGTCAGCACCGGTCGCATCAGCTGCGGCCAGCGCGGTGTCGAAAGCGGGACCTTTCTGCAGTCGGCCTTCTTCCGGAATCGTTCCGGGAACCGGTCGAGTCGCCGCAGCCGGGGCCAGAGCATTGAAGCCGAACAGCTTGGCTTCCGGATAACAGGCACAGTTGTGCGGCGGAGCGTACGTCAGTCCGTTGCAGGGCATCACGCCGTACAAACAGCCTCCGCGGACCCAGTGATGAATGTCCCAATGCTCTTTTTCCGGATCGACAAATTCAATGCCGGTGCGAGAAGGCATCAGAAAGTTGTCCGTGGCCTTGGCAATGTAGCAGCGGTGATGGAACCAATACGTATCGATATCGGGAGCGAATTCCTTTTTCACTTCGCCGGTTCGGGGATCACGACCTGTGAACACGCCCGTGTCTTTGCCGCTGGTCGTGGGGGCACACCACACTAAGTCGTTCAGCACCATCAGGTCCTGAGGCGACTGGTATCCGGAATTCGGATGCTGAGATTCCCACAGCCGCTTTCCGTCGGCGGCGTCCAGACTGATCATTTTTCCGTCGCCTCCGGCATACAATACGACGTCGTTCCATGCCACCAGTCGCGGACCAAAGTTGAACGTGAACGACTGCCGGCGCGTCACGGGATCACTGGTCCATGTGGCTTCGCCGGAGTTCTGATGAACGGCCACGATGTGTTCGCCGTCGTGGTAGTAAACGTGATCGCCCTGAGCCGCCAGAGTCAGCGGTGAAATCTTTGACTGTTTGGCCCACAGTTGTTTTCCGGTCTCGGCGTCGAACGCCATCAGAACTCGCGGTTCTTCGTTCCAGAACATTTCACGAGCATCCGCCTGATCACCGACTCGTCCGTGAACCGGAGCGTAATCGGCCAGTTCCGCTTTGCCCTTGCGAACCACCAGAAACAGCAGACCGTTGACGTGAATGATTTCTTCCGTTGCGTCACTGCCTTCGTAGGTTCGCAGTGTTTCTCCGGTTTTTGCATCCAGAGCCATCGTTGGAGCATCGTATCCCAGCGTGGCAAACACCGTGTCTTCGTTCGATACCAGTCGCCGCGACAACTGACTGGGCCCGCTCTTCAGCGGCCACAGGTGTGACTGCCAGTCCGGAATATCGCGCTTCCACAGAACCGTGCCGTTGAACGCATCGCGAGCAATCAGTTTCCACTTCGGCGGCAACTGAATGGAGATGCGACTGCCTTCATCCATGATGTAGAACATGCGTCCGCCGGTGGACACCAGAGCACTCATGCTGGCCATGCGGTCGTGATGACGTGACCAGCGAGGACTGCCGACCCACTGCAGATGTCGCGGCGGTCCGACAACGTCATCGTGAGCCACCGAGTTACCACTGGCGTCGTGCAGATAGTGTGACCATTCGTCGATGTTGTCCGGTCGCGGCTTCACCACCTTCTGCCATGAACCATCGGCGGCTTTGATCATCGCCACGCCGTTCGGCACCAGAACTCGCAGAACTTCTTCCTGCGAAATTCCGCTCTGGCCATCCGCCACCAGCAGATTGACCAGATTGTCAACATACGGCAGGTCGTTTCCGGAAAGTTCCGTCACTGAAACATCGCCGTAAACACCGGCCTGCTGAATCGTCTGCCGAGCCGCCTGGACATTGGCCGCATCGCGATCCAGTCCGTGAATCTGAGTCGCATCGTTCTGCTTCAGGGCCGCGGTCAGTTTGCCGTCGCCACAGTTCAGGTGAACGATGAAGCCTCCGGAAAACCCCGATTCCTTCAGAATCGATGTGGCATCCGTAGCCGCGTCGCCCAGAGCGATCACGGAGGAATTCGACGCAAGCACCGCGATGAACATCGCAACCAGACTCATTCGACCCATGCTGAATCTCCAAAAGACGACTGTTTCACTGATGTTTCGACTTCACCGTGTGTCAACGTCACGGTGTTTCGCCGCGTCCGTTTCTGATGTGACTCTGATCCGCGGTTCTGGCAGAGAAAGTGGCTTTTCACTGAGGCCGGAAAGCTCCGACCGAGTGCTCAAACACGCATTCGACAAACGGAATCCCGGGGTCAACGGATCGTGCATCGGTTCAGCATCCTGCGGTGTCACACACCGAAGCAACGAACCACATGTTACCGGGACTTCGGCACTGAAAACAGCCAGCGCAGACGATTCACGGCCGTAATTCTGACCGGAAGAGTCGTCCGGGTCAGCACGTGGAAGACCGGGGACGGGGGCGGTTGTCAGTTCTTCCGGAATCTGCAACGTGGTCCGGCCCGTCGTTTGCACCGCCCGCTTTCATCAGTGATCCGGAGCAGAGTTGACGTCAGTCTGCGACACCAGATGGGACATGAGCTGGCCAATGGGCCACATCAGAAACGAAGCCACCATCCCCGGAAGCAGTTTGAAGACATCGGCGTCGTAGCCCAGCAGATTCCAGGCAACGACGGCGGTGACTCCCGCCGTCATCATCAGAATGATGGTCAGCGATGTCAGCGGAACATGCAGCAACCGCAGCATCAACGGCGGTCCGATTCCGGCGCCCAGAGCTGACCATGCAATCAGCACCAGAGCAAAGACACCCTGGCCGGCAAACAATGCAATCAGCAGAGCGACCAGGGTGACGGCAATTGTGGCCAGTTTTGAAGCGATGTAAGAATCTTTCCACTTCGGATTGATGTCCTGCGTGATGGCTCCCGAGCACACCAGAATCTGTGAATCCGCCGTCGACATCGTTGCGGAAAACAGTCCGGCCAGAGTCAGCCCGATCAGAAGTTCGGGAAGCAGCCGTCGAGCCATCTCCGGCATCGCCAGCTCCGTGGCCTGTGCGACGCTCTGACCGGTGGCCTCCGCCGTGGTCAGCAGATCCGGCATCAGGGCTCGCGCGTAGAGTCCGACGGAAATGCTGGCAAGAAAGAACGGAATGAACCACGCAAAGTAAATCTGTCGAGCTCGACGGATTTCGTCGACCGACCGAATCGTCATGAAGCGAACCAGAATGTGAGGCTGCCCGATGGCACCGAATCCGCCAAAAGCCATGCCCAGCAGATACAACGCAAAGCCGAATTTCAGATTGCGAGGAATCGGGTCAACCAGTTGAGGATCCTGCGCTTTCAGGTTTTCCCAGACATCCATGGGTGAACCCACTTGAAGGCCGGCGGCGATCAAGAGTGTGGCCATGGCTCCCAGCATGACGACGGATTGAGCCGCATCGGTCCAGATGGACGCTCGAATGCCTCCGGAAAAACAATACACCACCACGATGATGGCTCCGATGACGGCTCCCAGTCGTGGGTCCCAGCCGAACAGAGTCTGCAGAGCCGTGCTTCCCGCCTTGAGTTGTGCGGCGGCGTAAACGCCCAGAAGAATGAAGGTCAGCAGTCCCGCCAGTACGACAATGATGCGGCGAGGCCCGTTTTCGTCTCGCCCCAGCAGAGCCGGAATCGTGCTGGCATCGTCGGTTTCTGAGTGCTCGCGAACACGCGGGTGAACGGTCAGCCAGGCCACCAGATCACCGGCCACCCAGCCCACCATCATCCACACCGATTCAATGCCCACTCGGTAGGTGTAAGCAATTTGCCCAATGAACATGAACCCGCTGTTGTTCGTGGCCACGGCAGACAGCGCGGCCAGCCACGGCGGAATGCTGCGACCAGCCAGCAGATAATCCTGAGTGGTGCTTCGACTGCGACGGGCTGACGAAACCCCGATGACCACAAAGATCAGTAGAAACACTAGAAAACTTGCAATCACCGTTGTCATGGAGGGCAACTTTTTCCCGATCGGGGTTGACCCCGTTGACGTTCACCTTATGATTTCAACCACAATTATTGCTGCGCTAACTATTTCAATTGAAACCACTTTCCGTGTCAATCATGAAGTCGCAGGGTGCTCATTGATTCCATAGTGAAAGCGATGGGCTGAAAAAGACTCCTGACCCCCTTTCTCCTTTCTTCAAGAGCAACAGAGTTTGAGTCCGAACGAAACCATCACGTATCGACCGCCGACGGTTGAGGATGCGTCGGGAATCTGGCGTTTGGTTCGCGACTCCGGAGTTCTGGACTGCAACTCAGCGTACGTCTACCTGCTGCTGTGCCGTGACTTCGCGAAGACATGTCTGGTTGCCACCGTCGGATCCATAATTGTTGGTTTCGTGACCGGCTATCGGCGGCCGGAGAATTCGCGAACGCTGTTTGTGTGGCAAATTGGTGTGGCTGCAGATTGGCGGGGTCGTCGAATCGGCAGCGCTTTACTGGACCGTGTCGTGCAGCGAGCACGCGCCGAAACGCCGGTCGATTTCGTCGAAGCCACTGTTGCGGCGGACAATCCGGCTTCCCGAAAGTTGTTTCAGAGCCTTGCCTCAGCCATGCATGTCCCCCTGCATGAAAGCGCGGCGGATGGTTTTTCGGCGGAACTGTTTCCCGACGGACAGCATGCCGCAGAGCCAATCATTCGACTGGGACCGTTCCCGCCGTCAACCGCTGTTTGAGTCAGCGGACCTCCGCGACTCCTCACCTTCTACGTTTCCTTCCCATACAGCAAAGCTGGTCTATGAAAATCTTCGAAGAACTTGAAAGCCAGGTGCGAGGCTACTGTCGCTCCTTTCCCACAATCTTTCGCACGGCCCGAGGCGCGCGACAATGGAATGAATCCGGCGATTCCTACATCGACTTCTTCGCCGGAGCAGGCGCGTTGAATTACGGGCACAATCATCCGGTGCTGAAGCAGGCCCTGATTGACTATCTGATGCAGGACGGCGTCGTTCATGCTCTGGACATGGCAACCAGCGCCAAGCAGGAATTTCTAACCACATTTCGAGACATCGTGCTGAAGCCGCGGGACATGGACTACAAGATCATGTTTCCGGGGCCGACCGGGACAAACGCCGTGGAGGCCGCTCTGAAGCTGGCTCGCAAAGTCACCGGCCGTCACAACGTGGTTTCGTTCACCAACGGATTTCACGGCATGACATTGGGATCTCTGGCTCTGACCGGCAACGGCGGTAAGCGAGCCGGCGCCGGTGTTCCGCTGAATCATGTGTCGCATATGCCCTATTGCGACTATCTGGGAACAGATGCCGACACTATCGATGCGTTGAAACGGTTCCTGGAAGATTCCAGCAGCGGCATGGATCTGCCGGCCGCCTTCATTCTGGAAACCGTTCAGGCCGAAGGTGGCGTCAACGTGGCGACTCGCGGATGGCTGCAGTCACTGGTCCGTCTGGCTCGACAATACGACGTCCTGGTCATCATTGATGACATTCAGGTGGGTTGTGGCAGGACGGGTCCGTACTTCAGTTTCGAACCATTCGATCTGGATCCGGATATTGTTTGCCTGTCCAAGTCGTTGTCGGGATTTGGCCTGCCTCTGTCGTTGACGCTGATGAAGCCGAAATATGACGCATTCAGCCCGGGTGAGCACAATGGAACGTTTCGAGGCCACAACGCGGCTTTTGTTACGGCCACCGCGGCTCTGAAGGAATTCTGGGCGGACGACATACTTCATCGGAAAGTTCACCGCGATGCACGGATTGTTCGTGATGCTCTGCTGGACATCGCGTCGGAATGTGATGCCGAGGTTCGAGGTCGTGGCATGATTCAGGGAATTCGCTTTGAGAACCCTGCCATCGCCGCCGCCGTATCGCGGGAAGCCTTCCAGCGGGGGCTGATCATCGAAACGGCCGGTCCGAACGATGAGGTGATCAAGACTCTGCCACCGCTGACGATTTCGGAGGCCGAACTTTCCGAAGGGCTCTCGATCCTGGCCGACAGCACAGCCGCCGTTCTTTCAAAGCCGGCACTGGTTCTGAATTGAGAGACTCTTCATCCAACGGCCGTTTGAACCATCGAACACTGTTGAAACGATCGGACAATGGGGAACCCCTGACGAGAGAAACATGATAATTCGCCAACTGAATGACCTGGCGGGCACGGAACGAGAAACCCGCGCCGCCACCTGGACCAGCCGACGGCTATTACTGCATCAGGACGGCATGGGATTTTCGATGCACGACACCATCATCCACGCCGGTACGACGACGGAGATGCACTATCAGAATCATCTGGAGGCGGTTTACTGTGTGGAAGGCCGCGGTACTCTGCACGACCTGACGGATGATCAGATTCACCTGATCGAAGCCGGCACTCTTTACGCGCTCAATGGTCACGAACGCCATGTCCTGAAAGCCGAACAGCAGATGCGCATGATCTGCGTGTTCAATCCTCCGCTGGTGGGCCCGGAAACGCACGACGAACACGGTGTGTATCCGCTGCTGACACCGTCCAGTTGAAGCCTTCCCGCCGTTCTTGATGATTCAGGTTCATATTTCATGTCCGCCGATTCAAAAGTTGCTGATCCCTACCGTTCCCGCGTTGCCGACATCTGGGAAGCAGCTCCGCGAGTAGACCCGGTTGCTTCCGATCAGCCGGGTCCACTCACCACAGACGAAGTCTGGAGCTATCGCCAGAACGGTTTTTTGTTCGTTCCGGGTTTGTTCCGTCAGGAGGAAACAGACCGCCTGTTACAGGAAGCTCAGTCTGTTGCGGAGCGCTGGCCGTCGGACAGGCCGGGGCTGATTCGCGAACCGGATTCGGATGTCGTGCGGTCCATCTTTCGACTTCATCGCAACAGCCAGATTTTTGAAAGCACATTCGCCGACGAACGCCTGCTGGACCGTGTGCGGCAGTTGATCGGAACCGACGTCTATATCCATCAGTCTCGCATCAATTACAAACCGGCTCTGGACGGCCGGGAATTCTTCTGGCATTCCGATTTCGAAACATGGCACGTGGAAGACGGGATGCCTCGCATGCGCGCGCTGAGTGTGTCGTTGTTTCTGACGGAGAGCAACGAGTTCAACGGCCCATTGATGCTGATCCCGGGGTCTCAGGATGTGTACGTTCGCTGTGCAGGAAAGACGCCTGAAAACCACTACCTGAAATCGCTGCAGCGGCAGCAGTATGGAGTACCGTCCCGAGACGCGCTGCAGTTTCTGTTAAGCGACCGCGAGATTGTGGCTCCGAAAGGGCCCGCTGGTTCTGTGGTGTTCTTCGACTGCAATGTGATGCATGCTTCCAGTGGCAACCTGAGTCCGGTGCCGCGAGTCAACCTGTTTGCTGTCTACAACAGCCTGCAGAATACTCTGGAAAACCCATTCTGCGACCAGCCACCTCGCCCGGAATACCTCGCGGAACGCAGTGTCCAGCCACTTAACCAATGACCGCTTCAGCGGAGCATCGTTCAGAGCCGGGGACCGCGTTCAATGCGGCCTGTTGGACCGAATCGATCTATGATCTGACGTCGCCGGATTCTTTCCGGCGGAGACCGAAGATCGGGTTTCGACTTGATGTCGTCGTTCCGTCCGGGGAGACTTCCACGATGACACCGGAAGACACGATCGACTTTCAGATTCTGCGAGCCATTCGGCGTATCATTCGCCGCACGTCTCAACATTCCCGTCAGGTCAGCCGACACAGCGGAGTGAGCGTGCCGCAGATGCTGGTGTTGAAGACGGTCTCCGAGTTTTCCGGTCAGGGAGAAGTGACCGTGGCCGGGATTGCCCAGGCCGTGCAGCTTTCCGCACCGACGGTCTCTCGGATTCTGGATCGGCTGGAGTCGGCTGGCTACGTAGTTCGAACTCGCACCAGCCGTGATCGTCGCAAAGTGTGCATCGTGCTGACGGAGACTGGTCAGCAAAGAATCGACGACCTGCCGACGCCGTTGCATGAACAGTTTCTGCGACGACTGAATCACCTGCCGGAAGTCGAACGAGTCGAATTGCTGCGTGCTCTGGAACGCGTGGTGGAACTCATGGGTGCGGAAGGCATGGATGCATCGCCCGTGTTGACGCCGGAACTGAATGTTGATCCCAGCGCTCATCGTGATTCCGAAGAACTGTCTTCAGCCGACACGTTCGAGGTTTCTGATTCGTCTCCGTCGTGAAGCAGGCACGATTGTCCCCGTGACAATTGACTTCAGCTTATCACCTGTCGCTGGGCAGGGTTCTGGCGATTCGGAAGCCTCGGTAGGGGGCTGGAGGGGTGTTGCCGAATGATGGGGGGGCCGAGTTGTTGCGGTGAGAGGCTCGAGCATCGCCGGGCTGATAGAGGAACGCGCCGCCTCGGGCGGGGCGGTGTCGGCTGTCGTTGACCGGCAGATCTGTTTCCGCATCAGTGACGATCTGCTGAGTTCCGGGATCCGGGTAGCTGGATTCCGGATCGATGCACCATTCCATGACGTTGCCCAGCATGTCAAACATTCCAAGATCATTGGGCAGCAGCGTGCCCACCGGCATCAGCTGGTAGACACCGTTCCGGCGTGAGTTTCGATTTGTCCATGCGTAGCGGTCGATCAGCAGTTCTGTCTGGCCGAAGGAACGTTCCGTGGTCGCACCTGCTCGACATGCATATTCCCATTCGGCTTCGGTGGGCAGCCTGTATCCTGTTCGAGACAGATAATCTTTCGGCAAAGTCATCCCGGGACGGATGTCGGCGATTTCGGGAAAGCACATTTGTTCTTCAGGGATGCCTTCCTGTTCGCTGAGCCAGCGGCAGTACCGAGCAGCATCGTACCAGGATGTGCAGTTCACCGGACAGTCTCGGTGGCGGCTGAGATCATCGGCGAAGTCGAAGTCGGGTTGAAATCTCTGAAACTGTTCGATGCTGACTTCTCGAGTCGCCACGGCAAAGCTGCGAGGAATTCGCACACGGTGTCGTGTTTCCCGAAAGTTGTCTCGGCCCTGAGTTTGCGGAATTGAGCCCATGGAAAACTCCACCGGCCCGTGAATCAGAGCCAGCGTGTGTCCCTCTTCCTGAACATACCAACCGGCAGAAGAGGCATCGGCTGTCTGGGCAGACGCTTCAAAAGATTTTCCTGGCAGATGGCGTTGGGCGATCAGTTCACAGGCCGAACGAATTCCCGGATCCGCATCATGCATCAGCACACTCACCGCGCTGAAAAGTTCATCGCGGTCCGCCGCTGTGAATTGTACCGAGTCATATTCCGCCAGCGCCAACAGGAGTGCTCGGCGAACAGACGTCTCTGTTTCCTGTGAAAGACGATCCAGCAGAGGACCGGACGAACAGTTGTATTCGGACAGCTGATCGATCAGCAGGCTGCGAAGTCGATTGTCGTCGGTGTGTTGAAGCAGCGGCCAGAGATCATCTTCTGCGGAAAGCATGAACAGAGTCAGCGCCAGGTTGGCCTGTTCAGCAGCAAACCGGTCATGACCAGCTTCATCCAGCGGGCGAGCCCACACGGAGGCGGCCTGCAGAGCGTCGTTCACTTCCAGCACAGAAACTGACCATGGCCGATAGCCGTTGCGCAGCAGTTCGTTGCCCTGCGTCAGCTGTTCGGCAGGCGTCAGGCCGTGAAGCTCCTGAGTTTCAAACTCCGTTCCATCCCACCAGACAGCCGCGTAGACCGACATCTGAGAAGCGCCGGCAAACTGCGGAGTGACTCGGACATCCCGCTGCGTACCCGACACAGTGAGCTTCAGTTCATAGTCGTTTAAATGGTCGGCCCAGACATCGGTCACCCGCGGTTGGTGCCACAGCTTCCATCGGACGGAACTGTATCGATCGACACCCGCGGCATCCTGAATCTTCAGGTTGGTCTGGACGGAAAAGTTGTCGCTGATGAACGGTTGCCAGGCAGCGATGTGCTGATCTTCTGTCACATGAACGTACATGCCCGCGTCGTTGATGTCGTCCCGGCGTTCACACCAGACAGCGGCATACCGGTCCGACACGGCTCCGTCTGCAGACGTTACTCGATAGTGGCTGACATCCACGGGAAGCATCTGCTGAGTGCGATGCTGAGCGTCTTTTTCTCGCAGAGCTTCGGCGGTTGTGCCGTCTTCGATTTTCCAGTTCAGTCCGTCGCGAGTCCAGACGCAGGCGACAAGAATGTTCTGCCCCTGAACGAACGGGCGAAGCCGCACTGGACGATATCCGGCCGACCGGATCTGCTTTGCCAGTTCATGAAACTGACTCAGCGGCAGTGTCTGCACCATTGCTGAATGCTGTGCGAGAAATCCTCCGGCCGCCTCGATTGTCTGCCTGAATCCTTCCGGCACTGGTGCCTGTTCGATGACAGATTCCGGCCACGATCCCACGAAAGACCGCGTCATTCTTTGGCGGACTTCATCGATTACCGTTTCGCGGAACGGCTGCAGGATCGGCAACAGTACCGCGAAGTGTTCTGCATCACTTGCTGCGATCAGTTCAACAAGTTCCAGTGGGTCGTCGCCGGCGTAGTCGGCCAGCAGGTTGATGGCGACGTTTCGGTGATGCGGAGTTTCCGACAAATCCCGAAAGCACCTCGACAGTGGATCGATCAGCTCGGCCTTCACAGGTTTCAGCGTATTCGCCCATTCCAGAGCCACCGAAAGCGGCGAGATGTTTGTCAGCTGATCGGCAACAAATTCAGCCTTGCGGGACCATTGAGAGTTTCCCGAATCAATTCGCCCAAGCACTGCGAGCGTTCGAAAACGTGCATTGTCGGATTGCCGGGAATTATCTGCTCGCTCCCACAGCACTGCAGCGCAGGTGGAATTGTATTCGGCGAGGCAGTCTCCAATCAGTCGCACTTCGGACGGCGATTTGTGTTCAACCTGTTCCAGCAGAAAGTCTGTTTGAGACGAATCTTCGGGAAGCAGCGCCAGTGAAGACAGTAGTTGTTCCCGACTTCCGTCGGAGGCTTCGCGAAACCGGTCTTTGAGCAGCGGGGTCGAATCGACATTCATTCGATTCAGATCCGTGATCATCTGGGGAACTTCACCAACGTCCGCCGACAACAGCGCGGTGACGCCGGCCTGAGCGAGTTCATGCCGGTGGCGCTGAGCGGTGAGCGTTCGGCCGAACTGCAGGACTCCCAGAACGGCGGCCAGCAGCACGGCTGCCAGAGCCAGATTGCGGCCGTGAACCACGGACGCCGCTGACATCATCTGACGCTGACTGTCGGACCAGTCAGGACGGTCGGTGAGTACCGAAATGCGGATCCATTCAATGAGACTGGGAAGCTGCCGACTTTCCGGACGAGCCTTCCAGAGTTCAGCACGACGCGACAACACCAGTTGTGCTCGCCCGCGTCGCGTTTCCTGCTGCTTCTGATTGAGCCAATCGCGAATCGAAGGCACGAGATAATCGTGAGCCAGTTGATAATAACGAGCTCGGGATTCATTCTTCGTCGCTTCGGTTTCCGTCGCTGCGGGCTCAAAGGCGCCATCGTTGTCGGGTGAGTCTGTGGGGGAAATCAGTTTGAGCGATGTATCCAGAATGTTGATGACATCTTCAAAGTCGTTCCGGCGGTGTTCATAGCCGCAGGCTTTCAGCAGTTCGTCTTCCGACCGTCGAGCTCCCTTCAGATTGGAACCCGTTTCCGGCAGCAGACACTGCAGAATGGCTCGGGCAGATTGCTGATGGAATCGACGCTCCGGAGAGGTGGACGCCCCGTTGAAAGTGTCTTCCAGAAACGTCACTCCCAGCCCTTTCGAGCCACCAACACTGCGCAGCGTTGAAACGGCCCACGGGCGGCTCTTCATCATTTCCGCGAATACGGCCAGATGAACACAGATGACGCGTCCGTCTTCGCTGAGCGATTCGACGGAATGCTGAAGGAACAGTTGCTGATCGGGTGTGATCTGGCTGGATGTTGTCGGCAGCCTGCCGAAGGCCTGTCCGAAAGCCTTCAGAATTTTTTCGGCGTGGTATCTGTCGAACAGGTCAACAGTCGCGGAATTGCGTCCTTCGACGATACGGATTTCCAGTGCTTTCATGAAGCGGGTCATGGACATCCAGAAGTCGTCTCGAACCAGCAGCAGACACTGAACCCGACTGCCTTCGCACTGTCGAAGGGCTCGAATCAGTTCCGCCTCCTCCGAGTTTTGCGGACCATGCAGCCATTGTTCAAACTGGTCCAGCACGATCAGAAGTTTTTCGTCACAGTCTGTGATTGATCCCTGCCTGATTGCGGTGAGCGAACCAACAAGGTCTCGTTCACCCAGATCGAGGTACTGGCGTTTCAGCGCCGCCAGCAGGCGGGCTTCCGTGCCTTCTCGCGTTGATTCCACGTACACAGACTTCACGTGTCGCGCCAGTTGCGGCAGCAGCCCGGCCTTCACCAGACTGGATTTTCCACAGCCGGACGGACCACACAGCAGACCCACTGAAAACGTCGCCTCAATGTTGAAATCTTCAATGCGCGACTTCCAGAATCGAATGCTGTCGGGAAGCCCGTCGCGGTCACGCGGCCCGGGGAGCAGACTCAGGAAAAAGTCCGCGTCATCCGGGCCAAAAGAACGCAGCCCGCGAGGAACGATGGGGGCGGTTTCTGTTGCTGTTGCGGTTTCCGTTCCTGCGCTGGGTGATGATCTTCCACCGGCACCGCTGCGGAAATCGGGCCCGACATCGGTGGAGACAAAAGATCCTTCCATCTCCGGACGCTGACCGGCGGACTGGTTTCTGCTCAGAAAGTATTCCAGGTCGTCCGCAAAGTCCTTCGCCGTTGAGTAGCGATCAGACGCTCGCTTCTCCATGGCTCTCATGCAGATGCGTTCGAGTTCGCGTGAGACCCGGTCATTGATCTGCCTCAGCGGCCGGGCATCGCGACGAATGATCTGTTCCAGAACTTCCGTTTTGTTCTGCCCCTGAAACGGCTTCTGTCCGGTCAGCATCAGGTACAGAACGACACTCAGGCTGAAGATATCGCTGCGGCCATCCACGCGATGTCCTTCACCTCGAGCCTGCTCGGGACTCATATAAGCAGGCGTGCCCGCCAGAAGGATGGCTTCTGAAACCGCACCGTCGCGCAGAGCCAGACCGAAGTCCAGCAGAAACGGTTTGTCATCGACTCCCAGCATAATGTTGCCGGGTTTCACATCGCGATGAATGACACCTTTTGTGTGAGCGTAATGCAGGGCCGACGCGATGATCGCGATCAGCCGAGCGGATTCCCACTGGTCAAAGGGGCGGTCCTGAATCCGCTGTCGAAGAGTGGCGCCGTCGATGTACTTCGAAACAATGTAGATCGGGATTTGATCGCACTGACCGACGTCGAAGACAGGAACAATGTGTTCGTGGTCAAGACTGGCCACCAGCCGCGCTTCGTCACGATACTGACGCAGAGTTTCGGCCGAAAGATCTCCGTGAGGCACTTTGATGGCCACCAGCCGATCCAGTTCGGCATCTCTGGCCAGATAAACGGCACCAAAGCCGCCGCGCCCCAGAGGTTTCACGATGGAGTAACGTCCGACCGTCGTCGGCAGAGGCTCATCTGCGGGAAAGCTCAACCCAACGTCGATGTTGGGATCGGCAGAGAGATCTTGACTGCTTTGCGCCAGCCTGGTTTTTTCTCCGGGGTCAAAGTTTGTCATCTCGGTTTCCGAACCGCAGACAGTTCAGGTTTCGAAAAGGGCTCTTCCTGCATAACAGCACACGTCACTTCGCAGCTCTGGCTCCGGTCCGCCACTTCCGACGATTGCGTCAGGCGCGAGCCTGTCATGCAGACCACAGTCACGGGTATGGGCACGGCCCACGCAGGATAACTTCTCATCTGACGTCGACTTTGAAAAGCGAGTCAGCGAATTATGGCCAACTTCGTCAAAGACCGAGCGTTGCCGTGAACAACTCGAATGGGCGTTCCCTGGTGCGTGCGCACAAATCCGTCCGGTGTGAGAAACACACTGCCCACCGGGCGATCGTGAACGCAGAAATTCCATGCTTCCGAAACTTCAATCCACCGATTCGGATCCGAGTGGCAGTACAGATTCAATGCCGACTGGTCTCCCCAGTCACTCGTTCCCTTCAGTTCCGGCGAATGACGCAGTCTGCCTGCTTCCCGAAAGTAGCGGGCCATCACCGCCGCTGTTCCCGCAGCGAAGCCGCTGTTCAGGAAGGGATTGGACGCAAACAAATGGAACGCCTTCGATGCCATTCGGCGGTCGGAGATGGTGCGAGTCCAACCGGTGATGGCCGCATTGCCCGGATATCCGCGAGGTTCTCGGACCGCCAGCAGTCGATCCGGATGCTGCTGCGTCAGTTCCCACAGCGGATTCAGGCTTCCCTGAAAGATCACGTCCGCTGCGTCCCAATAAGCCACCGGAGTGTCCGGTTCCATCTGACTGACAATCTGACCGAAGTCGGCCAGCCGTCGCACCGGAGCCATCTGACCATTGGCCGGTCGATTGACGACATGCACACCCGGCAAGCCGGACAGCAACCGCGATTCGCTGGGATACAGACCATACCCGACAACAATCACCTGCGACACGTTGGAAAAGCTTCGCAGGGATGCCAGAAAGGCTTTTCGAAACCGGCCAACGTCGCGACGGTCGAACGCCACCATGATTCTGGCGCGAACCGCCAGTGACCGAGGATCTTCATCCGTTTGTCCGGACGCATCGGCGGCGACGGTTGGCTTTCCGGCCGTCGACAGTTCCGTCTGCGGCAGCGCAGCGGGACTTTTCAGCATCGTCCGACTCAGGTTGCTGTCACATTCACAGCCGCAGAACGCAGAAGGCTGCCCTGAGGCGGCACGACCGCCGTGACCGTTTCGAACCCGCAAATGCTGAGCTCGCGCGCCGGGCAGGTATTCAATCCGGAAACCCTGTCTTCGCAGGTCATCGCAGCAGCAGAGACATTCGCACCGACCCGCTTCCCATCGAAATCCAGTCCGCTGCAGAACAGATCGCCGAAACAACGTCGCGCCCATGCCAACGTGAGGCGTGAATCGTCGCCACGACTGTTCACCGTTGTAGTCTGCTGCCAGTCCGGCATATTCCGGTCGAGCTTCCAGAGCGTGCTGCAGCCGCGCGACGCAGTCCTGGGCCAGCACCACATCGTCATCCAGAAACATCAGCCACGGAGACTGAGCTTTCCGGAGAGCTTCATTGCGAGCTCGAACAATCGTCTGCCAGCGATTGACATCCTGAGCTAACCGCCGTCCGATCACGCGATGAATCCGCACGCGCACATTTCTCTGACCACGAACCGCCGCCAGAACGTCATGGCGCAGCGGTGACTCATCACGCGACAGAATGGCCAGATCGATCTCTGTGGGAAGGTTGTTCATAATCCACGTTGAGAATCAGCAGAATGCTGAGTTCGCAGGTCAGGCTGGGGCCTGACAAGTCCGATCAGCGTCAGGTGGCACAGACATTCCTGTCTGTGCCGTTTCGGATTGGTCAGCTTCCGTTCTCGACAGTCCTTACCACGGGCAGCCCACGTCACCCAGTCGAGATCCGCCGGGATTCATGTCGTAATGATTCACGGAACGATCCGTCGGCAGCGGCGGATAGAATTCGGCACTTTCCGCAGCCGTCAGTCCGGCAGAAAGTTCCAGAATGGATTGAGCATGTTCGCGAACGTAGACAATTCCCTGAATAGACCCCTTGTCCAGAAGCGACAGGGCTTTGGCTTCCAGCTTTTCTCCGGTCAGATACTCGCCTTTGGTCAGGTCAACGGCCGTGCTGTCGCTCGGAATGAAGACTGCCATGACCTCGTTGGAGAAGAACGTTCGCCGAATGGTTGTGCGGGGTGACAGTTCCTGAGCCGCCTCGACGACAATCTGAGATCCAAGCGACCTGAAGGAGACGTCCGCCAGGTCGGGAAGCCGTGGCGGAATCGACACGGTTCCGGAAAGCAGCATGATGCGAATTCGCTCTTCGTTTGTACTCACGTTGTGCCTTTACGAAATGTTTGGTTGCCGGTCGATGTCGAAACTACCCTGCGTTTCGGCACAAGGCAATCTTCATTTCGGAACATTCGCGTGGGAATTGGTCACAGGCGAATGGCGTGTCCACACCTGAGTGTGGAAACCGGGGAGCATTTTTGTTCTCAGCCACGTGTTGTATTACCATGATCTTTCGGCTTTCATACAAACCTGGTCCGTCAGTCGAAAGTGTCATGTCTGCGGATCAGAGCAGCTCCATCCGATGGTCAAAGTCCGACTCAGAAAGATGCGCGCGGTTCCGCGGCAGCCTGAGTTCACGGGAACAAGACGATCGGCGGGAGCTTCTCGGAGCGAAAGAACGGCCTTTTCTAATGGCGGGCCCACCACCGGTGAAGCGCGAAGCCCTTGTCAGGAGTCTCCTGTTGAACTGTTTGAGCTGTCAGTTACGAACACCACTTCTGATCTTCCTTTTCCTGCTGTCCACTGCGTGCGTTCGCGCCCAGGGATTGTTGCCGACCGATCGCGAGGTCTACGAAAACATTCCGACGCGTGCGGAATTCCTTCACACCAGGCAGGAAATATCGAACGCGGGCGACCAGTTTCGTTCTGTTCGACGGATGAGCTTCACCGTTCTTCAGTCGGGCACTCCGCTGCCGGAATCCGATTCGGCTTCCGCAGAAGGCGAGGTCGCTCAGACGAATGCGAATTCCGGCGAGCTTCCGGAGTCCGTTGATCTGAGGCCGTTTCTGCCTGTCCCCGGCGTACAACACAAGAACGACTGCGTTGCATGGGCGATTGCCTACACATCGTATTCGTGCCAGATCAGTCAGGAACGCGGATATCAAAAGTATACCGGTCGCGACGTGGACACCTTCAATCCGGCCTACCTCTATTCAAAGATGGCTCCCAATGGCGAGGCCTTAAACGTCGTAAAGGCGGCTCAGTACGCTCAGCAGAGCGGATGTGCTTCGCTGGCGACCATGCCATGGAATTCCGCGAAACGATCCGAACGAGCGGACAACGAAGCAGAAGCACTGCGCGCCGGCCAGCTTTTCCGGGCCGACAATCTGGACGACATACGTCACTTTCTGGCAGATGGCTATCCGGTGATGATGGCCATCTTCCTGGATGACACTTTTCATTCCAAAGCCGTCGGCACCCAGCCATACCGATGGACACCGGGTGGTAAACAGAATCGGCATGCCGTCTGTGCAGTCGGCTATGACCGGAAGAGTCGAACCGTTCTGGTGATGAACTCCTATGGGACTGACTGGAAAGATGGCGGCTTCTGTCAGGTCGACGAACGCGAGTTTGAAATGATCAATGATCAGCACTGGTGTTCAGAAGCGTACGTGCTGGAAATTCGCCGTGCCCCGCCGATCACGGTTCAGGTACGGGATGCGGCACGCAGGTCGTTCTTTGGAAAACCAACGCCGCGACTTTACCAGTTGCGTTCTGACAGGAAGATTTACAAGAGTGGTCGGCCGCTGTCACCGGAATCATGGTCCGTTGAAGACGTGGCCACTTCGAAAGAATCACTCTACGTTCTTCGCGACAACCATGTCGTTCTGAGGCTGAACGATTCTCCGAATCCTTCAGCTGTCAGCTGGACTCACCTCGACCGAGGGCCGTTGCTCAATGAAGAGATCCTGATGATGGCCGCTGTTCCCGGCAGCAAACTGCACGTCCTGAGCAAAGACGGGGAGTTGTTTCGGCTTGAGGATCGTCCGAATGATTGGGCCGAATGGGAAGCAGTCACCGTTCCTTCAGGTGATGGCGACTCGAACACCATTGTCGACCTTCGAGACGACGGAATCGTCATGACGGCCATTACAGTCACAGGCGACACCTACACATCTTCGAAAGATGGCCGATGGACTCACTCTGTTCAGCAGGAACCTCGTCCTTGACTCGTTGGCGTAGCTGGCTGCGGGAGGCGGATCCACTGACGCGCCGATGCGGTCTCGGCGGCCTCGTCCTCAAACGATGGTCACCGATTCGGTTGGATTGATCAAAACCGGGACAGACACACTTCCTGACAGGCATGACACCGGGGTCCTGCTCAATGCCGTGAGGAGATTTCGTAGCCAAATTCACGAGAATTCGGCAGCTGGGCCATGTTCTTAGAAGTCCCGCGACTTCTGCTACGTTCGTTTTCCTGCGGAAACTGGTCGCA